>NZ_JBMWDR010000006.1:0-215899 GCF_049545525.1 Microbacterium sp. NPDC064942 | reverse complement strand
CTACCTACCCCCAGCCGAGTACGCTCGACAGTGCACCCATCAAATGGAAACCGACGACTCACAGAACGTCCGGACCGAATGAAGGGGGCGGCTCAACCGGTCGGGGTGCGGTCGTTTGATCAGGGCCATACATGAAACCTAGTTTCGGCCGGCCTGCCGAAAACGATCGTTTCCGGCTCTGCGCGGCCAGGCAGTTCGTCGGCGGCCGCAAGAGCAGGGTTCGGTGGCAGCCTCTGCACGAGGTGCTCAGAGCGTCACAACGAACGAGGCGCACTCGGTTGAATCCGCCGGGGCTTGACCCTCTCACGGTGTCAGACTGTGGCCTGGGATCACCATGTTGAGTATCGGAGAGTTCGCCCGCCTCGCCGGCGTTTCGGTGCGGATGCTGCGTCACTACGACCGGCTCGGTCTGCTGCGTCCGCAGAGGGTCGACCCCTTCTCGGGGTACCGCTCCTACGGCGCGTCGCAGTTGGACCGCGCGAATCGACTGGTCGCGCTGAAGGACCTCGGCTTCACGCTGGAGCAGGTCGGCCGCATGCTCGACGACGGAATGTCGTCGAGCGAGGTCGCCGCGCTCCTGCGCGAGCGGCGGGTCGAGCTCGCGGCCCAGATCGATGCGGACCGGCAGCGCCTGCACGAGGTCGAGACGAGACTCCGATCGATCGAGAAGGAGAATCCCATGTCCGAGTACACCGAGACTGCGCTGCCCGAGCTGACGATCGTGCAGCTGTCGGCGAAGGTCGACGAGATGTCCCAGATCGAAGGCGAGATCAGCGGAATGTTCCAGCAAGTCGGCGCGCTGATCGAGGCCGCCGGTGCGACGCGCGTCGGTCCGGGCGTCGCCGTCTACACGACGGTCGACGACGGCATGATCGCCGCGGCGGCGGAGCAGATCGGCGATGCGCCCGTGCCCGATGAACTCGAGCGCGCGGTGGTGCCGCGGCATCCGCGTGCCGTCTCCACCCGCTTCGACGCGGCCGACCTCAGCGGCATTCAGGCCGCGTGGCAGGCGCTCGTCGCCGAGATCGAGCGCCGCGGGCTGCGGTTCGACGGCCCGGCACGCGAGATCTACGAGCAGACGCCCTACGACGGTCCCGGCTCGCGCTGGATCGTCGATCTGCAGCAGCCCGTGGCCTGAGTATCCGGCGGTCGTGCTGCGGGGACGCGAATTGTCGCGCGGTCGCGGTGACGACGACGATTCGGGTCCCTGGAAGCTCCCGACAGGCGGCTCGGGCCTGCGTCACGCGCTCTACCCGGGCTCATCGCCGAGGCCGGTGAGGATGCGGGCGGTGATCGTCCGCAGGTGCTTCTGCTGCGCGGCGGTGAGCCGGTCGAGCACCGCGCGTCTCACCAGATCGACGTGGCCGGGGCCCGCCGCGCGACGGACCTCGGCCCCCGCATCCGTGAGGATCGCGAGGGTGTAACGGCCGTCCGCGGGGTCGGTCTCACGGCGGAGGTATCCGCGCGATTCGAGGCGGGTCGCCGCGCGGGACAAGCGCGAGAGCGAGCTGTGGGCGTACCCGGCAAGCGTGCTCATCCGCAGCCGCCCGTCCTCGGCGCGGGACAGGGCGTAGAGGATGCCGTACTCGAAGTGCGTGAGTGCGGCATCCCGCTGCAACTGGGCGTCCAGCGCCGCGGGCAGCCACTCGAGCAGCGTCGCCAGCGACGACCAGGTCTCGAGGTCGTCGGGGGAGAGGTCGTCGTCCGCAGCCACCTTCCGAGCCTATGTCATGACTTGCTCAGTCAAGTGATCCGGGCTACCGTCACTTGCTCAGTCAAGTGAAAGGCATCATCCATGGACTTCCAGCTGCGTGACACGCGCGCTCTCATCACCGGTTCGACGCAAGGCATCGGCTTCGCGATCGCCGAAGCACTTGCCTTCGAAGGCGCCGCGGTCATCCTCAACGGGAGGGATGCCCCCCGCACGCACGCGGCTGCGGATCGGCTCCGCGCACTCGTCCCCGGAGCAGACGTCAGCGTCGCGCCCGGGGACGTCGCCGACCCGGCGGCGCTCGCCGGCCTTCCCGAGCTCGACATCCTCGTCAACAACGCCGGCGCGTTCGGGCTGAATGAGTTCGCCGACGCGGACGACGCGGAGTGGCAGCGATACCTCGACGTGAACCTGACCGCCGGCGTCCGCCTCTCGCGCCGCGTGCTGCCGGGCATGCTCCAGCGCGGGTGGGGCCGCATTCTCTTCATCGCGAGCGAGTCGGGCGTGAACGTCCCGGCCGACATGATCCCGTACGGCGTCTCGAAGGCGGCGACGATCGCACTCGGAAACGGCCTCGCGAAACTCACGCGGGGCACGCAGGTCACCGTCAACACCGTGCTCGGCGGGCCGACATACTCGGACGGCGTCGCGACCGTGATCGAGTCGATCGCGGCGGCGCAGGGCGTGCCGGCCGACGCCGTCGTGGCATCCGTCATCGGTCGGAACACGACGACGCTGCTGCAGCGCTTCATCCGACCCGAGGAGATCGCGGCGCTCGTCGCGTTCCTGGCGAGTCCGCGTGCGTCGGCGATCAACGGCGCCGCGCTCCGCGCCGACGGGGGGGTGCTGACCGGGATGCTGTGACCCCGGCGTTCCGGGGACGCGAACTGTCGCGTGCAGGCCGCCCGCGCGACGAGTCGCGTCCCCGGAACCCGGTCAGCGCACGTTCCAGGGACGCGAACTGTCGCCTCGCCGTCGCCCGCGCGACGAGTCGGGTCCCCGGAACCCGGGCAGCGCATTCCAGGGCCGCGAACTGTCGCGTGCGCGCCGTCCGAGCGACGAATCGCGTCCCCGGAACGGCCCCCGGCCCCCGCGCCCCGCGTCAGAAGACGATCGTGTGGTTCCCGTGGCGGATGACGCGGTCCTCGGAGTGCCAGCGCACCGCGCGGGACAGCACCTGGCGCTCGACGTCGGCGCCGCGGCGGACGAGCTCGGCGGTCGTGTCGGCGTGCGTGACGCGGATCGTGTCCTGCTCGATGATCGGGCCCTCGTCGAGGTCGCCGGTGACGTAGTGGCTCGTCGCGCCGATGAGCTTCACGCCGCGCTCCTTGGCCTTGCGGTACGGCTCGGCACCGATGAAGGCGGGCAGGAACGAGTGGTGGATGTTGATGACCGGCACCGCGAGCTCTTCGAGGAACTCCGGCGACAGGATCTGCATGTACCGGGCGAGCACGACGAAGTCGACGTTGCCCTTCAGCAGCTCGAGGATCTTCGCCTCGGACGCCGACTTGTCGGGGCCGGGCGTCGACGGCACGTGGAAGAACGGCACCCCGAACGAGCGGACGTCCTCCGCCGACGACGTGTGGTTGGAGATGACCATCGGGATGCTGGTGGGCAGCTCGCCGCGACGGTTGCGCCACAGCAGGTCGAGCAGGCAGTGGTCCTGCTTCGACGACAGGATCGCCATGCGCTTGGGCACCGACTGGTCCGTCAGCGACCACTCGAGCTCGAACGGGGCGAGGGTCTCCGCGATCTCCGCCTCGATCGCGGGGCGCTGCGCACCGAAGCCGGGCCGGTGGAACACGACGCGCTGGAAGTACGCGCCGCCCCGGGGGTCGTCGGAGTACTGGTCGAACTGCACGATGTTGCCGCCGATCCGCGTGATCATCGCCGAGACGGCGGCGATGATCCCCGGGCTGTCCTTGCCGTGCACGATGAGGCAGGCGTGGTCGGGGTGGAGCTGCGGGGCGGGCGACGTCATCCCTCGATTCTGCCCTGTGAGATGACGGATGCCGACCGCGTGACGCGCGGCATCCGTCAGCGCACGCCCTTCATGAGCGACAGCACCGGCTTCACGCAGACGAGCAGCAGCACGCCCATCGCGATCGAGATCCCGCCGAGCGTCGCGAAGTACGGCACCTCGTTCGTCGGGTCGTACAGCGTCGCGAGCTGACCGGCGATCGCGGTGCCGAGCGACACCGAGAGGAAGAACAGCGCGACCATCTGCGTCTGGAACCGCTCCGGCGCGAGCTTCGTCGCCGCCGACAAGCCGACCGGCGAGAGCATCAGCTCCGCGATCGTGAAGACGAGCAGGATGCCGACGATCGCCAGCAGCGGCGTCGAGTTCGCCCCGCCACCGGCGAACGGCAGGAAGAGCAGGAACGCGACACCCATGACGGCGACACCCAGCGCGAACTTCACCGGGGTCGAGGGCTGACGCGAGCCGAGCTTCGACCAGACGGCCGTGAACACGCCCGCCAGCAGGATGATGAACACCGGGTTGATCGACTGCACCCGAGGTTGTGTCGCACCCCGCGCGGGTGTATCAGTCCGCGTCAGCGGCGCGCGTCGCGTGCCGGTCGGCGACAAGGGTGTCGCGCACGCGACGACGGAGCACCTTGCCGATGAGGGATTTCGGCAGCTCCTCCCAGACGACGTAGGTCGTCGGCCGCTTGTACTCCGCGAGCCGCTCACGAGCCAGCTCGCGTGCGGCGGCCTCGTCGAAGGCGGCACCGTCCTCCAAGACGACGACCGCCGTGACGACCTCGGCGCCACCGCCGCGGGGGATGCCGACGACCGCCGTCTCGGCGACGCCCGGCGTCCCGGTCACGACCTGCTCGACCTCCGACGGGGCGACGTTGAAGCCGCCCGTGATGATGAGCTCCTTCGTGCGGTCGACGACCGTGACGAAGCCGTCCTCGTCCTGCTGCACGAGATCGCCGGTGCGCACCCAGCCGCCCTCGAGCAGTGTCGCCGCCGTCTCCTCGGGGCGGTTCCAGTAGCCGGCGAACACCTGCGGCCCGTGGATGAGCAGTTCGCCGGTCTCTCCCTGCGCCACCTCGCGGGTCGGTTCCTCCGGGTCGACGACCTTGATGTCGGTGGAGGGGAACGGGATGCCGATGGCCCCGATGCGGCGCGACTCGTCGAACGGGTTGGCCAGGGCGATCGGGCTCGTCTCGGTGAGGCCGTACCCCTCGTTGAGCATGCTGCCGGCGAGCTTCTCCCAGCGCGAGACGACCGCGGGCGTGAGGGTCATCGCACCCGAGATCGAATACACGACGCGGCTCAGGTCGAGGTCGCCGTCGCGGGCGACCCGGGCCAGCCGGTCGAACATCGGCGGGACGGCGGGGATGAACGTCGGAGGGAACCGCTTCGCGGCATCCACCACCAGTTCAGGGTCGAACGTCGGGAACAGGACGGCGCGCGACCCGGTCTCGACGGAGTAGATGACCGACAGCAGCAGCCCGAACGAGTGGAACATGGGAAGCAGCCCGTAGATGCTGCCCTCGCCGTGTCGGAAGTCGGGCATCCACGCGGCGCCCATGCGAGCGTTGGCCCACAGGTTGCCGTGGGTGATCATGGCGCCCTTCGGCGCCCCGGTGGTCCCCGAGGTGTACTGCAGGCAGGCGAGGTCGTCGCGGCTCGGCCGCGGATGGCTCGCGGCCAGGGCGGGAGAGTTCTCGAGCCGCCCGAACGGGATAGTCCCGGGTGCGGCGCCCGTGAGCTTGGCGCGCGACTCCCGGGCCTTCGCGACGGGGAGGCGCAGCAGCATCCGCGTCGTCAGCGGCATCGCGGTGGTCACGTCGACCGAGACGACGTCGCGGATGCCGAGCTCGGCCGGCAGCGACTGCACGAGCGGCGCCACCTTGTCCCACGCGATGACGGTGCGCGCGCCGTGGTCGCGGAACTGCACCTCGAGCTCGTCCCGCGTGTAGAGCGGGTTGTGCTCGACGACGACGGCACCGAGCCGCAGCACCGCGTAGAACGCGATGACGTGCTGCGGGGCGTTGGGCATGATCAGCGCGACGCGGTCGCCGGCGCCGACGCCGAGCTTCCGCAGGCCCTCGGCGACGCGCGCGACCCGCGCCCCGAGCTCGTCGTAGGTCACCGTCCGGCCGAAGAACGCGATCGCGTCGCGCTCGCCGTACTGGGCGACGCGCTGCTCGAGCAGGTCGACGAGCGAGCCCGTGACGGGTTCGATGTCGACCGGCGTGCCGGCGGCGTAGAAGCGGTTCCAGGCGCGGGTCTCGTTCAGGTGCACGGCGACGATCCTAAGCAGCGGAGGTGGCGAGCGCGTGCCCCTTGCTCGCGAGGGGCACGCGCGCAAGCGGTCGCGGCGACGGATGCGGCCTGCGACGCTCGAGCGATGATCACCGATGCGCACCCCGCCCCCCGGGACCACGACGCCCGCTTCTTCGGCGACCTGCCCCGCACGGACTACGGGGTCGTCGTCGGCAACTGCCAGGCCGAATCGGTGCGCCTCGTCCTCGATTCCGACGAGCTGCCGCTCGTGCGCGTCCCTCCCGTGTACCTGCTGGATGCCGCCGCGACCCGCCGCCTGCACGAGGTGGTCGCGGGCGCCGCGGCGCTCATCGCGCAGCCGGTGAAGGACGACTACCACGGGCTTCCCCTGGGGACGCGGCAGCTCGCGGCATCCCTCCCGCCGTCGGGCCGGGCAGTCACGTTCCCGATCGTCCGCTTCACCGGCCTGCACCCCTTCCAGGCCGCGCTGCACGTGCCGGGCGTCGAGGAGACGCCGCCGCTCGTCGCGTACCACGACGTCCGCACGCTCGCGCTGGCGGCCGGGGCGCCGGTGCGGGAGCGGCTCGACCCCGACGGCGTGCGCGCCGAGGCCGCCGCCTCGCTCGCCGAACTCCGCCGGCGCGAGGAGACCCTCGACGTCGCGGCGTCGGATCTGTTCGCCGAGCCCCGGTTCGACCTCGTCCGCACGGTGAACCATCCGGGCAACGGGGTGATCCTCGCGCTCGGCGACCGGATCCTGCGTGCGCTCGGCCGCGACGGTGCCGCGCGCGACCCGGGCCGACCCCTCCTGAACGCGGTCCACGCGCCGCGCGAGGACTGGGTGATCGACGCGTGGGGTCTCGACGCCGACGCGGTCCCGGACTGGACGGTCGACGGGCGACGCGTCGACCCCGCCGAGGTCCGCGACGCGCACCTCGCCTGGTACCGGGAGCACCCGCAATTCGTCCGCGGCGCGGTCGACCGGCTGCGGCCCACGCTGGAGCGCTGGCGCCGCTGATCGGCGTAGCGTGGCGGCATGGCTGACGGGCTCGACATCCGCGAACTGCACACGATCGACGAGATGGTCGCCGCGAGCGGCGTGTTCGAAGCTGTCTGGGGTTCGCCCGACGGCGGGATGCCGCCCAACCTGCTGCGGGCTCTCGAACACTCCGGCAACTACGTCGTCGGGGTGTACGACGGCGACCGCATGATCGCGGCGTCGGCGGCGTTCTTCGGGCCCCCGGCATCCCGCAGCATGCACTCCCACGTCACGGGTGTGCTCCCCGATGCGCAGGCGCGGGGGATCGGGCGGGCGTTGAAGGCGCACCAGCGCGAGTGGGCGTTCGCGCGCGAGGTCGGCACGATCACCTGGACCTTCGACCCGCTCATCGCCCGCAACGCGCACTTCAACCTCGCGGTCCTCGGCGCGCGGGTCACCGACTACCTCGTCGACCACTACGGCGACATGGGCGACGCGATCAACAGCGGCGACGAGAGCGACCGGCTGCACGTCGCGTGGCACCTCGCCTCGCCGGAGCCCACGCCCGACGCAGCCGAGGTGGTCGCAATCGTCGCGGTCCCGACCGACGTCGAGGCGCTCCGTCGGACGGATCCGGATGCCGCGGCCCGGGCGCGCCACGAGGTGCGCGCCGCGTTCCGGGCGCAGCTCGACGCGGGTCTCGTCGTGGGCGGGTTCCGCACCGGCGAGGGCTACCTCTTCGTCCGGCCGTGACGCCGCGCGTAGCCTGAGCCCATGCCGCTCGCCCAGCCCGCCGCATCCGTCCGCCTCGACCAAATCGAGTTGCGGGTCCTGCGCATCCCGCTCGTCGCGCCGTTCACGACGTCGTTCGGGACCATGACCGATCGCGAGGTCATCGTCGTGCGCGCGCGGACCGACGCGGGCGACGGCTGGGGCGAGATCGTCACGCAGAGCGCGCCAGTCTACTCGAGCGAGTACACGCAGGGCGCCTGGGACGTCGCGACCCGCTGGCTCGGCCCGGCCCTGCTGCACCGCGGTGAGCTCGCTCCCGAGCAGGTCGCCCCGACGCTCGATCCGTTCGTCGGCCACCGCATGGCGAAGGCCGGTCTCGAGCTCGCCGTCCTCGACGCGGCGCTGCGCTCCGAGGGACGCTCGTTCGCGTCGTACCTCGGCGCCACGGCGGCGACGATCCCGTCGGGGGTGAGCGTCGGCATCCAATCCGACCCGGCGGCGCTCGTCGAGACCGTCCGCGGCTACCTCGACGAGGGGTACGTCCGCATCAAGATCAAGATCAAGCCCGGTCGCGACATCGCCGAGACGGATGCCGTGCGTTCCGCGTTCCCCGAGATCCCGCTGCAGGTCGACGCGAACTCCGCCTACACCCTCGCCGACGCCGACACCCTGGCGCAGCTCGACCGCTTCGGTCTGCTGCTCATCGAGCAGCCGCTGCAGGAGGACGACATCGTCGACCACGCCGCCCTCGCCCAGCAGCTGAAGACCCCGATCTGCCTCGACGAGTCGATCACCTCGGTGAAGGCCGCGCGTGACGCGCTGGCCCTCGGCGCGACGACCGTGATCAACGTCAAGGCGGGCCGCGTCGGCGGTTACCTCGAGGCGCTCCGCATCGCCGACCTCTGCGAGGCGGCGGGGATCCCGGTGTGGTGCGGCGGCATGCTCGAAACCGGCATCGGACGTGCCGCGAACGCGGCGCTCGCCGCGCACCCTGCGTTCACGCTGCCGGGCGACGTCTCGGCATCCGCTCGGTTCTACACGGAGGACATCGTGACGGAGCCAGCCGTGCTCGAGGACGGGCACGTGCGGGTACCGACCGGTCCCGGGTTGGGCGTCGAGGTCGACCTCGACGCGCTCGAGCGGTTCACCGTGGCGCGCGAGACGCTGCGGCGCTGAGGGCGCTCAGGCGGGCGTCACCACCAGATGCCGCCGCCGAGCGAGATCCCACCCCAGGTGAGCAGGACGAAGATGCCCGCGAAGACGACGGGGGCGATGCCCTTCCCCCGCCGGGCGAGACCCTTCAGCAGAGCGATGACGACGAGCACGGCCGCGATGAGCGACAGTCCGCCGCCGAGGATCAGCCCGATGAAGGCCGGAATCGGCATGAGGATGAGGCCGAGGAGCCCCACCCAGAAGGCGGCCCAGGCGGTCGGGTTCGAGCGGCGTTCGGTGGCGTAGGACATGGATCCATCCTCCCCTGAGGCGTCGGATGCCGCGATGGGGCTGTCCCGAATCGTGCGGCGTGCTAGTGCACCCGCTCTTGTCTCGGCGCCGCCTTGTCAGCGCGGCAGCGAGGGGTGCGCTTCGTGCGGGTCGCGTCGCTGCGGGATGAACAGGGCGACGCCGAGCGCGACGACGGCGGCGCCGAGTCCCAGCGCGAAGGAGACCTGGAAGGCGGCGGGGGTCGGTACGGCGACCCCGTTCTGCACGGTCGACAGTCCTGCGAGGACGGCGCCGACGACGGCCGCCGCGATCGACGTGCCGAGCGAGCGGAACAGCGCATTCAGCCCGTTCGAGGCACCCGTCTCGCTCTGCGGCACCGAGCGCATGATGAGCATCGGCATGCCGGCGTACCCGAACCCGATGCCCACGCCGATGAGCAGGTTCGCAACGAGGATGTGCCACACCTCCGACGCCCACAGCAGCGAGTACGCGTAGGCCACGATCAGCGCGCTCGCGCCCATGATCAGCAGCACGCGCGGTCCGATCGTGCGGGCGAGGCGTCCCGAGAACGGCGACAGCATCATCATCACGAGGCCTGCGGGCATGACGATGAGGCTGGCCTGGAAGAGGGTGAGCCCGAATCCGCCGACGGATGCCGGCAGTTCGAGCATCTGCGGATACGACACGTTCGAGCCGAACAGCGAGAAGCCCATCGCCACCGAGGCGAGGTTCGTCAGCAGCACGGCCGGCCGCGCGGCGACACGCAGGTCGAGGAGCGGCTCGCGGATGCGCAGCTCGAACCAGCCCCACAGCAGCAGGACCGCGACCCCGCCGAGGCCGAGCGCGAGGGTCGCGGGCGACGTCCAGCCCCACTCGTTGCCGCGCGACACGGCGAGCAGCACACCGGTGAGGCCGACGGCGAGCCCGGCGGCGCCGGCGAAGTCGAAGCGTCCCGCCGTGCGCAGGACGCTCGGCGGCACGATGAGGGCGACGAGCACGAACACCACCGCGCCGAGCCCCGCGGCCATCCAGAACAGCACGTGCCAGTCGCTCGTCTCGGTGATGATCGCGCTGACCGGCATGCCGACCGCGCCGCCGACACCGAGCGTCGCCGACATGAGGGCGATCGCGGCATCCACCCGGTCCTCGTGCAGCACGTCGCGCATGATCGAGATCCCGAGCGGCACGACACCCGTCACGGCACCCTGCAGCGCACGCCCGACGATCACGCCGCCGATCCCGGGGGAGAGGGCGGCGATCACGGAACCCACGATGAGCAGGCCGAGCAGCACCAGCACGATGCGGCGCTTGCCGTACATGTCGCCGAGGCGCCCCGCGATCGGGGTGAAGACGGCCGCGGCCAGCAGGGTCGCCGTCACGACCCACGCCGTGTCCTCCCGGCTCGCGTTCAGCAACTCGGGCAGCTTCGACTGGATCGGCACCACGAGGGTGAACATGAACGACGACGCGAGACCCGCGATCGCCAGCACCGCGACGATCGCGCCCTGTCGTGGCATCCGGGTCAGTCTGCGTCTGTCGTCCGGGCCATCCCTTCAGGCTATCCGCGGCGCGCGCTGCCGGACGCGCTCAGCCCGCGCTGCGCCAGGCGTCGGACTCGAGGTGCGACCCGGCCTGCGGCCCCATCTGCAGCATCCCGCCGTCGACGACCCACGTCGCCCCGGTGACGTACGACGACGCCGGCGACGCGAGGAAGGCGATCACGTCCGCGATCTCCTCCGGCTTACCCGGACGCGGGATCGGGATGCCGGGGCGATGCGTGTTCTCGGCGTCCTCGGCATCCATGTCGTTGATCGGTGTCGCGATCTCGCCGGGGGCGACCGAGTTGACCGTGATGCCCTTCGCGCCGAGTTCCTGCGCCATCGTCTTCACGAGGCCCTCGAGGCCGTGCTTCGACGCGACGTACGCGGCCGACCCGACCCGCGGCTGCGAGCCGTGCACGCTCGTCACCGCGATGATGCGTCCCTCCTGACCGGCATGCGCCATCAGCGTCGCCGCCGTGTGCATCCCGACGAACGCGCCGTCGAGGTTGAGGCCGACGACCTGACGCCACCCCTCGATGTCCATCTCGAGGAAGGGGCCGCCGGTCCCGCCGCCGGCGTTGTTGACGAAGACGTCCAGCCCACCGAGCTCGGCGGCGAGGCCGCGGATGACGCCGGGCACCGAGTCGAGGTCGGTCGCGTCGAACTGGGCGACGACGGCGTTCCGGCCGCGGCGGCGCACCTCGGCGGCGGTCTCCTCGGCGCCCTCCTGGTCGGAGTGCCACGTGACCCCGACGTCCATGCCGGCGTCGGCGAGGGCGAGGGCGGTCGCCCGTCCGATGCCGGAGTCGGAGGCGGTCACGATGGCGCGGCGAGGGGTGAAGGTCATGCCGCCGACGCTACGGACCGCGCCGCGGACAGGGGGCGGGGTTGACAGCGGCGGGCCGCCCCGCAACACCCGTCCGCGTCAGCGCCCCGCAGCCGCCTGCAGCCGCTTGACCTCTTCCTCGGACAGCAGTGCACGCGGCATGACCGCGACCCCGCCGGCCCACGAGCCGACCTTCAGCAGGAGCGCGTCGCCGACCGCATCCACCCTGCGGAACGCCGTCAACCGGATCTCACTCGTTCCCAGCGCCGACGTGGCGTGCAGCGCGTCGTCGGTGAGGGTCGCGGTGGCGACGGAGCCGACCGGGTACGCCCGGAGGATGGAGGATCGCACCGCCACCCACGACACGATGACCGTCGCGCTGATGAGGACGACGAGCGCGACGCCCACCCACGCGGCGCCGTCGCTGCCGGTCGCGGTGAGGAACACGCTCAGCGCCACGACGACGGCGGTCACGCTCAGGAGCAGGATCCACGACGGGCGACGAAGCTGCCAGCGCAGGAACCCGCGCGCCAGTCGGGGTGCCAGGTGCTCGTCGACGACGAGCGACCTGGCCCCCTCGGCTGAGGTCACACGGCGTCCGGGGACGGCGCGGCGGGCGCGGCCGGCTCGGCGGCCGGGGCGGTCGCGGACTCGGCGACCGGCGCCGCGGGCTCCGCCGACGCACGGCGGCGCAGCGGGGCGGAAGCCTGCGCGTCCTGCTCCTGCTGCAGCCCCTGGGCGATGCCGCGGCCGGTGGCCTGGCCCTGGATGATGCCGCGCAGGTCGATGCCCGTCGCCGCCTGAACGGCGTCGAAGGTGGCGCGCATGCTTGAGGCGCTCTCGCCGGCGATGTGGCTCGACGCGCCCTCGCCGCCGAGGACCGTGATCGACCCGACCTTGTCGAAGCCGCGGGCGAACTCGGTCATGAGCGGCACGAGGGCCTCGATCGCGCGTTGTGCGAGCAGTGCCTCCTGGTTCTGCGCGATGGCCGCGGCTTCGGCCTTGATCGCCTCGGCGCGGGCCTCACCCTCGAGCCGGATCGCGTCGGCCTCGGCCTGGGCGCGAAGGCGCGTCGCCTCGGCTTCCTGGGCCGCGATCTGCGCGCGGGCCTCGGCGGCCTTGACCTGCGTGTATGCGTCGGCGTCCGCCGAGCGCTGGCGCTCGTAGAGCGACGCGTCGGCGACCTTCTTGACGTCGGCGTCGAGCTGGGCCTGACGGTTCTCGGCCTGCTGCAGGAGGACGGCCTGCTCGCGCTCGGCGCGGGCGAGGGCCTCGGCCTGCTCGGCCTCGGCGCGGGCGCGGCCGACCTCGGCGGAGGCCTGGGCAGTGTTGCGGTCGTACGCGGTCTGCTCGACGAGGTTCGCCTCGTCGGTGGCGATCTGACGCGCCTTGACCTCGCGGGCCGCGTTGATGCGGGCGACCTCGGCCTCGCGGCGCACGCGTTCGACCTCGGTGGCGCCGAGGGCGTCGATGTAGCCGTTCTTGTCGGTGACGCCCTGGATCTGGAACGAGTCGAGGATGAGGCCCTGGGCGAGCAGGTCGCTCTTGATGCCCTCGGCGATCTGGTCCGACAGCTTCTGCCGGTCCTTCATGAGCTGCTCGACGGTCAGGGTCGCGACCACGCCGCGCAGCGCACCCTCGAGCTGCTCGGTGGTGAACTGCTCGATCGCGCCGTCCTGCGAGAGGAAGCGCTCGGCCGCGCGACGGACGAATTCGGGGTCGGAGCCGATCTTGACGAGGGCGACACCGCTGACGTTCACGGTGACGCCGTTGGATGCCTGGGCCGTCGGCTCCATCTTGATCTGGCGCGCGCGCAGCGAGATCATCTCGGCGCGCTGCGTGAGCGGGTTGACCAGGGCGCCGCCGCCGGTGATCACCGAGATGCGGGACGAGTCACCCGCCGCGTTCTTCTGATTGCGGCCGACGATGACGAGCGCCTGGTCGGCCTTCGCGACCTTGTACCAGGCGCGCAGCACCACCATGAAGATGATGATGAAGACGATGACGGCGACGACGATGATGCCGCCGACCACAAACGCGCCTCCCGCGATGAGTGCATCCATACGTGAGTTCCCCCGTGAGTCTCGATGTCCTTCGTGTGGCACGGCGAACGTGCCCACGTCGAACGTATCGGTTACTCCAGCCGCGTGACGAGGTTCGCGGCATCCCGCCCCTGCCCCTACGCTGGCGCCATGACGATGCCGCCGCCCCCGCCGCCCGCGCAGCCGTACCCGGTCGCGCCGCCGCTGCGTCCCGAGGACGAGAAGCTGTGGGCGACGCTGACCCACCTGAGCGGCATCTTCCTCTCGTTCGTGGGCGCGCTCGTCGTCTACCTCGTGCTGCGCGACCGGGGGCCGTTCATCCGCGCCCACAGCGCCGCCGCCCTGAACTTCCAGCTCACGGTGCTGATCGCCGTGTTCGTGTGCATCCCGCTGTCGTTCATCGGAATCGGTTTCCTGCTGCTGCTCGCGGTGGGCGTCTACGCCCTCGTGATCGAGATCGTTGCGGCCGTGAAGGCGAGCCAGGGGCAGTGGTACACGCCGCCCCTCAGCATCCGCTTCGTCTCCTGACCCTCGTCGAGCGCCGGAACGGGCCCGGATAGACTGAGGGATGCCGCGTGTCGCGGCGTCCGCGCCCTCGCGCACCCTCTTCACGACGACCATTGGAGCCACCGTGGCCGAGCAGTCCCGCCTCGACAAAGTCATCGCCCTCGCCCGTCACCGCGGGTTCGTCTTCCAGGCGGGCGAGATCTACGGCGGGTCGCGGTCGGCGTGGGACTACGGTCCCCTCGGCACAGAGCTGAAGGAGAACATCCGGCAGCAGTGGTGGCAGACCTTCGTCCGCGGTCGCGGCGACATGGTCGGGCTCGACTCGTCGATCATCCTCCCCAAGCGCGTCTGGGAGGCGTCGGGTCACGTCGCGACCTTCACCGACCCGCTCGTGGAGTGCCTGCAATGCCACAAGCGGTTCCGCGAGGATACGCTCATCGAGGACTTCGAGGCGCGCAAGGGGCGCAAGGCCGAGAACGGTCTCGGCGACGTGCCCTGCCCGAACTGCGGCACGAAGGGCCAGTACACCGAGCCGAAGTCGTTCTCGGGTCTCGTGAAGACCTACCTCGGTGTCGTCGACGACGAGAGCGGCCTCTACTTCCTGCGTCCCGAGACGGCGCAGGGCATCTTCGTGAACTTCTCGAACGTCCTCACCGCGAGCCGCAAGAAGCCGCCGTTCGGCATCGGCCAGGTCGGCAAGGCGTTCCGCAACGAGATCACCCCCGGCAACTTCATCTTCCGCACGCGCGAGTTCGAGCAGATGGAGATCGAGTTCTTCACGCCCCCGGCCGAGGCGGGCGAGTGGTTCGACCACTGGGTGCAGGCCTGCTGGAACTGGTTCATCGACCTCGGCATCGACCCTGAGAACATGCGCCAGTTCGACGTGCCCGAGGAGGACCGCGCGCACTACTCCGCCGGCACGATCGACGTCGAGTACCGCTTCGGGTTCGCGGGTAAAGAGTGGGGCGAGCTGATGGGTGTTGCCAACCGCACCGACTACGACCTGTCGAGCCACATCGAGGCTTCCGGGCAGAAGCTCACCTACTTCGACCAGGCATCCGGCGAGACCTACGTCCCGTACGTCATCGAGCCGTCGTTCGGTCTGACCCGCGCCATGATGGCGTTCCTCGTCGACGCGTACCGCGAGGAGGAGGTGCCGAACGCGAAGGGCGGCACCGACACCCGCACGGTGCTCGGCCTCGACCCGCGCCTCGCGCCCGTCAAGGTGGCGGTGCTGCCGCTCAGCCGCAACGAGCGCCTGTCACCGCTGGCCCGCAAGGTGGCCGACGACCTGCGCGCGAACGGCTGGAACGTCGACTTCGACGACGCCGGCGCGATCGGCCGCCGCTACCGCCGCCAGGACGAGATCGGTACGCCGTTCTGCGTCACGGTCGACTTCGACTCGCTCGACGACGACGCCGTGACCATCCGCGACCGCGACTCGATGGCGCAGGAGCGCGTGGCCCTCACCGAGCTGCACGCCTACCTCGCTCCGCGCCTCCGCGGCGCCTGAGTCGGGCGCGGCGCGGTGCGGATCGTCGCGGTGCTCGTCGAACGCTCGGCGGGTGCGCGGAAGCGCTGAGATGCGTTCCGTCCCGCGAAGGGCCGGTCAGTCGAGGACGGTGATCGTCGCGCCCGGCAGCTCGTCGTCGACGACCCGGCGCAGGGTGTCGGAGAGGATGCCGCGCAGCACGGTCCCGTCGACCGCCGCGAGGTCCTTCACGTAGAGGCAGCCGGCGCCCGTCGTGTGCGGCCCGAGCCTCGCGAGCGCCTCCGTGTGCGCGTCCGCCCGGTCGAGGTAGATCGTCGTGGCGGCCTTGCGGGGCGAGAAGCCGAGCAGCGGCATCTCGCCCGTGGTGCCGGTCGCGTAGCGGTAGCGGCAGGCGCCGAAGCCGATGATCGACCCGGTCCACATCTGCGGCTCGCGCCCGGTGAGCTCCCGCAGCAGCGCGACGAGGGTCTCGGCATCCGAGCGGCGCGTCGCGGGCGTGACCTGCGCGACGAACTCGCCGACGTCCCGCCCCGTGCGCTCCACGGGTCAGCCCTTCGCGGCCTTCGCGGCGGCTTTGGCGGCGCGCTTGTGCTCGCGGACCTTCGCGAGTGACTCCGGCGAGACGATGTCGGCGACGGAGCGGAACGAGCCCTCCTCCCCGTAGGCGCCGGCGGCGTCGCGCCAGCCGGCTCCCGTGAAGCCGTACTGCTTGCCCAGGAGCGCGAGGAAGATCCGCGCCTTCTGATCGCCGAAACCCGGCAGTGCCTTCAGCCGCTTCAGGACGGTCGCGCCGTCCGGGTCGCCCTCGGTCCACAGCGCAGCGGCATCCCCGCCCCACTCGTCGACGAGTGCCTGGCACAGCGCCTGCACGCGACCGGCCATCGACCCGGGGAAGCGGTGCACGGCCGGGGTCTGACCGAACGCGGCGGCGAACTCCTCGGGGTCTGCGGCGGCGATGCCGGCGGCGTCGAGCCCGCCCGTGCGATCGCGGATCTTCAGCGGCCCGGCGAAGGCCGTCTCCATCGCGATCTGCTGGTCGAGCAGCATGCCCACCAGCAGCGCCAGCGGGTTGTTCGTGAGCAGGTCGTCGGCGGCAGCGTCTCCGGTGATGTGAAGGGCCATGACTCCATGGTCCCACCTTCGCCGCCGTAGGCTGCCCTGAATCCTGTGCACTCGTAGACATGAGCCGAGATGCTGCACTGATATCGGACACATTGACATATGTGCGATATATGTCATATTGTTCCATATGAGAGGAGCGGCAAATGAGTGAAATGCAGGAGGTTACGGTACCGGTGCCCGTGGAGCGCGTAAGCGACTTCTACCGTTGGTTCGCGGACTGGAGCGACGGCGCGCACGATCGAGGCTCGCTGGCAGGGGCTCAGGAGAAGGCCACGTCATACGGGGTCAGCGTGAACGCTGAAAGCGGTGACTTCGTTGGAGCTGCGTCTCGATGGTGGCGACTGTTGAATCCCTCGGAGCGTGTCATCTGGAACATGTGGATCGACGCCGCCCCCGGCCTTGTTTCCGCGAGCGAGATTGTCGAGCGGCTGAACCTTCGAGATGCGGACAGTATCCGAGGGAAGATCAACCGATTCGCGGGTAAGGGGGGAGCCTCTGGTTTCCCGGTGGGATGGCAGAGTCACGTCATCGACCCGGGGACCGGGGACCGGATGTACGGGCTTCGAGACATGAACCTGAAGGAGCACGATCCGGGGCTGTCGGTAGAGGAGTATGCCGATGTCCTCAAGCAAGCGCGCCTCATGGCGCAGCATTCGGAAGGTTAGAGGACATGACGAAGAACGTGAAGACGTGGTATTCGATCGGATCAGCATGGCTCGGACGCGGTCTTCCCGACGCCAACCTTCCGCTTCTGCGTCGTGTAACCGAGGCGATCTCCATCGATCGTTTTGAGTGGACGCCTGGAAGGAACTACATGGTCGCTGTCCGCCGCGACGGAGGGAAGCCGCTCAAGATCTATTACGGGTACACGACGGGGTTTGCCTCTGAGGAGGAGATCCTTGAGTGCTTGGGTGATATCCACCGGTGGCCAACGTCCACGACCCGGCGGCAATGGGGCATCACGCACCCAGAGAACAATATTCGATGAGCTAGCGCGCGCTTGGAGGCGTCGACTGGGAACTCGTATGTTGTACGGGCGTCGATGGCCACCTGCGCATGGTTAGGCAACATGCTGGTCGAGCAGCATGCCGATCAGGAGGGCGAGCGGTTCGTCGGTGAGGAGCGCGTCGGCAGCCTCGTCGCCGGTGATGTGGAGGGCCATGCGTCCATGTTCCCACTCTCGGCTCGCGCGGGGTGGGGGAGGATGGACACCATGGATGCCGCGGCCGCCCCCGATCTCATCTCGCAGGCGCGACGTGCGCGCGTCGCCGTCGTCGGAGGCGGTGTCGCCGGGCTCGTCGCAGCGCTCGAGTGCGCCAAGCTCGGCATCCGGGTGACCCTGTTCGAGGCGGGGGGCCGACTCGGCGGCATCGTCGCGTCCGCCGAGCTCGACGGCCGGCGGGTCGATGTCGCCGCCGACGGCTTCCGCGTCGCTCCGGGTGCCCTGCAGGAGCTCCTCGACGACCTCGGCCTCCGCGACGCGGTCGTGCCCGCACGCGAGGGCGAGACCTGGGTCGCCGGCCCTCACGGGGTCGCACCGCTGCCGGATGCGTCGATCCTCGGCATCCCGGCCAACCCCTTCGACGCCCGCGTGCGCCGGATCATCGGATGGTCGGGCACCTGGCGGGCCTATGTCGACCGGCTGCGGCCGCCGCTGACGATCGGCGCCCAGCGCAGCCTCGGGGCCCTCGTCGAGAGCCGGATGGGTCCGCGGGTCCTCGAGCGGATGGTCGCGCCGCTGACCTTCGGCATCCACGGCGTCCCTCCCGAGGAGGTCGACGTCGACCGGGCAGCCCGCGGCCTGAACGCCGCGCTCACGCGCACCGGTTCGCTCTCGGGCGCCGTCGCGCAGCAGCTGCCCGACGGCGACGCCGGCCCCTCGCGCGCCACGATCGAGGGCGGCATGTCGGTCTTCGTCGACGCCATCGCGCAGCGCCTCGCCGACCTCGAGGTCGACGTCCGCACCGGAACCGCGGCCACCGGGCTGCGGCGTACCGACGACGGCTGGACCGTGACGTGGACGGCGGAGGACGAGGAGCAGACGCTCGACGTCGACGCGGTCATCGTCGCGACCCCCGAGGGGCCCGCTCGGCGACTGCTCGCGCCCCACCTGCCCGGCATCGACGGCGCCGTCCTCTCGCCCGACGACGTCGACGTCGTGACGCTCGTCCTCGATGCCCCCGCCCTCGACGCCCGCCCGCGCGGTCACGCCGTCTACGCGGCTCCGGGCGCCGCGGCGGCGATCGCGGTCGTGCACGCGACGGCGACCTGGCCGCACTTTGCGGGCGAGCCGCACATCGTCCGGGTGACGACACCGGCGAGCGACCTGGGCGACGGCGACGCGATCGCCGCGTCCACCGCCGCCGCCGCCGAGCTGCTCGGCGTCGACCTGGGCACCGTGCGCGGGACGCACCGCGCCCGCTGGTCGCGGTCGCTGCCGTCCTCCGCTCTGTCACCCGCGCGGGACGAGGTGCGCCGCGCCGTCCGGCAGGACGAGCGGCTCGGCGTCGTCGGCGCGTGGGTCGACGGCACCGGCCTCACGCGCGTCGTCGCCGATGCGAAGGACGAAGCGGAGCGCATCCGATCCGGCCTGCTGTGGCACGCGGGCGGGCAGGCTGCCTCCACCTGAGCCGCCTGTCAAGGGTGGATGCCGCGAACGGAATGCGCCGTTACGCTGGGTCCTCGGCATCACATCGCTTCGAACGTGAGGAATCGCCATGAAGGGCAAGATCGGAATCGTCGTCGGGCTCACCGCCGGCTACGTGCTCGGGGCTCGTGCGGGCCGCCAGCGCTACGAGCAGATCAAGGACGCGTACCTGCGCGTCTACAACACCCCCGCCGTCCAGAAGCAGGTCGACAAGGTCGGCGAGTTCGGCAAGTCGGCGGCCTTCGCCCTGCCGAGCGTGCTGTGGAGCAGCGCGGTGAAGATCACCCGCGCCGCCACCACGAAGGGCACCGCGGGCGACAAGCTCGACGCCGCCCTCGACGCGTCGAAGGACGCTGCGGACGACGTGAAGGATGCCGCCGAGACGACCGCCGACGCCGTGTCGAGCTCCGCGAAGCGGTCGACCGGCTCGGGCACCGCGAAGCGTTCGTCCGGCACCGGCACCAAGAAGTCCTCGTCCGCCTCATGAGCACGCCTCGCGGATTCCGCGACCGGGGTGACGACAGCCTCCTCGGTCTCCTCGGTGAGCTCCCCGAGCTCGTCAAGAACCTCATCGTCGCCGAGATCAACGCCGCGAAGGCCTGGGCGACGCGGACCGGGAAGGATGCCGGGGTCGTCGGCCTCTGGTTCGTCCTGGCGCTGTTCGTCCTGTTCTGGACCCTCCCGGCGATCGGTGCCTTCACGGTCATCGGTCTGTCCTCGTGGATGGCGCCCTGGCTGGCGGCGCTCATCCTCGTCGTGCTCGGTCTGCTGCTCGTGGTGATCTTCGGGATCCTCGGGATGCTGCGGATCAAGCGCATGAAGAACCGTGAGAACCCCGCGAAGGCCCTGTCGACCGACGCCCGAATCGTGAAGGAAGTGGCCGATGAGTTCTGACGTGCCCCGCACCGCCGTTCCGCTCGGCATCACGGACCCCGTCGAGCGTGCGCGCGCCGAGTTGAAGGCCGCGCTCGCCGCGATCGAGGAGAAGGCGAACGTCCCCAAGCGGGCCGCCCGCGCCACGCGGCGCGCCCAGGTCTCGGCCCGCGAGTTCGCGGACCGCAACCCCTCGGGTGCCGTCGTCGCCGCGGTCGGTGTCGCGGCCGCCATCGGGCTCGTCGTCTGGGGTGCCGTCCGGCTGTACACGCGCTGATCGGTGCGGCGGACCCCGTCGCCGCGACGTCGCTGACGACCGGGGGTATGCTCGGAGCAGGCAGCGGCGATGGTGCAGATGCTGCCGACGACAGGGTCCCGAACGTGCGCATCTGCGCGCATCCCTCCGCTGAGCGTCGGCCGTCTCGCTCGGGGGCGGCCACCGCCGACACGAGAGTCGAACCATGAACACACCTGCTGCGGCAGCACCGAAGCCCCTCAAGGGCTGGCGGGTGCTCGTCCCGCGCGGGGGTCCCTGGGGAGACAGCGTCGCCGCGGCGCTGCGCGCGCAGGGTGCGACGCCGGTGATCGCGCCGCTCATCAACTTCGCCCCGTCCGAGGACCCGACCGACCTCGAATCGGCGCTCCGCGACCTCGCGTCGGGCGCCTTCGACTGGGTGACGCTCACGAGTTCGACGACCGTCGACGTCCTCCACGCCTACCGTGCGGTCATCCCTCCCACCACCCGCGTCGCCGCCGTGGGTGAGACGACCGCCGCGGCGCTCGGCGCCGTCGGCTACCGCGTCGACCTGGTCCCCGACGACGACAACTCGGCTGCGGGGATGGCGGCGCAGCTCATCGCTCTCGAGCCGAAGCCCATGCGCGTGCTGACGCTCCGCAGCGAACTGGCCAAGCCGGTCCTGACGCGGCTGCTCGTCGAGGCGGGTCACGACGTCCGCAGTGTCGTGGCGTACCGCACCGTCGGGGTGCCGGTCACCGAGAAGGTGGCCACCGACGTCCGTTCCGGGCGCATCAACGCGATCCTGGTCACCAGTGGCTCCGTCGCCGAACAGGTCCACGAGCAGTTCCCCGAGATCCCGGCGGGCACCGTGATCGCCGCGATCGGTCCCCGCACGGCGAAGGACGCCCGCCGCGCCGGGCTGGGGGTCAGCGTGATCGCGAAGGAGCAGACGGTCGCCGGGCTCATCGCCGCCGTGGCCCAGTTCCCGTTGCCGCACGCGATCGACGAGTTCGCCCCGCCGACCGGTTCGTTCCCCCGCATCCAGGGCTGAGGCGGATGGCCGAGACCGGATCGTTGCGGATGCGGCATCCGTCGTACGGGACGCGTTTGGCAGACTGATCCCATGGTGACGCTGCTGCTCGACTCGTCGCGACTGGAGGTCGCGCTCTCGGCCACCGAGCGTGCGCTGTCGTTCCGCAAGGACGCCGTCCGCGTCGAGCGCACCCACATCGCGAAGGTGCAGCTCGTCGACGACCCGTGGACCTGGCTGCGCGGGGTGCCGACCCCCGGCACCGTCATCCCGCGGACCGTCGCGATGGGGCGGTGGCGCTCCGCCGGCGGCGACGATTTCGTGCTCGTGCGGCGGCGGCGCCCCTCGGTCGTGATCGACCTCGACGGCGACCCCGAGTTCCAGCGCCTCGTCATCACCACGCGACACGGGCTCGCCCTCGTCCAGGCCCTGCGCCTCGAAGCCGACGATGAGCCGGTCGACGTCGTCGAGCTCGTGACGACGGAGATCCCGGTGCAGCGACCGGATGCCGCGGCGGACGGGCCCGTGCGGGCGCCGCGTCGCCGGGCGCCACGGCCGGCGCAGGCCTGACGCGCTCGGCCGGCACCGAGGATCCGGCCGGTAACGTTGCCGGGGTGAGTGAACCCGCCGCATCCCGTCTGCTCGTCCGTGCGGAGGGGAGCGTCGGACGCATCACGCTGAACCGGCCCGAGGCGATCAACGCCGTCGACCACGGCATGATCCGCGGCATCGCCGACGCGCTCGACGCGTGGGAGCATCACCCCGACATCCGCCTGATCCTGCTCGACGGCGCGGGCGAGCGGGGCTTCTGCGCGGGCGGCGACGTGCGCGCGCTGCGCGAGCAGATCCTGGCGGGCGAGGCCGAGGCGGCGATGGCGTTCTTCCGCGACGAGTACGCGCTGAACGCGAGGATCGCGGAGTACCCGAAGCAGGTCGTCGTCTTCGCCGACGGCGTGACGATGGGCGGCGGCATCGGCCTGGCGGGGCACGCCTCGGTGCGCCTGGTCACCGAGCGCTCCCGGCTCGCGATGCCCGAGACCCGCATCGGCTTCACCCCCGACGTGGGCGGGTCGTGGCTGCTCGGCCGCGCGCCGGGACGGCTCGGCGAGTACCTCGCCCTGACGGGCGGGACGATGGATGCCGCCGACGCGATCCACGCCGGATTCGCCGACCACCTCGTGCCCGCCGACCGCCTCGGCGACGTGCGGCACGCCCTCGTCACGCGGGCCGACCCGGACACACCGACCGAGATCGCGATGCTGTTCGACGAGACCCCCGAACCCGGTCGTCTCGCCGCCTCGCGCGCGTGGATCGACGACGCGTTCGCCGCCGACACGGTCGCCGAGATCATCGCCCGCCTTCGCGAGCGCCCCGAAGCGGATGCCGCGGCCACGGCGGACCTGCTCGAGACCCAGGCTCCGACCGCGCTGACCGTCACCCTTGCCGCCGTGCGCTCGGCACGCGGGCTGCCGGACCTGCGCGCGGCCCTGGCGCAGGAGTACGCGCTCGTCGAATGGTTCGGCCGCACCCAGCCCGACCTCGTCGAGGGGATCCGCGCGCAACTCGTCGACAAGGACCGGGCGCCGCGCTGGCAGCCGGCCCGCCTGCACGAGGTCCCCGCTGAGACCGCCGACACCGCGCTCGCGTTCCGCCCGAGCGTCCCCCTCTGGAGCTGACGTGTTCGACAGTCCCCTCTCCGCGTCGGCGTACGAGGTCCTCGGCGTGGCCGCCGACGCGAGCGACGACGACCTGCGCAAGGCCTACCGGTTGCGTCTGCGGCAGACGCATCCCGACACCGGCGGCGACGCCGCGCAGTTCGTGCAGGTGCAGCGCGCGTGGGAGCTCGTGGGGACCGCCGAGGCCCGCGCGGCGTACGACCGCGGCCACGGCTTCGGCGAGACCGCCTCGTACGGCCCGGATACGTCGGCCCCGATGTGGCGGCCCCCTGCCCGGCAGGCCGACACCCGGCCGCGCGCCCGCTCGTTCGGACAGCCCGGCGGCTGGCGTCGCGAGCGGTACCTCGACCTGATCCGCGAGTGGGCGGGTCGCGGGGTGGACCTCGCCGACCCGTACGATCCCGCCCTCGTCCGCAGCGCACCGCACGAGGTGCGACGCTTGCTCGCGGATGCGCTCGCCGAGGAGGCGACGGCGCGGATCGTCGCCGAGCTCGGCATGGGGTACACCGTGTGGCACGACGTGGCGGCCGATGCGCGGAACCCGGACGTGAAGCTCGACCACATCGTGCTGGGGCCGAGCGGCCTCTACGCCGTGCTGTCGGAGGACTTCGGCGCGCCGGTGCGCACCCGCCGCGGCGAACTCGAGGGCGACGCGGTCGTCGGCGCTCCCGTCGCGCAGCTCGTGCTCGCGGCGCGCGCGCTCGGCCGTGCGGCGAAGGTGCGGTTCAGCGCCGCGCTCGTCGTCCTCCCCGACGACGACGTCGCGACGGCGGTGGAGGAACTCGGCAAGGTGAAGGGTCTGCCCGTCGCCGTCGTCGCCCGCAGCGTCCTCGCGACGGTCCTCCGCCGCGGCGTCAGCGGTGCGCGCGACATCGGCGGCAACGAGCTCTTCGACGTGCGGACGCGACTGCAGCAGACCGTCCGCTTCGCCTGAGTCTCAGTCGCCGCCGCCCACGAGCTGCATCGGGTGCGTGAGGCGCCACCACGGGTCGGGGCCGGAGATCGCGGTCTTCACGCTCACCGGCAGCTCGACCTGGTCGGCCGGCCCCGAGAGGACGAGCGTGCCCGCATCCGCTCCGGCCGCGGCATCCGCCTCGATGTCGAAGGATGCCTCGGCCGTTGCCGTCGCCCCGTTCCACAGGTGCAGCTCGGCGTCCTCGTCGGTGACGAGCGTGGTCTTCGCGCCCCAGGCCGTGGTGACCTCGGCGACCACCGTGCCGGCGGGGAGGGTGGAGGTGACGGACGCCTCCTGCGCGACGGCGTCGAGCAGGGCTTCGGTATCGTCGACGCGGGCGCCGTCCGTCGGTGCGCCGGCCACGGAGGCGAACAGCGCCGTGGGGCCGCCGCCGAGGTCGACCGTCCGCGCGGCGACGAGGTTGTAGTAGCCCGCGTAGCTGCCGGTCTTCAGACCCACGACGCCGTCGGTGCCGAGCAGGGCGTTGGTGTTCTCGAACTCGCCCGCGCCGGGCAGCTCCGCGGTCTCCGTGGCGACGATCTCGGCGATCACGGGGTTGGCGAGCGCCTCCTCGGCGAGGGCGACCATGGCCGCCGGGGTGGCGACGTTGCCGCGGTCGTAGCCGGAGGCATCCGTCACCGTGATGCCGTCGAGCCCGTTCTCGGCGAGCCACGCATTCGCGGCGGTGACGTACTCCTCGACGGACCCGAACGCGTCGGTCGCGAGACGGTCGGCGTAGTTGCTGGCCGAGGCGATGAGCATGCCCTGGAGCATCTGGTACTGGGTCAGCGAGCCATCGTCGGGGACGTTGAGCGCCGACTGGTTCTGCCCGACGTAGTCCCAGTACTCCAGGCGGTCGGCGTACGTGAACGCGTACTCGGGACCCTGCTCGCCGACGGCGAGGGGCGTCTGGTCGAGGATGACGAGGGCGGTCACCAGCTTGGTCGTGCTCGCCATCTGCGCCGGCGTCTCGGACGAGGCCGCGGCAGCGAACCCGGTGATGCCGACGGCGGATTCGCCCTCGGCGGGCCACGCGATCGCGCTCGGCGCCCCCGTCAGAGCGGCGGCGTCGGTCGTCGTCGCCGAGGGCGTCACGTTGTTCAAGGGCCAGAGCAGCATGGCGCTGGTGTAGGCCGTCACGACCGCCAGGACGGCGAGGGCCGGGATGCCGAGGACGGCGAGCGGGATGCCGCGCCGCCGACGCTCGGGCGGCAGCAGTTCGAAGGTCGCGGGCTGAGCCTGGGAGGCGCTCACCGGACGTCCCTCCTCGTCGACCCACCCGAGCGCACGGTGATCGGCGGCAGGGGATGCAGGCGTCGCACCGCGCCGGCGTCGGCGCGTGCGGGAATCGGCGTCGTCCACGGTCACCGGACAACGGTAGCGCGCTCTCCCTGTGGCTATACTCGACGCACAACCACGGGAGTCCGGTGAGCCGGGCTGAGAGGAAGCGATCCACGCTTCGACCGTCGAACCTGATCCGGATCATGCCGGCGCAGGGAGGAGAGAGAAATGCACGCTGTCGCGTCCACGTCCGAGACCCGGACCACCACGTCGCCGAACCGCTACCGCTGGCGTGTCGTCGACATCGTCGTCGCCGCCGTCCTCGGCGTCGCGGTGGGCCTGCTGTTCTGGTTCTGGAACGGGGTCGGTTACGGCTGGTTCGAGGTGATGGATGCCGCGACCCCCGGCCTCGGCGGCTTCGCCGTCGGCATCTGGCTCATCGGCGGTGTCATCGGCGGTCTCGTGATCCGGAAGCCCGGCGCCGCGCTGCTCGTCGAGGTCGTCGCTGCGGCCGTCTCGGCCACGATCGGCAACATCTGGGGCCCGTCGACGCTGCTGTCGGGCCTCGTCCAGGGCCTCGGCGCCGAGCTCATCTTCGCGGTGTTCCTCTACCGCCGCTTCGGCATCGGTGTGGCCGCACTCGCCGGCGTCGGCGCGGGCGTCGCCGCGTGGATCTTCGAACTGTTCTTCGGCTCGACCCCGAACATCCTGAAGACGCTCGAGTTCAACCTCATCTACCTCGGCACGATCATCGTCTCGGGCGTCGTGCTCGCCGGTGTCGTGGGCTGGCTGCTCGTCCGGGCTCTCGCGAAGACCGGTGCCCTCAGCCGGTTCGCCTCGGGTCGAGAACAGGCGGACGAGGTCTGACCACCGGGTCCCGCCCGGCCGGACTCCGCGCACGCGGCTGGGGGTGGCGCTACGCGGGCCGCCGCCGACCGGCCGTCGCGGACGTCGACCTCGACATCGCCCCCGGCGAGCGGGTGCTCCTGCTCGGTGCATCGGGCGCGGGCAAGTCGACGCTCCTGGCGGGGATGGCGGGGCTGCTCGGCGGCGACGAGGACGGCGAGGCGTCGGGTCGGATGACGATCGACGGCGCCGACCCGAGCACGCAGCGCGGCCGTGTCGGCCTCGTGCTGCAGGATCCCGACGCCGGGGTCGTGCTCTCCCGCGTCGGCGACGACGTGGCATTCGGTTGCGAGAACCTCGGCGTCCCGCCCGAACGCATCCCGGTGCGGGTGCGCGCCGCGCTCGACGCCGTCGGGCTCGACGTCCCGCTCGACCGCGAGACCGCGCGGCTCTCGGGCGGCCAGAAGCAGCGCCTCGCGATCGCCGGCGCCCTCGCGATGGACGCGGGTCTGCTGCTGCTCGACGAGCCGACCGCCAACCTCGACCCCGTCGGGGTCCGCGAGGTGCGCGCCGCGGTGGGACGGGCGGTGGAGGCCACGGGCGCCACCCTCGTCGTGATCGAGCACCGGACGGACGTATGGGTGGACCTCATGACGCGGGTCGTGGTCCTCGACGCCGAGGGGGGTCTGCTCGCGGACGGAACACCCGCCGAAGTGTTCACCCGTCACGCGGCGACCCTGCTCGCGGCCGGGGTCTGGCTGCCGGGTCACCCCGTCGACCTGCCCGCGCTGCCGGCCGTGACGGCGGACGTCCCCGCCGCCCTCCGGGCGAGGGGGCTGGCCGTCTCACGGGACGGGCGGACGCCGGTGCGTGAGGGACTGGACCTCGAGGTGGCGGCGGGGGCGGCATCCGTCATCACCGGACCCAACGGCGTCGGCAAATCGACACTCGCGCTGACCCTCGCGGGGCTCCTGCCGGAGTTCGCCGGAACCGTCGAGGCGGGCACCGTGCCCGCGGGGCGTCGGGGGGCGCGGCCCTCCCGCTGGAGTTCGCGCGAGCTCCTCACTCGGATCGGCACCGTGTTCCAGGACCCCGAGCACCAGTTCCTCGCCTCGACGGTGCGCGCAGAACTCGAGGTCGGACCGCGCGCCCTCCGGCGCCCGCCCCGCGAGATCGACGCCGTCGTGGACCGGCTGCTCGACGAGCTCGGGCTCACCGCGCTCGCGCGCGCCAATCCGTTCACGCTGTCGGGCGGTCAGAAGCGGCGGCTGTCGGTGGCCACCGTCCTCGCGACATCGCCCGAGGTCATCGTCCTCGACGAGCCGACGTTCGGGCAGGACCGTCGCGGTTGGGCCGGCATCGTCTCGCTGCTGCAGGCGCAGGTCGCCGACGGGCGCGCGGTCGTCGCGGTGACGCACGACGAGGACGCGGTGCGGCTGCTCGGCGGACGGCATATCGAGCTCGCGGCGGTCGCGTCATGATCCTCGCGGCGGCCGGCACCTCGACCGCGAGGCGGGACGCGTGGCTCGACGGGGTGAACCCGGCGGTCCGCATCCTCCTCGCCTTCGTCCTGGCCATCCCGCTGCTGACGACGATCGACGTGGTCAGCGCCGGTGTCGCCGTCGTGCTGATGGTGCTGTGCATCCCGCTGACCGGGGTCGGGTTCGGGGCGACGCTGCGACGGATGGCGCCCGTGCTCGTGCTGATGCCGGTCGCCGGGTTGAGCATGCTGCTGTACGCCGAGCCGGGCGGGCGCGTGTACGCCTCGTTCTGGTACGCGACGATCAGCGACGCGTCGATCGGGTTCGCGGTGGCGGTCGGGGTGCGGGTCATCGCGCTCGCGCTCCCGACGGTCCTGCTGTTCAGCCGCGTCGACCCGATCGAGCTCGCCGCGGCGCTCGCTCAGATCGTGCGGCTGCCCGCGCGACTCGTGCTCGGGGTGCTGGCCGGGACGCGCACGCTCGGGCTGTTCGTCGACGACTGGCGGGCCATGCGCCTCGCGCGGCGGGCGCGCGGCGTGGGGGACCGCAACGCCGTGCGCCGGTTCTTCTCGATGGCGTTCGTGCTCCTCGTCTTCGCGGTGCGTCGCGGCACGCGCCTCGCGACCGCGATGGAGGCGCGCGGGTTCGGCGCGCCCGTCGAGCGGACGTGGGCCCGCACGTCGCGGCTGTCCCGCCGGGACGCGGTCGCCGTGGTCGGTGCGTTGACGATCGTGGCCGTGGCGATCGCGGTCGCCGTGGCCGTCGGCTCGTTCCGCGTCGTCTGGATGTGAGTCGCCGGTCAGAACGCGTAGGCGAAGCAGATCGAACGGGGCATCGTCTCGGCGTACGGCTCGTAGACCGGGATGCGGGTGAATCCGAGCGACTCGTAGAGGGCGACCGATTCGGGCTGCGGGATGCCGGTCTGCAGGATGACCCGATCGGCACCGCCCGCGCGTGCCCGGTCGAGCGCGGCGCCCATGAGGGTTCGCGCGATGCCGCGACCCCGCGCCGCCTCGGTGACGACGAGGCGCTTGATCTCCCACTCCTCGCCGAGGCGACGGAGGATGACGTGGCCGGTCGGTGTGCCGTCGGCATCCACCGCGATCAGGGTCGCGACGATCTCGTCCGGATGCATTGCGAGCGCGCGGGAGCGCGCGGCCTTCCACTCGGCGGGCTCGTCGCCGTGGAACCCGTCGTAGCGGGCACCGAGGTCGGCATCCAGTTCGTCGCGCAGCGCCGCCGCGCGCGGGTCGTCCCACGCGACCTCGAGGATGCGGGACCCGGTGCTCGTCCGTTCGCTCACCGGTCGAGCCTAAGCGCCCGCGGGGGCGTCGAGGCTGGTAGCGTCCGCGGTATGACCGCCCCTGCCGTGCCGCCGCGTCTGCGCCGCAGCGGTGCCGGCGCCGTCCTCGCGGTCGGGATGCTGCAGGCGGTCGCGATCGTGGTCACCGGGGTGCTGTGGTTCCTGCGGGGCGTCTTCGCCGGCGGGTCCTGCTCTCCGGCGTGCGACTGGGGGGCGGCGGATGCCGCGGGCATGCTCTTCGGCGGCGCGATCCTCGCGAGCCTCGTCCTCACCGCGGCCGCCGCGGTCGTCGCGTGGCGCACGGGGCGCGACCTCGCGTGGGTGCCGCTCGTCTCGGTATCCGTCGTCGTGGCGGGCTACCTCGCGGCCGCTGTGGTCTTCGACGGCGCGGTGCGCTGACGGGTCAGGTCGCGTTCCAGAGGTCGCGGTGGGAGGCGAGGCGCTCCTCACCGGCAGGAGCGCCGCACCGCGCGCGAGGCGGCGCGGACGGCTAGCCTGGAGGCATCCTGCTACCGTGGCACCCAGTCGCGCATAGGGTGGAACCCGATCCCGTTCGAAGGAGAGCGCATGGACATCGCCGGATCATCCGCCGTCGTCACCGGCGGGGCCAGCGGACTCGGTCTCGCCACGGCCCGCCGCCTCGCCGCGCAGGGTGCGCACGTCGTCATCGTCGACCTGCCGACCTCATCCGGGTCCAACGTCGCCGCGGAGCTCGGCGGGACCTTCGCCGCCGCCGATGTGACGGATGCCGCGCAGGTGCAGGCGGCCGTGGCCGCGGCATCCGCCGTCGCCCCGCTGCGCGTCGCCGTCAACTGCGCCGGGATCGCGCCGCCCGCGAAGGTCCTCACCCGCGACGGTTCGCCGAGCCCGATCGCCGACTTCGAGCGGATCATCCGCATCAACCTGATCGGCACCTACACCGTCATCGCCCACGCGGCGGCGGCGATGGCGGCGACCGAACCGACGGCATCCGGGGACCGCGGCGTCATCGTGAACACCGCGTCGGTCGCGGCCTTCGACGGTCAGATCGGGCAGCCCGCGTACGCGGCCAGCAAGGGCGGTGTGCACGCGATGACGCTGCCGATCGCGCGCGAACTGGCGCGCTCGGCGATCCGCGTCTGCACGATCGCGCCCGGGATCATGGAGACCCCGATGCTCGCGGGGCTCCCCGAGGCGGCGCAGGAGTCGCTCGGCCAGCAGGTGCCCTACCCGGCGCGGCTTGGCAAGCCCGACGAGTACGCCGCGCTCGTTCATCACATCGTCGAGAACGGCTATCTCAACGGCGAGACGATCCGTCTCGACGGTTCGATCCGCATGGCCCCGAAGTGAGTGGAGACCCGATGAGCGATTCGATCCTGCTGCGCCGCGAGGGCGCCCTCGCCCGGCTGACCTTCCACCGCCCAGCGTCCCTCAATGCGATGGACTTCGAGATGGGCACGCGCTGGCGCGACCTCGCGCACGAGCTGACGAGCGACGACACGGTCGGCGCGATCGTGTTGGATGCCGCGGGCCCGGCGTTCTGCGCCGGCGGCGACGTCGTGCAGATGGCGACCTCCGGCGGCAGCGGTGGCACGATCACCGAGATGGCCGGAGTGATCCACGACGGCATCCGGACCTTCGTGGAGTCGTCGATCCCGATGGTCGCGGCGGTGCAGGGAGCGGTCGCCGGCGGCGGCCTCGGTCTCATGCTGACGGCGGACTACATCGTCGCGTCGCCGCGAGCCGTGTTCGTCAGCAAGTACGCGAACATCGGGCTCACCCCTGATCTGGGAGTCTCGACGCTGCTGCCGGCGGCGGTCGGACAGCGCCGCGCGCTGCAGATGCTGCTCACCGACACGACGATCGACGCGCCGACTGCGCACGAGTGGGGGCTCATCGCCGAGGTCGTCGACCAGCCCGGGGAGCGTGCCGACGAGATCGCGCGGGCCTGGCTCGACGGCGCGACCGGCGCGTTCGGGCAGGCGAAGCGCCTCGTCCGCACCGGCGCCGCGCGCCCGTTCGCCGACAACCTCGACGACGAAGCCCGCACGATCGGTGCTGCGTTCGACACCCCCGATGCGGCGACGCGGATCGCCGCGTTCGCCGCGGCATCCCGTTCGCGCCGTTCCTGACCCACTGGAGAACCCATGACCCTCGCCGGAAAGACCATCCTCATGTCGGGCGGCAGCCGCGGCATCGGCCTCGCGATCGCGCTGCGCGCCGCGCGGGACGGCGCGAACATCGCGCTGCTCGCCAAGACCGACACCCCGCATCCCAAGCTCGAGGGCACGGTGCACTCGGCGGCGGAGCAGATCCGCGCGGCGGGGGGTCGTGCGCTGCCGATCGTCGGCGACGTCCGCGACGACGGCGACATCACCGAGGCCGTCATGAAGACGCAGGGCGAGTTCGGCGGCATCGACATCGTCGTCAACAACGCCTCGGTCATCGACCTGTCGGGCTCGCTCGAGCTCGCCGCGAAGAAGTACGACCTCATGCAGGACGTCAACGTGCGCGGCACGTTCATGCTGTCGCGGGCGGCGCTCCCGATGCTGAAGGATGCCGCCAACCCCCACATCCTCTCGCTGTCGCCGCCCCTCAACCTGTCGCCGAAATGGCTCGGCGCGCACACCGGCTACACGCTCGCGAAGTACGGCATGACGATGGCGACCCTCGGCATGGCCGCCGAGTTCGCGAAGGACGACGTCGCCGCCAACACCCTCTGGCCGCAGACGACGATCGCCACGGCCGCGGTGCAGTTCGCCCTCGGCGGCGACCGGATGATGAAGGTCAGCCGTACGCCCGAGGTCTACGCCGACGCCGCGTACGAGGTGCTCTGCAAGCCGGCGCGTGAGTACACCGGGCAGACTCTCATCGTCGAGGACGTGCTGAGGGATGCCGGTGTCACCGACTTCTCGCGCTACGCCGCGACGCCGGGGACACCCGACGCCGAGCTGTTCCCCGACATCTTCCTCGACTGAGGCCCACGGCCGGACGCGCGGCCGTGAACGCGCAAACGCGCGCCCGCGCGTCAGACCAGGCCGAGCTTCACGAACGCGTTCCACACGCCGTCGTCGAGGACGTCGGTGGTGACGTTGCCGGCGCGCTCCTTGAGGGCGGGGTCGGCGTTGCCCATGGCGACGGGCGTGCCGACGACGTCGAACATCTCGGCGTCGTTCCAGCTGTCGCCGATGCCGATCGCGTCGGCGGCGTCGAGGCCCAGCGTGTCGAGGACCCGGAGGATCGCCGAGCCCTTGTTCACACCGCGCAGGCCGATCTCGCCGTTCGATCCGCCGGGGAGCGGGATGCTGCCGGGGATGACGTGGAAGCGCTCGCCGAGGTCGGCCTGGGCCTTGTCGACGCTGTCGGAGCGCTTGCTGATGAACGTGGTCTTCGCGATGGCGTCCAGGTCCGCCTCGCCGACGGGACGGTAGGTGACGATCGGCTCCGGGTCGACGGCATCGGTCTGTCCGAGCCGGCGGGCGTCCTCGAGGTGACGCTTGCGGCGCTCGGCGAAGTACTCGTCGAGCATCGCACCGACCCCCTCGCTCGCGTAGACGGCCTCGTTCGACTGCAGGAAGTAGTCGATGTCCTCCGCCTCGAAGTAGGCGATCAGCCGGTCGGTGTCCTCGCGCGGCATCGGGTCGGCGAACAGCAGCTCGTCGCCGCGCACCGCGTAGGCGCCGCCGTTGGTGATCGCGCCGTCGTAGCCGATCTCGCGGACCTTGGGGTGGATGTCGCCGGCCGCGCGTCCCGTGCAGAGGTAGACGAGGTGGCCGTTCTCGCGTGCCGTCCGGATCGCGGTGATCGTCGAGTCGGCGATGGCCGTTCCGTGCTCGAGGATGGTTCCGTCCACGTCCAGAAAAGCGATGCGCGTCATCCGTCCATTCTCCCGGACGCGGATGAACGCTCGGTGCGCGGGCGGGTCAGAGCTGCTTGCGGAGGAACACCTGCGCGGTGCCGTCGTCGCCGGGGACGCGCTCGCTCTCCTCGTACCCCTCGCGCTCGTAGAGGCGCAGGTTCGCCTCGCTGAGCGAGCCGGTGAACAGCTCCGCGGTCGTGGCGCCGGCCTCGCGGCCGCGCTCCTCGACCGCCGACAGCAGCGCGGTCCCGAGGCCCGAGCCCTGCTGATCGGGTGCGATCGCGATGCGGCCGATGAGGAGCAGGTCGCCGTCGACGCGGGCGCGCACGCAGCCCACCATGCGCTCGCCGTCGAGGGCGACGCATCCGAGGTTGTCCTCGAGTTCGGCGCGGACCTCGTCGAGCGTCTGCGTGAGCGGCGGCATGTCGACGGCGTCGTAGATGAGCGCCTCCTGCACGAAGGCGGCCCGCTGCAGGGTGAGCACCTCGCCCGCGTCGTCGACGGTGATGGGACGGATGCGGGCGGTGCTCATCCGTTCAGCGTAATCCGCCTTCGGCGGCCCGCGGCCGGCGGCTTAGAGTGACCGCATGCCCGATGTCGCCGCCGCGATCGCCACCCGTCCGCTCGTCCTCGACGGTGGGCTCGGGACGATGCTCGAGGCCCGCGGCCACGATCTCAGCGGAGTGCTCTGGTCGGCGGGCGTGCTCATCGACGCGCCCGGTGACGTGCGCGACGTGCACGCCGCGTTCGTCGAGGCCGGCGCCGACGTCGTCACGACGGCCTCCTACCAGCTCGGGTACGACAACCTCGCCGCGGCGGGGCGGGATGCCGCCGAGGTCGATGCGCTGCTGACCACCTCGGTCCGCCTCGCCCGCGAGGCGTCGGACGGCCGGGCGTGGGTCGCGGCATCCGTCGGTCCCTTCGGTGCCGTGCGCGCGGACGGCAGCGAGTACACCGGTGCGTACGGTCTGTCGGTGGCCGAGCTGACCGCGTGGCACCGCCGGCGATTGCTCGCGCTCGCGGAGGCGGGGCCTGACCTCCTCGCCGTCGAGACGATCGCGTCGCCCGCCGAGGCCGAGGCGCTGGCGGCCGCGCTCGAGGGCGTGGGCATCCCGGTCTGGATCTCGCTGTCGGGCGCGAGTACGGCGTTCGAGCGCGACGACGCGCTCGCCGCTGCGCTGGCGGCCGCCGCGGCGGCCCCAGGAATCGTCGCGGTCGGTGCGAACTGCTGCCCGCCGGCCGCACTGGCCCGTGTGCTGGACCGGATGCCGCCGGCGACGCCCGGCGTCATCTACCCGAACAGCGGCGAGGTCTGGGACGCCGCCTCGCGCTCGTGGCACGGCGACGCGACGGCCACCTTCGCCGACGTCGACGCCTGGGTGGAGGCGGGGGCACGGCTGATCGGCGGATGCTGCCGCACGACACCCGAGGACATCGCCGGCCTCGCCCGCCGGCTGAAGGGCTGACGGTGGATGGTGCGGCCGCGGGTCCGGGTCACCGCGGCCGCACCGGTCTGGGTCAGCGCGTCAGCGACGCGCCGTTCGTGCGGATGACCTCGGCGTACCAGTCGAAGGACTTCTTCTTGTACCGCTCGAGCGAGCCCGAACCGTCGTCGTTGCGGTCGACGTAGATGAAGCCGTAGCGCTTGCTCAGCTGGGCGCTCGACGCGCTGACGACGTCGATGCAGCCCCACGCGGTGTAGCCGAGGACGGTGGCGCCGTCCTCGATCGCCTCGCCGACCTGAACGAGGTGATCGTTCAAGTACGCGATCCGGTAGTCGTCGACGACGGTTTTCACGCCGTCGACCTCGACGAGCTGATCCTTCGCGCCCAGGCCGTTCTCGACGACGAACAGCGGCTTCTGCCAGCGGTCCCAGAACTGGTTGATGACCAGCCGCAGCCCGGTGGGGTCGATCTGCCAGCCCCACTCGCTCGCCTCGAGGGTCGGGTTCGGTACGCCGCCCATGATGTTGCCCTCGCCCGTGACCTTCTTGGCGGGATCGGCGGTCGCGGCGACCGACATGTAATAGCTGAACGAGACGAAGTCGACGGTGTTCGTCAGGTCCTCGCGGTCCTCGTCGGTGATCTCGAGCTCGATGCCCTTCTCGCGCAGGGTGCGCAGGAAGTAGCCGGGGTACTCGCCGCGGGTGTGCACGTCGCCGTAGACGAGGTTCGAGTGGTCGAACTGCATGACCTCGAGGGCGTCGGCGGGCGACGGGCTCAGCGGGTAGACCGGCATCGACAGCACCATGCAGCCGACCTGCGCGTTCGGCGCGACCTCCCGGGCGATGCGGGTGGCGCGCGCCGAGGCGACCAGCTCGTGGTGCATCGCCTGGTACAGCGCCTGCTCGCTCAGCTCGTCCTTCGCGGTGTTGATGCCACCCGACATGAAGGGGGCGTGCAGCAGCGAGTTGATCTCGTTGAAGGTCAGCCAATAATTCACGCGCGAGCCGTAACGCTCGAAGAGGGTGCGGGCGTAGCGCTCGTAGAAGCCGATGAGGCGGCGGTCGGTCCAGCCGTCGTAGGTCTCGGCGAGGTGCAGCGGCGTCTCGTAGTGCGAGATGGTCACGAGCGGCTCGATGCCGTGCTTCTCGAGCTCGTCGAGCACGCGGTCGTAGAAGGCGAGGCCCTCCTCGTTGGGCTCGGCATCGTCGCCGTTCGGGAAGATCCGGCTCCACGCGATCGAGAAGCGGTACACCCCGAAGCCCATCTCGGCGAAGAGCGCGATGTCCTCGGCGTACCGGTGGTAGAAGTCGATCGCCTCGAGCTTCAGGTTGTCGGGGGTGGGCGTCGCCGTGCGCGGACCGAAGATGCCGCGCGGCATGACGTCCTGGACCGAGAGTCCCTTCCCGCCCTGGTCGTACCCGCCCTCGATCTGGTTCGCGGCGGTCGCGCCGCCCCAGAGGAAGCCGTCGGGGAAGGAGGTGGTGCTCATGTGTCTCTCGTTTCGTGTCATGTGTTCGGGTGGGGTGTGGTGCGGGGGATGCCGGGTGCCACCGCATCCTGCGGGGCGGCACCCGGCATCCGCTCGTCGATCAGGCGGTGACGGCGGCCGACTCGACCGAGATGGCCGTGAACAGCGGCTCGCCGTGGGCGATCGGGCCCGACGCGCGGTTCGAGATCGCGGGGTAGAGCTCGCCGTTGGTGACGACGATCGGCGTGGTCAGGTCGTACCCGGCCTTCTCGATCGCGTCGCCGTCGAACTCGACGAGCAGGTCGCCGGCCTTCACCTGCTGACCCGTCGTGACCTTCACGTCGAAGTGCCGACCGCCGAGCTTGACGGTGTCGATGCCGATGTGGATGAGCACCTCGGCGCCGTCGGCGTGCCGCAGCCCGATCGCGTGACCGGTCGGGAAGGCGGCGGCGATCGTCGCGTCGAACGGGGCATACAGCGCGCCGCTGCGGGGGAGGATCGCGACGCCGTCACCGAGGGCACCCTCGGCGAAGGCGGCGTCGGGGGTCTCGGACAGCGGGACGACCGTGCCGTCGAGGGGGCTGAGCACCTCAAGGTCGGTCGCGGCCGTGGTGGCGGCGGGCGCAGCGTCCTCGGCCGGCTCGACGAAGCCGACGAGGACGGTCAGCAGGAACGGCACGGCGATCGCGACGAGCAGACCGATGCCGAGGAACACCATGTTCCCGTTGCCGAGCAGGGCGGGCAGGGCGAGGCCGGAGGGGACCACGAACGCCGTGGCGAACACCTTGCCGATCGCGATGATCGCACCGCCGATCGCGCCACCGACGATGCCGAAGGCGAACGGGCGCTTGAGGGGCAGGTTGATGCCGTAGATCGCGGGCTCGGTGATGCCGGCGAGGAAGCCCGACAGGGTCGCGGGAGCGGCGAGCGACTTGAGGTTCTTGTTGCGGGCGCGCACCCACACGCCGGCGACGGCGGCGGCCTGCGCGAGGACGGCGGCGAAGACGGGACCGACGAGCGAGATCTGACCCGTCGTCTGGAACTCGAGGGTGAACAGCGGCACGAGGCCCCAGTGCAGACCGAAGATGACGAAGACCTGCCACAGGCCGCCCATGATCGCGCCGCCGAGCCACGGCAGGGTCTCGAACACCCAGCCGATGCCCTTGCCGAGGCCGCCGCCGAGGAGGTCCGAGATCGGCCCGATCACGACGAAGACGAGCGGGACGGCGAGGAGCACGACGATCATGGGGGTCATGAAGCGCTTCACGGCGCCGGGGAGCACGCGGTAGAGAACCTTCTCAGCGTGGCTCTGCAGCCACACGATCACGATGATCGGGATGACGCTCGAGACGTAGCTCACCATCGTGAACGGGATGCCGAAGAAGGTGAGACCCGGCTGGCCGACGAGGCCGGCCATCGTCGGGTAGACGAGCGCGCCGGCGATCGCCAGCGACGTCCATTCGTTGGCCTTGAAGTAGCGCGCCGCGGTGATCGACAGGGCGATCGGCAGGAAGTTGATGAAGGCGTCCGACAGGGCGTTGAGGACGGCGTAGGTCGAGGTGTCGGTGGCGATCCAGCCGAACGTGACGGCGGCGGCGAGGAACGCCTTCAGCAGACCGGTCCCGGCGAGGGCCCACAGCACCGGTGTGAAGATCGCCGAGATCATCGAGATGAAGCGGTTGAAGAGGTTGCCCTTCGGGGCATCCGTCGTCGCACCGTCGGCCGAGGCCGCGCCGAGCTTCGAGATCTTGCCGATCTCGGCGAAGACGTCGGGGACGTCGTTGCCGATGACCACCTGGTACTGACCGCCGGCCTGGGCGACCGTCACGACCCCGGGGGTCGCCTTGACGGCGGCGGTGTCGGCCTTCGACTCGTCCTTCAGCACGAAGCGCAGGCGGGTGGCGCAGTGCACGAGCGAACTGACGTTCTCTTCTCCGCCGACGCCCTTCAGGACGCCGGCCGCGGTCTTCGAGTAGTCCATCGGGACACGCTCTTTCTTGCCGCATCGGCGCGGCAGTCTCGGGTGGTACACGCGGCCGAGCCGTTTCCGGGCAACAAAAAAACCTGAACTCGTTCACCGCTCGTGTGAGCGATGTGAGTTCAGGTTTTGCCTGCTGCCGCAGTAACAATCCGTCGCGTCGCAGGTCTGCATCGGCCTGCGAGGGGAGACGTTAGCATGCATCCGAATAGGACGCCAGCGTCATTCCTCCGCAGCGGATGCCGGCGGTGCCGCGACCTGCGACGCGAGCCGCTCGACGTGCACGATGACGTACAGCAGCTCCTCATCGGTCAGTTCGGACTCGGTCGCGGCCTTGACGTAGGCCTTGACCTCCTGGGCGATGGCGAACGAGCGCGGGTAGCTGTGCTTGGCGAACTCGAAGAACGAGCTGTCGGCGCTGCGGAGCATGGACCGCGACACCAGTCGCTGCAGCAAAAACTGGATGTGCAGCACGAACCGGGCGTAGTCGGGGCTCTCGACGTCGAGCTTCACCCCGAGCCCGTTCTCGACCGTCATCACGACGTGCTGCACGCGTCGGAACAGCAGGGCGGCCGTCCCGTTGGGTTCGTCGCGGGTCGCGTTGAGGACGTGCATCGTGAGGAAGACGGCCTCCTCGGCGGGCAGTTCGGTGTCCAGCGCGGCGGAGATCGACTCGGCCATGGTCCTGGCCGCGGCGAACTCGGCCGGGTGCAGCACCCGCAGCTCGGGCATGTTCGCGGCGGGGATCCGGATGCCCTTCTCGAGGCGCTCGAGCACGAACTGGACGTGGTCGATGACCGCCATGGTGAGCTGGCGCCCGAGGTGGTGGCCGAGCGAGCGCTCCGCCTGATCGACGGCGCGGGAGACCGCCTCGACGATCGCGTACGGGGTGTCCGCCAGCATCCGCCGTTCGCGTTCGCCGTCCTCGCCCGTCTCGAGGATGAACGTCTTCTCGACCTTCGCGGGATCGATCGTGTCGGTGGGCTTCAGCTGGAAGCCGAGCCCGCGGCCCATGAGCACCCGCTCGCGGCCCTGCTCGTCGAGGGAGATGACGACGTTGTTGTTGAGCACCTTGTGCACGACCGTCCCGCGCCGCTGCGGAGCCCCATCCGTCATGGCGACGAGTCTAGAGTCGCCCGGCATCCGCCCAGCCCGCCGCCGGTAGCCTGGAAGCATGACCGAGTCCACTCCCGCGCGCCCCGAGGGCCTGTCCGCCGTGCGCTCGACGACGCCCAAGCAGGTGCGTCCCGCGACCGAGGGGTGGACGCAGGCGAAGGATGCCGAAGGCCGCCCGCTCCTGCAGTTCGCGAGCCCCAAGCGGGGCAAGCCGCCCGTGCACCTCGCCGACCTCAGCCACGACCAGCGCGTCGAGAAGCTGAAGGAGCTCAGGATGCCGGGGTTCCGCGCCGCTCAGCTCGAGAAGCACTACTTCCAGCACTACACCTCCGACCCCGCCCACATGACCGACCTGCCGGCGGCGAACCGCGACGAGCTCGTCGGCGGGCTGCTGCCGAACCTCATGACCGAGGTGCGCCGGCTCGAGACCGACGGCGGCGACACGATCAAGTTCCTGTGGCGCCTGCACGACGGCGCGCTCGTCGAGTCCGTGCTCATGCGCTACACCGGGCGCATCACGCTGTGCGTGTCGAGCCAGGCCGGCTGCGGCATGAACTGCCCCTTCTGCGCCACCGGCCAGGCGGGCCTCACCCGCAACATGTCGGCGGCCGAGATCGTCGACCAGGTCGTCCGCGCGAACCGCCTCATCGCCGACGGCGGCCTGGGCGATCCCCGCAAGGTCGGCCACAAGGACGAGCGCGTCACGAACATCGTCTTCATGGGCATGGGGGAGCCTCTCGCCAACTACGCCCGCGTCATGCAGGCCGTCCGCACGATGGTCGACAAGAAGCACGGGCTCGGCATGAGCGCCCGCGGCATCACGGTCTCGACCGTCGGGCTCGTGCCGGCGATCCGCAAGCTGTCCGCCGAGGAGATCCCGGTCACCTTCGCACTGTCGCTGCACGCCCCCGACGACCACCTGCGCGACGAGCTCATCCCGGTCAACTCGCGCTGGAAGGTCGATGAGGCCCTCGACGCCGCGCGCGAGTACTTCGACAAGACCGGGCGTCGCGTCTCGATCGAGTACGCGCTCATCAAGGACATGAACGACCACGCCTGGCGCGCCGATCTCCTCGCCGAGAAGCTCAACGCGCGCGGTCGCGGCTGGGTGCACGTGAACCCGATCCCGCTGAACCCGACCCCCGGCTCGATCTGGACCTCGTCCGACGTCGACGTGCAGAACGAGTTCGTCCGCAGGCTCAACGACGCCGGCATCCCGACGACCCTCCGCGACACCCGCGGCAAGGAGATCGACGGCGCGTGCGGTCAGCTCGTCGCGACCGAAGAGGACCAGGCCGCGGCGGCATCCGTCTGACTCCGGAGGCGATTCCGCCGGCGGCGTAACCCTGTCAAGGCCCGCGGAGTCGACCGGGGCGCGAGAGTAGCGTCGTCGGCATGGTCAACTATCGATTCCTGGGCAACAGCGGCCTCAAGATCACCGAACTCACCTACGGCAACTGGCTCACCCACGGCTCGCAGGTCGAGAACGACGCGGCGATCGCGACGGTCCACAAGGCCCTCGACCTCGGCATCACCTCGTTCGACACCGCCGACGCCTACGCGAACACGGCGGCCGAGTCCGTCCTCGCCGAGGCGCTGAAGGGTCAGCGCCGCGAATCCCTCGAGATCTTCACGAAGGTCTACTGGCCGACCGGTCCCAAGGGGCCGAACGACCACGGTCTGTCGCGCAAGCACCTGCTCGAGGGCATCAACGGTTCGCTGAAGCGGTTGAACACCGATTACGTCGACCTCTACCAGGCGCACCGCTACGACTACGAGACCCCGCTCGAGGAGACGATGCAGGCCTTCGCCGACATCGTCCGTCAGGGCAAGGCGCTCTACATCGGCGTCAGCGAGTGGACCGCCGAGCAACTGCGGGCCGGGCACGCGCTGGCGAAGGAGCTCGGCTTCCAGCTCATCTCGAACCAGCCGCAGTACTCCGCGCTGTGGCGGGTCATCGAGGGCAAGGTCGTCCCGACCTCTGCGGAGCTCGGCATCTCGCAGATCGTCTGGTCGCCGCTGGCGCAGGGCGTCCTGACGGGCAAGTACCAGCCCGGTCAGCCGGCGCCCGAGGGCTCGCGCGCGACGGACGAGAAGGGCGGATCCGACATGATCGAGCGCTTCATGAAGGACGAGACCCTCACCGCGGTGCAGAAGCTGCAGCCGATCGCCGAGGGCGCGGGCATCACGATGCCGCAGCTCGCCCTCGCGTGGGTGCTGCACAACCCGAACATCGCCGCGGCGATCATCGGGGCGTCGCGTCCCGAGCAGCTCGAGGACACCGTGAAGGCCTCGGGCATCGAGCTCGACGACGACACGTACGCCGCGATCAACGAGGCGCTGGCGCCGGTGGCGGTCACCGACCCGGAGGAGACGTACTCCGTCTCGCCGAAGTCCCGTCTGATCTGACGAGCGCCGCCCGTTCGTGGCCACGCAGAGCGCCGGCATCCTGCTCTACCGTCTCGACGGTGGGGGCGGGGTGTCGGCGTTCGTCGCTCACATGGGCGGGCCGTACTGGGCGTCGAAGGACGAGGGTGCCTGGTCGGTCCCGAAGGGTGAACTCGAAGACGGCGAAGAAGCGTTGGATGCCGCGAAGCGGGAGTTCCGCGAGGAGCTCGGCGTCGCCCCTCCCGAGGCCGACTACGCCGAGCTCGGCACGTTCGCGTACTCGTCGGGCAAGCGGGTGACGGTGTTCGTCGCCGACGGTGCGGGCTTCGAGGCGGAGGGGTTCGTGTTCGGTGAGTTCGAGATGGAGTGGCCGCCGCGATCGGGTCGGACGGCATCCTTCTCCGAGGTCGACCGCGCCGAATGGATGCCGCTGGATCGCGCGCGCGAGCGGGTCGTGAAGGGGCAGCGGCCGGCGTTCGATCGGTTGGCCGAACTGCTGAGCGCCGCGGACACCTGACGGCCGCGGCAACAACCGCGGAGCATTCGCGGGGGTCGCGGGTCGGAACCGGTTGCGGAGCTCGACCTCGGCGAAGACTCCGCGGTCCGTGCCCGCACCGGCGCGCGGGTCAGCGCTTCTTCTTCGGCGCCTCGGACACGTCGAGCCGCTCGTGCAGGCCGCCGAGCGACGACCACGCCGATTCCTTGCCGGATGCCGCATGTTCGGCGCCGCGCACGGCGCGCTCGTCGGCCCACTCGTTGAGGACGTGACCGCGGTGTCCGCGGACGTGCTCGAGGACCACGTCGGGAAGGCCCGCGGCGCGTCGAGCGTCGCGCGCGGTGATCAGCTGCTCGAGCAGGTCGACGTTCTTCGTGGGCGCGCCGGTGGACGTCTTCCAGCCGCGGCGGCGGTGACCGTCCATCCATTTCTCGTACGTGTCGATGGCGTACTTGGAGTCGGCCTGCACGACGAGCTCGCGGACATCCGCATGGTCCTCGATCGCCTTGAGCAGGCCCATCAGCTCGCCGACGTTGTTCGTGCCCTGGATGATCGAGCCCGCCGCCCAGTGGCCGTCCTCGCCGACCCACGCCCAGCCCGTCGGTCCGGGGTTGCCCTTGCAGGCGCCGTCGGTGGCCACGACATAGCGGGAGGATTCTGTCACCCGACCACGCTACCCGCGCGCGGCACGATGGCCGCGCGCGGGTCGGGGATCACGGGCGGAGCAGAACCTTGCCGACGCGGCCGGCGGTCAGGCTCGCACGGGCGGCGTCGCGCGCCTGCTCGAGTGGGAACGTCGCCGACACCGGCAGGGTCAGGACGCCGGACGAGAGGTGCTGGGCGAGTTCGCCGAAGAGCCGGCCGCGCGTGGCGGCATCCATCTCGGTGCTCACCTTGCTTCCCCAGAAGCCCTTGATCGTGATGTGGCGGAAGATGACCGGGCCCGACGCGAGCTGCATGACGGGAGCGTCCATCGCGCCGAAGACGACGAGCGTGGCGTTCTCGCCGAGGAGCGAGAGGACGTGACCGCTCGACTCGCCGCCGACGGAGTCGACGCCGGCGATGATGGGGGCGCCGCCGGTGATCTCGGCGACCTTGTCGCGCCAGTCGTCGGTGTCGACGGCGACGACGCGGTCGATGCCCTGCTCGGCGAGCTCGGTGACGGCGGCGCTGCGGCGGACGAGGCCGAGGATGTTGAGGCCGCGGGCGCGACCCATCTGCGCGACCATGCGGCCGACGGCGCCGTTCGCGGCGTTCTGCACGATCCAGTCGCCCGGCTTCACGTCGAGGAAGTCGATGAGGCTGATGGCGCTGAACGGCATGGAGACGAGCTGTGCGGCCTGCTCGTCGGGAAGGCCCTCGGGAACGCGGATGAGAGTCGCGGCGCGGGCGATGAACTGCTCGGCCCACACGCCGAAGGTGCCGCCGGTGGCGATGCGCTGGCCGACCTGCAGGTTCTCGACGCCCTCACCGAGCTCCTCGACGACGCCGACGGCCTCGGTGCCCGAACGGGCGGGGAGTTCCGGCTTGAAGCCGTAGGTGCCGCGGATGGTCCACAGGTCGTGGTTGTGGACCGGCGAGGCGAGCAGCCGCACCCGGACCTCTCCCGCACCGGGGGTGGGGTCGGGGAGCTCCGTGGTCTCGAGGACGTCGGCCGGTTCGCCGAAGACGGGGTGGGTGACTGCGCGCATGTTCTCCTCCAAGGCGTCATTTTGTAACGATCGGTCTAATATAGTACCGACGGCTGAGAGGGGCATCCATGGGACGCACGGCGACATTCGACCGCGACGACGTCGTCCGCGCTGCGCGCGACGTCTTCTGGGCGCGCGGGTACGCCGAGACCGGTGTGGCGGAACTCGAAGCGGCGACGGGGCTCAAGCGCTCGAGCCTGTACCACGCGTTCGGCAGCAAGAAGGGTCTGTTCGAGGCCGTCGTCGCGCGGTACCTCGACGAGGTCGTGCGCTCCCGCATCGGCCGTCTGCAGCGATCGGATGCCGGTCCCGACGCGCTCGAGCACTACGTCGCCGAGATGCGGCGCGCGATCGCGAGCGGCACACCACGGGCGCAGGCGGGATGCCTGCTGCTCAACGCCGCGTGCGCGCCCGTCGTCGACGACGACCCCGACGTGCGCGCGCTCGTCACGGCGTACACCGATGAGCTCCGTATAGCGATCGCCGCGGGTGTGGATTCCGCGCGGCCGGAGATCTCGGCAGCCTCGCGCGCGGCTCTCTCGGAGGTCTGTGCGTCGCTGGTGATCGCCGCGCTCGCCGTGGCGAGGGTGGATCCGGATGCCGCTGATCGCAGCCTCGGCGCGGTCCTCACCGCTGTCGCGTCGTGGGATGTCGGCGTGACGCCTGTGTATACATAAGGCGGGGATCTTCTCTCTTTCGCCCACGATTAGGCCCACTGTGCATACACTGAGATCATGACGGATGCACCCGCGCGGTACGCCGGGGTCCGCGCGTACGAGACGCTGCTGCGCGAGATCCAGGACGGGGCGCTGCCTCCCGGGGCCGTTCTGGCCGAGGTCGAGCAGGCCGCACGACTCGGCGTGAGCCGGACGCCGCTCCGCGAGGCACTCCGCCGACTCGCCGCCGACGGGCTCGTCGAGCAGGCGTCCCCGCGGGTCACCGTCGTCGCCGGCATCGACGCCTCCGATATCGAGGCCCTCTTCGCCGTGCGCCGCGCGCTCGAGGAGACCGCGGCCCGGTTGGCGGCCCGAGCGGGCGATCGTGCCGTCTTCGCTGCGCTCGCCGCCGAGTTCGCAGCGACGCAGGCGTCGGGCGGAGCGGCATCCGACGCCGACGCCTACTACGCGCTCATCGCCCGCTTCGACGCCGAACTCGACGTCGCCGTCCGCAACGACTACCTCACCTCGGCGCTGCGCACCGTCCGCACTCACCTCGTGCGCGTGCGGCGCCTGGCTCGCGACAACCCCGAACGCCTCGCCGCCTCGGTCGCCGAGCACCGCCTCATCGCGGGCGCGATCGCCGCCGGCGACGGCGACCTCGCCGCCCACGCGACGCATGTGCACCTGCACAACGCGCTCGCCTCGATCCTCGACTCCCTGTCCGACACCCCGGAGGAAACGACATGACCGTCACCCACCACGTCCGCGTGTACCGCAGCGACGAACCGCTGCCCCGCGAAGAGCAGCTCGCCCACAAGATCGCCCAGGTCGCCGTCGACCCGGTCGCCGTCGAGGACGACGTCGTCGACATGATCGTGAACCGGGTCATCGACAACGCGGCGGTGGCCGCGGCATCCCTCACCCGTCGTCCCGTCAGCGCAGCCCGTTCGCAGGCGCTGTCGCACCCGGTGTCGACGGGCGGCTACGGCGGCACGGTGTTCGGCGTGTCGAACGAGACCCGTACGAGCCCGGAGTGGGCGGCGTGGGCCAACGGCGTCGCCGTCCGCGAACTCGACTACCACGACACGTTCCTGGCGGCGGAGTATTCGCACCCGGGCGACAACATCCCCGCGATCCTCGCGGTCGCGCAGCACGTCGGCGCCGACGGGGCAGCCCTGGTCCGCGGGCTCGCGACCGGGTACGAGATCCAGGTCGACCTCGTCCGGGCGATCAGCCTGCACAAGCACAAGATCGATCACGTCGCGCACCTCGGCCCGTCGGCCGCAGCCGGCATCGGAACCCTCCTCGGCCTCGATGTCGACACGATCTCCCAGGCCGTCGCCCAGGCGCTCCACACCACCACTGCGACCCGGCAGTCGCGGAAGGGCGAGATCTCGACGTGGAAGGCGCACGCCCCCGCCTTCGCCGGAAAGATGGCGGTCGAAGCCGTCGACCGCGCGATGCGCGGCGAGACCTCGCCGTCCCCGATCTACGAAGGCGAGGACGGCGTCATCGCGTGGCTCCTCGACGGCAAGGACGCCGCCTACGACGTGCCGCTCCCCGCCGCCGGCGAGCCGAAGCGCGGCATCCTCGACACGTACACGAAGGAGCACTCGGCCGAGTACCAGGCGCAGGCGTGGATCGACCTCGCCCGCAGGCTCGGCACCGAGCGGCCCGAGCTGCGCGACCCCGCGAACATCGCCTCGATCGTCCTGCACACGAGCCACCACACGCACTACGTCATCGGCTCGGGCGCCGGCGACCCGCAGAAGTACGACCCCGCGGCATCCCGCGAGACGCTCGACCACTCGATCCCGTACATCTTCGCGGTCGCGCTGCAGGACGGCGGCTGGCACCACGTCGACTCGTACACGCCCGAGCGCGCCGGCCGCCCCGACACCGTCGCCCTGTGGCACAAGGTCACGACCGCCGAGGATGCCGAGTGGACGCGCCGCTACCACTCGGAGGACCCCGCCGAGAAGGCGTTCGGCGGTCGCGTCGAGATCACCCTCGCCCACGGCTCCACCGTCGTCGACGAGATCGCCGTGGCCGACGCCCACCCGCTGGGTGCCCGGCCGTTCGCCCGCGAGGACTACATCCGCAAGTTCCGCCTGCTGGCCGAGCCCGTGCTCGAGCCCGCCGAGATCGAGCGGTTCCTCGCGCTCGTGCAGCGCCTGCCCGAGCTGACCGCCGAGGAGGTGCGGCAGCTCGACTTCGTCGCGGCGCCCGGCGTCCTCGAGAGCGCACCCGCGCCGACGGGGTTGTTCTGATGGAGAGTGTCGTCGGCCGGGCGTTCGGTATTCAGTCCCTGCTGGCCGGGAAGGATCGGCGTGGGGGAGCGGAGCCGCGTGAATCCGGGGCGGGCGGCGACCCCCGGCATCCGTCGGGGCTGAATTCGGAACGCGGTCGCATCGAGAGAGGGACCTGCTGATGCTGTACGCGCAGACGCCGGCGCACGAGAAGCGCCGCCTGTTCCGGGAGCGGCTCGCCTCGGGGGAGCTGCTGCGGTTCCCCGGCGCCTTCAACCCGCTGTCGGCGCGGCTGATCGAGCGGAAGGGGTTCGAGGGCGTCTACATCTCGGGAGCCGTGCTCTCGGCCGATCTTGGGCTCCCCGACATCGGACTGACGACGCTCACCGAGGTCGCCGCGCGCGGGCAGCAGATCGCCCGGACGACCGAGCTGCCCGCGATCATCGACGCCGACACGGGCTTCGGTGAGCCGATGAACGTGGCGCGGACGATCCAGACCCTCGAGGACGCCGGCATCGCCGGCGCGCACATCGAGGACCAGGTCAACCCCAAGCGCTGCGGCCACCTCGACGGCAAGGCGGTCGTCGACGAGGACACGGCGCTCAAGCGCATCCGCGCCGCGGTCGACGCGCGCCGCGACCCGAACTTCCTCGTGATGGCGCGCACCGACATCCGCGCCGTCGAAGGACTGGATGCCGCGACCGACCGCGCGCGCAAGCTGGTGGACGCGGGCGCCGATGCGATCTTCCCCGAAGCCATGCGCACCCTCGAGGAGTTCGCGGCGGTGCGCGAGGCGGTCGACGTGCCGATCCTCGCGAACATGACCGAGTTCGGCAAGAGCGACCTGTTCACGGTCGACCAGTTGCGGGACGTCGGGGTGAACATCGTCATCTGGCCGGTGTCGCTCCTGCGGATGGCGATGGGCGCGGCCGAGCGTGCGCTCGATACGCTGATCGACCAGGGGCACCTCACGTCCCGGCTCGGCGAGATGCAGCACCGCGCCGACCTGTACGACCTCATCGACTACGAGTCGTACAACCACTTCGACACCAACGTCTTCACCTTCCGGATCGACCGCTGACGGTCGAGGAACAGGAGCGAGCATGACCGACCCCGACATCAAGAAGGGTCTCGCCGGCGTCTACGCCGACACGACCTCGATCAGCAAGGTCAACCCCGAGACGAACTCGCTGCTCTACCGCGGCTACCCCGTGCAGGAGCTCGCCGCGACGCAGTCGTTCGAGGCGGTCGCCTACCTGCTGTGGCACGGCGAGCTGCCGACGGCCGACCAGCTCGCCGAGCTGCAGGCGGTCGAGCGCGCGAACCGCGCGCTGCCCGCCGACATCCGCTCCTTCATCGACGCGATGCCGGTCTCGGCGCATCCGATGGACGAGGCCCGGACGGTCGTGAGCGTGCTCGGGGCGTTCGAGACCGCGGGGATCGCGAATGTGTTGGATGCCGCGGGCACCCCGGCCGAGAACCTGGACCGCAGCATCCGCCTCTTCGCGATCCTGCCCGCGGTCGTCGCGTACGGCCAGCGACGCCGCCGCGGCGAGGAGATCGTCGAGCCGCGCGAGGACCTCGGGTACGCTGCGAACTTCCTCTGGATGACATTCGGCGAGGAGCCCGACGAGGTCGTCGTCGACGCTTTCAACCGCTCGATGATCCTCTATGCCGAGCACTCGTTCAACGCCTCGACCTTCACGGCGCGCGTGATCGCCTCGACCCTCAGCGACCTGTACTCCTCGGTCGTGGGTGCGATCGGTGCCCTCAAGGGACCGCTGCACGGCGGTGCGAACGAGGCCGTCATGCACATCTTCGACGAGATCGGCGCGGCCGACGCGGTCGTGCCGTGGCTCGACGAGGCCCTCGCCGCCAAGCGCAAGATCATGGGCTTCGGGCACCGCGTCTACAAGCGCGGCGACTCCCGTGTGCCGACGATGAAGGCCGCGCTCGACGCGCTCGTCGCGCACTACGACCGCCGGGACGTCGCGGAGCTGTACGAGACCCTCGAGTCCGAGTTCGTCTCGCGCAAGGGTATCTACCCGAACCTCGACTACCCGTCGGGTCCCGCGTACAGCCTGATCGGCTTCGACACCCTCACCTTCACGCCGCTGTTCATCGCGGCGCGGATCACGGGGTGGACGGCGCACATCATGGAGCAGCAGGCATCCAACGCCCTCATCCGTCCCCTGTCCGCCTACGACGGCGCGGCCGAGCGGCACATCGACGGCTACGTTCCGGATGCTGCCGAGGTCGAGGCGCTGGAGCGGCCGGAGGAGGCCGCGGGGTGACCTCTGCCGAGCGCATCGCGATCGTCGCCGGCGCGCGCACCCCGGTCGGCCGGTTCGACGGCGCGTTCCGCGACACCCCGGCCCACGAGCTGGGCGCGCAGGCGGTGACGGCGGCCCTCGGCCGGTCGGGAGTCGACCCGCAGCGGGTGGGCGAGGTCGTGATCGGCACGATCGGTCAGGTCGCCGGCGACGCCTACATCGCGCGCCGCATCGCGCTGGCGGCGGGCCTCGCCGACGACACCCCCGCGTTCACGGTGAACCGGCTGTGCGGGTCGGGTCTGCAGTCGATCTGGTCGGCCGCGCAGGAGCTGCGCTGGGGCGGGATCGACGTCGCCGTCGCGGGCGGCGCCGAGAACATGACGCGGATGCCGTTCTACGACATGGACGCCCGGTCGGGGGCGACGCTCGGCCACCGGCGCCTGCTCGACGGGACGCTCGCCATGCTCACCGACCCCTTCAGCGGGAAGCACATGGGGACGACGGCCGAGACGGTAGCCGAGCGGTTCGGTGTGACGCGCGAGGAGCAGGACGCGTACGCGGTCGAGTCGCAACGACGCGCAGCGACGGATGCCGCCCGCGCGGCGTTCGCGCAGGAGATCGCCCCGACGACCACCACCGGACGCCGGCCGGTCGAGGTGACCGCCGACGAGCATCCGCGACCCGACACGACCCTCGAGGCGCTCGCCCGGCTGCGACCGGCGTTCACGACGGACGGGACGGTCACCGCGGGGAACGCCTCGGGCATCAACGACGGCGCCGCCGCGACCGTGCTCATGCGCGAGTCCGACGTGCGGGCCGAGGGGCTGTCGGCGCTCGCCACGATCGAGGCGGTCACGACCGCCGCGCTCGACCCCGCGATCATGGGGTACGCCCCGACGCTCGCGCTGAAGAAGCTCTTCGCGCAGACGGGGCTGACCTCGGCCGACATCGCGAGCGTCGAGCTGAACGAGGCGTTCGCGTCCCAGGTGATCGCCGTCATGCGCGACACCGGGCTCGATCCCGAGCGGACGAACCCGTACGGCGGTGCGATCGCGCTCGGTCACCCGGTCGGGGCGACCGGGACGATCCTCACGGTCCGGGCGGCGCTGACCCTGCAGCGCACGGGTGCGGAGTACGCCGTGGTCACGATGTGCATCGGCGGCGGTCAGGCGCTCGCCGCGCTGCTGCGTCGCTGGGACGGCTGAGCGCGGCGAGCACCTGACCGGGGGTCAGGCCCGCTGCCTCGCGGATCGCGACGGGGTTCGCGACGCCGTCGGAGGCGATCGAGAAAAGCTTGGTGAGCTGTGCGGGGTCGGACGCGTGGAGGCGTCGAAGACGCCGGTCTCGTACGATCCGACGGGCGTGAGGCTGAGGGCGGCACCCTCGGCGGAGGTGCGGACGGGGTCGGGCACGACGGCCGCCGTTGGTGTCCGGGGCGTGTCGCCGAGTGGCCGGTGGGTGAACGGAGCGTGTCGCGCGGGTGGAGGCATCCGTCTGCGAGCATGTCGACATGACCGATTACGAGACCATCGTCACCGAGACGCGCGGACGCGTCGGGTGGATCACCCTCAACCGGCCCGACGCGCTGAACGCGCTGAACGCGCAGGTGATGCACGACCTGGTGGATGCCGCGGAGGCGTTCGACGCGGATGCCGGGATCGGCGCCATCGTCGTGACCGGCAGTGAGCGGGCGTTCGCTGCGGGAGCGGACATCAAGGAAATGGAGGCGCTCAGCGGCAGCGAGATGCTGCTCGCCGACCACTTCGGCAAGTGGTCGCGGTTCGCGGCGGTGCGGACGCCGACGATCGCCGCGGTGGCGGGTTACGCGCTGGGTGGTGGGTGCGAGCTGGCGATGATGTGCGACATCATCCTCGCGGCGGATTCGGCGCGGTTCGGTCAGCCCGAGATCAACCTGGGTGTGATCCCGGGGCTGGGTGGCACGCAGCGTCTCGTGCGAGCGATCGGGTCGTTCAAGGCGGCGGAGCTGGTGCTGACGGGGCGGCAGCTGACCGCCGAGGAGGCCGATCGTGCGGGGCTCGTGTCGCGTGTGGTCCCCGCGGCGCAGCTGCGCGAGGAGGCGCAGCGGACGGCCGAGACGATCGCGTCGAAGCCGCTGCCGGCGCTGTACGCGGCGACGGCGGCGTTGGACGTCGCACTGGAGTCGACGCTCGCCGAGGGGTTGCGGTTCGAGCGGCAGGCGTTCGCGGGGCTGTTCGACACGGCGGATCAGAAGGAGGGCATGGCGGCCTTCCGGGAGAAGCGGGCGCCGGAGTTCCGGCACCGATGAGCGCCGTGCATCTCGTGCGGTCGGATGCGCTGGCGGCGGTGCCGTACGCGTACGCGTCGCGGGTTGAACCGGGGGCGGAGCTGATCTTCCTCGCGGGGGCCTGTCCGCTGGCGGACGACGGGTCGACGGTCGCGGTGGGGGATGTGGCGGGGCAGGCGCGGCGCTGTGTCGAGAACATGCTCGTCGCGTTGGATGCCGCGGGTGCCGGGACCGTGGACGTCGCCTCGACGCGGGTCCTCGTCGCGTCGTCGGAGCGGCGGGATCTGGTCGCGGCCTGGGAGGTCGTGCGCGCGGCGTTCGGTGAGCACGACGTGCCGAGCACCCTGATGGGGGTGGCCGCCCTGGGGTATGCGCACCAGTTGGTAGAGGTCGAGGTCGTCGCCGCGGTGCGTCGCGGCTGATCGGCGGATGCCGGGGTCGGGGTGGGTTCCCGCGCGGCACATCGTCGCGGTGGTCACCGGCGATGTCGAGAGCGGCTGACCGTCGTGCATGCGTGCGTGCCTGCGCGAGGTGGTGCACTGATCATTACCTGAGGTGCGCCCGCGTTCATCGGGACTCGAGTGCGCTGGGTCGCGCCTGTCTGGCCCCGGGTCAGAACGGTGCGGGCTCTGTCGCTGCGGGTGGCGGTGGTGGTGCGGCAGGGGTGAAGGCGACGGCCGGAATGGGTGCGTCTTCTCTATAGATCCTGCCGAGGGGTGAGGTCCATTCCAGGACTCCACCCTTCAGTTGTCGCACTCTCCAGGCGGTGAACTGCTTCATGGAGTGATGCCGTTGGCACAGGTGGGCGAGGTTCGACAGTTCCGTGCGCCCGCCGAGGGCGTGGTCGTGGGTGTGATCGACCTCACACCGGATCGCCGCGACGCGGCATCCGGGGAACCGGCAGTGCTGGTCGCGGGCTTGCAGGAACCGTCGCATCCTGGACGGGACACGGTAGGAGTCGGTTGCGACGGTGACCCCGGTGGTGGGGTCGTGGAACAGGCGCTCCCAGATGTGGGTGGCGCCGGCGAGGCTGCGGGCGGTCGCGGGATCGATGGCGGACCGGCCGGCGAGGTCGCACGGTCCGTTGTCTTCTCCGGCGAGGGTGGCGGCGGGGACGAGGACCTGCACGCGGGCGCGGATCGCACCGAGGGGACCGGCGGTGGTGTCGCGGGTGTCGTCGAGGGCGGGTGTCCCGGCGAGGAGGAGGTCGGCGAACACGTCCGCGCGGACCTGGTCGGTGGAGCGGTTGTCGGTGGCGACGATTGCGCCAGCGTCCTCGCTGTCGCTGTCGCTGTCGCTGTCGCTGTCGCTGTGCGTCGTGACGGCTTCGCCGAATGCGACGCCGACACCTCCGCGCCCAGCGATGCGTTCGTCGCGGGTGTCGATGATCGCCCTAGCTTGCTGCGTGAGCCGGTCGTGAATCCCTTCGGCGATCACCGTCGGGACGGTTGCGACGACGTCGGACATCCCGTCTCGTCCGGGCACGATCCGGACGCACCGCGTCGCGGCGGCTTCCTCGTGCCGTTCCGCGAACGAGCGTGGGTGCATCCGGTGGGCGAGGATCTCCAACTCTCCCCGCACACGGTTGGGGGTGTCCCGTTCGCACCGGGTGATCGCGACCTGTTCGAACTCCGCCCACATCTCTGCCGGCAGACTCGTCCCGGTCTCGACGATCGCGATCGCGTGGCCCCGAACAATCCGGCCCTGCTCCCACGCCTCGACGGTCGCGGGGAACCCTTCGATCAACGTCCGCGCCTCACCGATCCGGCGTTGCACGGTCCGATCGGTGACCCGCATGACTCCGCCGACCTCCGCCGCGATAGACCGCAACGCCATGTCGTGGACCTGCACGCGGGCGTTGCGTTGCGCGATCTGCGCTTCGGCCAACCGCCCCGCCGCGGCCAGCGCGCGCAGTTCCTCGATCTGCGCGGCAGCGATCCGCCGGGCCGCGGAATCGACGTCCGCAACGACCCCCGCCAAGGTGGCGAGATAGTCCTCGCCACCGGGGGTTTCCGCCGCATCCGTCATACCTGCACTCTGCCACTGGCCACCGACATCCACCCCGGCAAAACGGGCCCAGAACACACGTTATGCACACCCAGAAAATGAGAGTCCTCTCATCCGTGGCGAGGGCGCCACCCGACGTCCGATCCTCGCCCCGACCGGAATCGGAGAATGTCGCCAGATTCGGATCGACACCTCGCACCTGATCCGAATCCGACGCACATCTCCGAATTCGCGCCCACCCCGCCGCGCCCCCCCCGCGCCCATCCCGCCGCACCGCGCCCCCGCGCCCATCCCGCCGCACCGCGCCCCCGCGCCCACCGCACCGCGCCCCGCGCCCACCGCCCCCGCCCACCCCCTCGCGCCCACCGCACCGCGCCCGCGCGCGGCATCCACCCCGGCCCCGACCGTAGACTCGACACGATGCCGAGGAGGAGTCAATGAAGATCGTCGTCCTGCTGAAAGAAGTGCCGGACACCTGGGGTGATCGCACGCTCGACCTCGAGACCGGGCTCGCTGCGCGCGACGCGTCCGAGCGCGTGCTCGACGAGATCGGGGAGCGTGCGCTCGAAGCCGCCCTCACCTACTCCGAGGCGAACGAGGGCACGGAGGTCGTCGTGATGACGATGGCATCGGATGCCGCGGCCGCCTCCCTTCGCAAGGGTCTCGCGATGGGGGCTCACTCCGCCGTCCAGATCACCGACGACGCCCTGCGCGGCGCCGACCTCGGCGTGACCGCGCGGGTCCTCGCCGCCGCACTCCGCCGCACCGGATTCGACCTCGTCATCACCGGCAACCTGTCGACCGACGGCTCCGGGGGCGTCCTGCCGGCGATGCTCGCCGAGCACCTCGGTGTGCCCCAGGCGACCGCCCTCTCGGCCGTCGAGATCTCCGCCGACACCGTCAGCGGCACCCGCGCCACCGACTTCGGCACCGCCTCGGTCACGGCTGCGCTCCCCGCCGTCATTTCGATCACCGAAGCACTCCCCGACGCCCGCTTCGCCAACTTCAAGGGCATCATGGCGGCGAAGAAGAAGCCCTTCGAGACCCTCTCCCTCGCCGATCTCGACGTCGACGTCGACCCGGCATCCGCTCCGCAGTCGATCATGACCGCCGTCGCGCAGAAGCCGCCCCGCCAGGCAGGCACGAAGATCATCGACGAGGGGGATGCCGGCGAGAAGCTCGCGGCGTTCCTCATCGAGAACCGCCTGGCGTGAGCACCGAGGAGACCACCGTGACCGACTTCGCCCCCGACTCCGTCCTCGTCTGGCTCGACGTGACCCCCGCCGGCGACCTCGCCGCCTCGGCGGCCGGACTCCTCGGCGCCGCCGCCTCGATCGGCACCCCCGTCGCCGTGATCGTCGCCGACGAGTCCCGCCACGGCGACCTGGCCTCCGCAGCCGGCGCCCTCGGCGCGACCACCGTGCTCACCGCGGGCCTCGGCGGCGCCGACACGGCACTGACCGTGCCCGTCGTCGACGCGGTGGCCGCGGCATCCGCTCTCGTGCAGCCCGACGCGATCCTCGTGTCGAACTCGATCGAGGGTCGGGATGTCGCGGGCCGCCTCGCGGCGCGCACCTCGGCCGCCCTCTGCGCCGACGCCGTCGGCGTCTCGCGCGACGACGAGGGCGTGCTCGCGCACCACTCCGTCTACGGCGGCGCCTACAACGTGACCGCCGCCGCGACCTACGGCCCGCTCGTCGTCACCCTGCGCCAGGGATCCGTCGACGCCCGGGGCACCGCGGTCGACGCGCCGGCCGTCGCGCCTCTCGAGGTCGCCGCCTCGGGCGCTCCCGCCGCGACCATCACCGGATTCGACGAGGCGGTCGCCGTCTCGAGCCGTCCCGAGCTGCGCGGCGCCGCGAAGGTCGTCTCGGGCGGACGCGGCCTCGGCTCGGCGGAGCAGTTCGCCCTTGTCGAACAGCTCGCCGACGTGCTCGGCGCAGCGGTCGGAGCTTCGCGCGCCGCGGTCGACGCGGGCTACGTCCCCTACTCGTACCAGGTCGGCCAGACCGGTGTCTCGGTGTCGCCGCAGCTGTATATCGCTCTCGGCATCTCGGGCGCCATCCAGCACAAGGCGGGCATGCAGACGGCGAAGACGATCGTCGCGGTGAACAAAGATGGAGACGCACCGATCTTCGACATCGCCGACTTCGGTGTCGTCGGGGACCTGTTCACCGTCGTGCCGCAGCTGATCGCGGCGCTCGAGGCGGGGAAGAAGTAGGAGCGGATGGCGACATACGCGCGTTCCGTGCGTCGGGGGCTCCCGCGCGTCTCCGGCGGCGACCCCTGGCCGCCCGCCGGGTCGGCTCCGGTCGCCGACGCAGCCGCGGCACCGGTCGCCGATGCAGCCGCGGCTCAGCTCGCCGATGCGGGCACGGCTTCGGTCCCCGACGAGGTGGCGCCGCGCGCCGACTCCGCGACGACAGCGTCGGCTGAGTCCGCGACATGGGCTTCCGGGTCGACGACAACGGAGGATGCGGTCGCCTCGCACCACGCCTCGACCCCCGCGACCGCGACACGACGCGGACTGCCGCGAACCCCCGGCGGCGAGCCCTGGCCCCCCGCATCCACCGGCCCGGCGCCGGCCGAAAGCGCAGCACAGGCCGAGCGTCGCCCGGACTCGGACGCAACCGCATCCGCGGCGGCATCAGCGCCCCACCCCGCCGACGACCCGCGGCCGGCGACCCCCGAGAGCGCGCCCGTCGCCGCATCCGTCCCCGCGACCGGCGCGGTCCGCCGCGGCCTTCCGCGCGCCGTCGGCGGCGATGCCTGGCCTCCCGCCGAGACCACGCCCGCCCCGCCCTCTTTCCGCGAGACTGCACGTGGCGGCCGAGACAGCGATCTCGCGCCGCAGTCTCGGCGCGAGCCTGCAGTCTCGGCGTCCTTGGAGCGCGCCCCCGCACCCGAGCCAGCGCCGGCGCCCGAGCCGGAGCCCACCCCCGACGCCCCGCGCCCCCCGCTCCACGAACGTCCGCTCGCGCACGCGGGCGTCGCCCGCCGTCCCGCGCCCCGGCCGGAACCCGCGCGCATCGGTCCGTTCACGAAGGGGCAGTGGGCGGGAGTCGTCGTCCTCGGGGGAGGTGCGATCCTCTACGTCGCGGCGATGGCGGTGCTCGCGGTGCGCTGGATCCTCAGCCTCGAACCGTTGCAGGACTTCCTCGCCACTTACCCCGGCGAGTACCACCTGCCCGAGGGTGCGCCCGTCGGGTTCCCCGCCTGGCTGAACTGGTCGCACTTCCTCAACGCGTTCTTCATGGTGCTGATCATCCGCACCGGCCTGCAGGTCCGCTCCGAGAAGCGCCCGGCCGCCATGTGGATCTCCAAGAAGGACCGCAAGCGCCGCATGAGCCTCACGCTCTGGCTGCACCAGGCCCTCGACATCCTGTGGCTGGCCAACGGCCTGATCTTCGTCGTCCTGCTCTTCGCGACCGGTCAGTGGATGCGGGTGATCCCGACGTCGTGGGAGGTGTTCCCGAACGCGCTGTCCGCCGCTCTGCAGTACGTCTCCCTCGACTGGCCGACCGAGAACGGGTGGGTCAACTACAACGCGCTGCAGCAGCTCGCCTACTTCACGACGATCTTCATCGCCGCACCCGTCGCCGCGCTCACCGGATACCGGATGAGTGCGATGTGGCCGAAGCAGGCGGCGACGCTGAACCGCGTCTACCCCGTCGAGTGGGCTCGCAAGCTGCACTTCCCGACGATGCTCTACTTCGTCGCCTTCATCGCCGTCCATGTTCTGCTGGTGCTCTCGACCGGGGCGCTGCGCAACCTGAACCACATGTACGCGGCGCAGGGATCGACCGATCCGGACGCCTACGCCGACAACTGGACCGGCTTCTGGCTCTTCGCCCTGTCGATCGCGGTCATCGTCGCGGCCTACGTCGCGATGCGCCCGCTCGTCGTCGCCCCGATCGCCCGCCTGTTCGGCGAGGTCAAGAGCCGCTGAGCCCGCGCCGCGCGGCGTCGCACCGGTGACGGATGCACGACGCGAGGTGCGCGTGTGGCCCGGAACCGGCGCGCGAGTTCACCCCAGCCCCGGCGATCGTGCAGACGTCAGGCCACCCCCCGGGGACGTCACGGCCCCCGACCCTCACCCCCCCGAATCGGCCGACGGCGCGGCATCCGAAACGGGATGCCGCGCCGTCGAGTCTCCGAGCGTGCGTCAGCGCACGAAGCGGACTTCCGTCAGCGTCTCGCCGAGGAAGGGTTCGGTGTGGCTCGCCCCGTCGAGGGCGAACCCGTTGCGGGTGTAGAAGCGGTGGGCGCGGGGGTTGTCCTCGGCGACCCACAGGTACAGCTCGGTGTCATCGTCCGGGACGACGGCGTCGAACAGGCGCTGGCCGATGCCGGTGCCGTGCCACGCGTCGAGCAGGTAGATGAAGTAGAGCTCGCGGTTGCGGGGCGCGTCGCGGTCGCGGGCGGGGCCGGACCCGGCGAATCCCACGATCTCGCCGCCGACGAGAGCGGCGACCATGCGGAAATCGGGACCCTGCTGGGCCCAGTGTGTCCACAGCTCGGCGAGGCGGCGGGCCGACACGTTCTCGAGCGCGGCCTTGCTGATGAGGTGGTCGTAGGTCTCGTGCCAGCACATCGCATGCACGCGACCGAGGGCTTCGGCATCCACATCGCGAACGGGACGGACGACGATGTCGGTCTGGAGTTCGGGGTCCATGGCCAGACTCTACGCACGGGCCGACGGATCGTGAAATCGACAGGGTCGCCCCCGCGCGCACGGCCCGTCGACTGTCGGAGAGCGACAACGGATGCCGCACTGTACGTGTGACCCTGACTAGGCTCGCCGCTCGTGAACGTGTGGTGGCGGACCCTGCTGACCCTGATGCGCGCGCGGGTGCTGTACCGCCGCCGCGGGCCCCTCCCGCCCGACGCGGTGGGCCGGATCCGGCTGCGGACCCTGCCGACCGACATCGACCTGCTCGGCCACATGAACAACGGGCGCTACGCCTCGCTGTTCGACCTCGGCCGGTTCGACCTGCTCACCCGCACCGGCATCTGGCAGACGATGGACGAGCGCGGCTGGTACGGCGTCGTCGCGAGCGAGACGGTCACGTTCCGCAAGTCCCTGCAGCTGTGGCAGCGCTTCACGGTCGAGACGCGGATCATCGGCCACGACGACAAGTCGGTCTTCCAGATGCACCGCGCCGTCGTCGACGGTGAGATCTACGCCGAGATGGTCCTGCGTGTCCGGTTCCTGCGCAAGACCGGCGGCATCGTGCCGCTCGAGGAGCTGTTCGACGCGCTCCACCGGCCGGACACCCTGCCCGAGATCCCGCAGTGGATCCACGACTGGGCCGCGGCATCCGCTCTTCCCTCGACCCGTGCCGAGGCGCCCAGTATCTGGCCCTAGCGTGTCCCGCCCCGGCGGCCGGAGGCGCACATAGGCTGAGCGTCATGTCGGACAGCTCTGTCGCGCCACAAGCGCCCTCCTCCGACCTCGCCGAGCGGGCCATCGCCCTCGCAGAGCGCTGGGTCGCCGAATCCGCCGAGGTCACCGTCGACCCGTCGGCCGAGCGTCTCGCGGGGGTGTTGAAGGACCCGAACGGCCTGCCGTTCACCCTCGGCTTCGTCGACGGGGTGATGCGACCGGAGTCCCTCACCGCCGCGGCCACCAACCTGCAGCGTGTCGCGCCGCTCGCCCCCGCCTTCCTGCCCTGGTACCTCCGGGCAGCCGTGCGGACGGGGGGCGTCGTCGCCCCCGTCCTCCCGACGCCCGTCGTCCCCATCGCCCGCCGCGTGCTGCGCGAGATGGTCGGTCACCTCATCGTCGACGCCCGGCCCGACAAGCTCGGTCCCGCGCTGCAGACCCTGCGCGAGTCGGGGGCGCGGCTCAACCTCAACCTCCTCGGCGAGGCGGTGCTCGGCGAGGCCGAGGCCCTCCGACGCCTCGAGGGGATCCACGAGCTCGTCCGGCGCGACGACGTCGACTACGTCTCGGTGAAGGTCTCGGCGATCGCGAGCCACCTCTCGATGTGGGCGTTCGACGAGATCGTGGATCGCGTCGTCGAGCGGCTGCGCCCCCTCTACCTGTCGGCGGCCGAGGACGGCACGTTCCTCAACCTCGACATGGAGGAGTACCGCGACCTGGACCTGACGATGGCCGTGTTCATGCGGGTGCTGGACGACCCGCGCCTGAAGGGCCTCGAGGCGGGCATCGTGCTGCAGGCCTACCTGCCCGACGCCCTCCCCGCCCTTCGAACGCTCACCGCGTGGGCGCGCGAGCGTGTCGCGGCCGGCGGCGCCCGCATCAAGATCCGCCTGGTGAAGGGTGCGAACCTCGCGATGGAGCACGTCGACGCGGTCATGCACGACTGGCCCACCGCCCCCTACGACTCCAAGCTCGACACCGACGCGAACTACGTGCGCTGCCTCGACGAGGCGCTGCGCCCCGAGAACACCCAGGCGGTGCGGATCGGCGTCGCCGGACACAACCTCTTCCACATCGCGTACGCGTGGCTGCTCGCCGGCGAGCGCGGGGTGCAGCGCGACGTCGAGGTCGAGATGCTCCTCGGCATGGCGCAGGGCCAGGTGCAGGCCGTCGCCCGCGAGGTCGGGCACGTGCTGCTCTACGTCCCCGTCGTGCGGCCCGACGAGTTCGACGTCGCGATCAGCTACCTCGTCCGCCGGCTCGAGGAGAACGCCTCGAGCGAGAATTTCCTCTCCGCCGCCTTCGACCTCGCCTACGACCGGGCGATGTTCGTGCGCGAGCGCGACCGGTTCGCGGCATCCATCGACCGCGCCGCCGACCGCACGCTGGTGACCGGACCCCGGCGCCGCCAGGACCGCACGGCGGCAGCCGCCGACGAGGTGACGGTGACGACGGATGCCGCGGCCCTCGCGCCCTCCGACGACGCCGCCCTCACGCAGGTCGTCCTCGGCATCGCCGCGAAGGACGCGCGCCCGGCGGACCCCGACGAGACGCAGCCGGCCGGCCTGCCCGGTGGGTTCGCCGGCGACGCGTTCGTCGAGACCGCCGTCTTCTCGCCGCGCGAGAGCGCCGCCGCCGCGGGCGCCCCCGGCTTCCGCAACGCCGCCGACACCGACCCCGCCCTCCCCGCGAACCGCGCGTGGGCGCGCGAGATCCTCGGCCGTGTCCCGTCGTCGACGGCGGGGGATGCCGCGATCGCCGCAGCCCGCATCGGCACCGAGTCCGAACTCGAGGCCCTGCTCGGCCGCGTGGGTTCGGCGGCCGGCGCGTGGGGCTCGCTGCCCGCCGCCGATCGCGCCGAGGTCCTCCTCCGTGCGGCGAGCGCGCTCGAACGGCGCCGCGCCGAGTTGATCGAGGTCGCGGCATCCGAGACCGGCAAGACACTCGCAGAGGCCGATGTCGAGGTGAGCGAAGCCGTCGATTTCGCCCGCTACTACGCTGCGACCGCGCGCGAGCTCGATCGGGTGAGCGGTGCCGTCTTCGTCCCCGACCGGGTGACGGTCGTCACACCGCCGTGGAACTTCCCGGTCGCGATCCCCGCCGGCGGCGCGCTCGCCGCCCTCGCGGCGGGCTCGGGTGTCGTCTTCAAGCCCGCACCCCAGGCGCGCCGCTGCGCGGCGGTGGTGGCCGAAGCGATCTGGGAGGCCCTGGACGGCGCCGCCGTCGGCCGCGACATCCTCGCCCTCGTCGATCTCGACGAAGGCGGCCTCGGCGCGCAGCTCATCACCCACCCGTCGGTGGACCGCGTCATCCTCACGGGGTCCTTCGAGACGGCCGCGCTCTTCCGCTCGTGGCGTCCGGACCTCGCCCTGCAAGCCGAGACGAGCGGCAAGAACGCCATGATCGTGATGCCCTCGGCCGACCTCGACCTGGCGGCATCCGATCTCGTCCGTTCGGCGTTCGGCCACGCGGGACAGAAATGCTCCGCCGCCTCGCTCGCGATCCTCGTCGGTCCGGTCGCCCGGTCGCAGCGGTTCCGCCGTCAGTTGGTGGATGCCGCGACCTCGCTCCGCGTGGGCGCGCCCGAGGACCCTCTGACCGAGGTCGGCCCCCTCGTCGAGGCCCCGACCGGCAAGCTCGCCTGGGCGCTGACGACCCTCGACGAGGACGAGGAGTGGCTCGTCGAGCCGCGCGAACTGCCGCACCAGCGCTACGGCGGACGGCTCTGGACCCCCGGCATCCGCACCGGTGTGAAGCCGGGCTCGCGGGTGCACCTCGAGGAGTTCTTCGGCCCCGTCCTGGGGGTCATGCACGCGCGGTCGCTCGAGCACGCGATCGAGCTGCAGAACGCAGTCGACTACGGCCTCACCGCGGGGCTCTACACGCAGAACCCCGACGACCTCGCCGTGTGGCTCGACCGGGTCGAAGCGGGCAACCTCTACGTCAACCGCGGCACGACGGGTGCGATCGTGCAGCGTCAGCCGTTCGGCGGCTGGAAGCGGTCCTCCGTCGGCGGTGGCGCGAAGGCCGGCGGTCCGAACCACCTCGTCGGACTCGGGTCCTGGCGGCCGACCGCGGGGGTGGCGGCGTCGTCGACGCTGCACCTCAAGGGGCTCGACTCGTCGATCGCCGACGTCATCGAGGCGGCCCAGCCCGCCCTGGGCTACGAGGCATTCGAGTGGCTGCGCCGTGCGGCGTTGTCCGACGCCGTCGCGTGGGACCGCACCTTCGGCAAGGTCGTCGACGTCTCGCACCTGGGCGTCGAGCGCAATCTCTTCCGCTACCGTCCGGCGAGCGTCGAGATCCGATCGACGACGGATGCCGCGCCGCAGACCCTCGTGCGCGCGATCATCGCCGCCGTCCGCGCCCGCTCGACGTTCACCGTCAGCACGCCCGCGGGACTGCCCGCCACCGTGCGACAGGCGCTCGGCGCGCTCGAGGTGGCGGTGTTCGTCGAATCGGACGAGGACTGGATCGCGCGGATGGCGGCGCCCCGCGCGGAGGGCGTTCCCGCGCGGGCCGACCGGGTGCGCCTGGTGGGGCCGCCGGCGCAGGCGGGCGAGGTGCGCACCGCGCTCGCCGCGGCGATCTCGGGCGATCCGGATCTGGCCGTCTACGCCGACGAGGTCACGCAGGCCGGGCGGATCGAACTGCTCCCGTTCCTGCGCGAGCAGTCGATCACGATCACGGCGCACCGTTTCGGCAACCCCGACCGGTGGAGCGAATCCGTCATCTGAGACCGAGCGGGGCGGCCGACGAAGAGTTTATCCACCCGAAGAAGAAAACAACTTATCTTTCTGGTGCGTCGGCCGTCCGACGTTGTTGAATGTCCTCGTGCGCCTCTGGGGGAGGCGCACGAGAACACTCCGGGGGGAGTGTCGCCCCGGATCGAGGACCTGGCGTCCTCGGCCCGGGGCATCTTTCGTCCCGGCGGCTCAGGAGTAGTGCGGACGACGGGCGGAGGCGTCGGGGTCGGCGTCCTCCCGCGGCACCATGAACGAGTCGACGAGCGCGCGCACCGTGAGCCCCAGCAGCGTCCACTCGCCGGTCGGTGTGCCGTCCGCGCCCGACAGACGGAACGTCGGGTGCGAGATCCGTTCGAGGGACCGGATGGCGAAGCCCTCCGCCATCGCCGCCATCGCCTCGGCGAAATCGTCGATCGTCAGCCCCTCGCGCATGCGCATCCCGTAGGCGTCGATGAGGTACTGGTAGAGCTCGGTGAATGCCCGGATGGACTCGCGGTGACGCTCGTGGCTGGCCTCGGTGAGCTCCGGCCAGGTGTCCGCAGCCGTCCGCAGCGCCAAAGCCACCCGGAACGACTGCGCCTCGAGCAGATCGGTCGGGTCCTCGGTGGACAGCTCCGCGGCGAGGACGTGCTGCCGGGCCGCCTGGCGGATGATCTCCTCGCCGGTGACCTCTTCGCCGATGAGCTCCTCGACCTGGGCACGCATCGCGTCGGCCGGTCCGGCCACCCGCATCCGCATCATCGCCACGGCGAGCTCGCGGTGGTAGTCGGCCTGGTCGCTCCAGAGCCGGTACGCCGCACCGGTCGTGAGGCCCGCGCGACGCAGCACGTCCTGCAGCCGAATGTGCTGGACGCCGGCGCTCACCCCGCGCTCGAGGAGCATCTGCATGCCGGTGCGCAGCAGCAGGGCTTTCGTCTGTTCACCCGTGCGTCTGGCCATGCTCTGCATCCTGTCATTCATCGGCATGTAGCGGTGCCGCCCGTCCACCGCCGTCCGTGCGGGTCGACCTGGCATGATGGGTCCCGGCGTGCCCGATTCGTCGGCTTCTGCAAGCTCCGTCGGGCCTCTGGACAGCGTCCGCCGCCCCGGGAACGAGGAGCGAGAATGACGACGCAGCACGAGACCGCGCCGGTGCGCACCGCCCAGCGCCGCCGTTACCTCATGTGCCGCCCCGAGCACTTCACGGTGTCGTACCGGATCAACCCCTGGATGGATCCGGCGAACCCCACCGACACCGCGAAGGCCGTGCGGCAGTGGCAGGCGCTGCACGACGCCTACGTCGCGCTCGGGCACGAGGTCGAGCTCATCGATCCGGTGCCGGGGCTGCCCGACATGGTCTACACGGCGAACGGCGGATTCATCGTCGACGGCCGCGCGCTGGGCGTCCGCTTCCGCGTCGACGAGCGCCGCGGCGAGGAGCGGCCCTTCATGGACTGGTTCGCCGCCCACGGCTTCGAGGTCGTCGAGCCCGTCGAGGTGCAGGAGGGCGAGGGTGACTTCCTGCTCGTCGGCGACACGATCCTCGCCGGCACCGGATTCCGGTCGGTCGGGGACAGTCACCGCGAACTCGCCGAGGTCTTCGGGCGCGAGGTGGTCTCACTGCGCCTCGTCGATCCGCGGTTCTACCACCTCGACACGGCCATCACCGTCCTGGATCCCGTCGAGGGCCCCACGGGAGTCGAGCGGGCGAACATCGCCTACCTGCCGTCCGCGTTCGACGAGGCGTCGCAGCGGGTGCTCGCCGAGCGCTACCCCGACGCCATCCACGTGTCGGATGCCGACGGTGCCGTCTTCGGGCTGAACGCGGCCAGCGACGGCCTCCATGTCTTCGTCTCGCCCCGCGCCGCCGGCTTCGCCGCGCAGCTCGAGGAGCGCGGCTACATCCCCGTCCCCATCGATCTGTCCGAGCTCCTGCTCGGCGGCGGCGGCATCAAGTGCTGCACGCTCGAACTGCGCGGAGGTGCGCGATGACCGACGTCCGGCCCCAGAAGACCCTGTCCGCAGATCTCATCGCGGGCGAAGAAGCCCACGTGGCGCACAACTACCACCCCCTCCCCGTCGTGGTCGCCGAGGGTGAGGGGTCGTGGGTCACCGACGTCGAGGGGCGGCGCTACCTCGACCTGCTGTCGGCGTACTCGGCCCTGAACTTCGGGCACCGGCATCCCGCCCTCGTCGCCGCAGCGACCGAGCAGCTCGGGCGACTGACCCTCACCAGCCGGGCGTTCCACAACGACCGCCTCGGCGCCTTCGCCGACGCGCTCGCCGCCCTCGCCGGCAAGGACATGGTCCTCCCGATGAACACGGGCGCCGAAGCCGTCGAGACCGGCATCAAGGTGGCGCGGGCGTGGGCGTACCGCGTGAAGGGGGTACCCGACGGGGCGGCGAAGATCGTCGTCGCGGCGGGCAACTTCCACGGCCGCACGACGACCATCGTGGGTTTCAGCGACGACCCGCAGGCCCGCGACGGCTTCGGGCCGTTCGCGCCCGGGTTCGAGATCGTGCCCTACGGGGATGCCGCGGCCCTGACCGCCGCGATCGACGAGAACACCGCCGCCGTCCTCATCGAGCCGATCCAGGGCGAGGCGGGCGTCGTGATCCCGCCGGACGGATACCTTCGCGCCGTCCGCGAGGCGTGCACCGCGACGAACGTGCTGTTCATCGCCGATGAGATCCAGTCCGGCCTCGGGCGGGTCGGCACCACGTTCGCGTGCGAGCGCGAGGGTGTCGTCCCCGATCTGTACCTGCTCGGCAAGGCGCTGGGCGGCGGCATCCTCCCCGTGTCCGCCGTCGTGGGCGATCGTGACGTGCTGGGGGTCATCCACCCCGGCGAGCACGGCTCGACCTTCGGCGGCAACCCGCTCGCGGCGGCCGTCGGTCTCGCCGTCGTCGACCTGCTCCGCGCCGGCGACCTGCAGAAGCGAGCACTGTCGCTCGGCGACCACCTGCGTGCGCGGCTCGAACCTCTCCTCGGGTCGGGTGTCACCGCGATCCGCGTCGCGGGCCTCTGGGCGGGCGTCGACATCGACCCGGCCGTCGGCACCGGCCGCCAGGTCGCCGAGCGGCTGCTCGCGCGGGGAGTCCTCGTCAAGGACACGCACGGGCAGACCATCCGCATGGCGCCGCCGCTGGTCATCCGTGCCACCGAGATCGACTGGGCCGTCGAGCAGTTGCGCCTCGCCCTGGAAGGCTGACCCGCGGGGCGAAACACTCCGGCAACACCGCCCGGATTAGGCTCGTCGCATGGGTGACCTCTTCGACGGATACGGCTCCACGCTGGCGCCGCGCAAGACCCCTTCCGGCGTCCCCGCGTTCGACGAAATGTTCGCCGAGGTGGCGCATCCCGGGGAGGCGGCGCAGTCGCGTTCGACCTACCGTGAGCTCTATCAGGCCCTCGCGCAGATGACGCAGGAAGAGCTGCGGGGGCGCACCGAATCGCTCGCGAGCTCGTACCTCGCACAGGGCGTCACGTTCGACTTCGCGGGCGAGGAACGACCGTTCCCGCTGGATGCCGTGCCCCGGGTCATCGCCTACGACGAGTGGTCGCGCATCGAGAAGGGCGTGCAGCAGCGGGTCCGTGCGCTCGAGGCGTTCCTCGACGACGCGTACGGTCACCAGCACGTCGTCCGCGACGGCGTGCTGCCGGCGAAGCTGATCGCGTCGTCGCAGTACTTCTACCGGCAGGCGGCCGGCATCCGCTCCGCCAACGGCGTCCGCATCCAGGTCGCCGGCATCGACCTCATCCGCGACGAGCACGGCGAGATGCGCGTGCTCGAGGACAACGTGCGAGTGCCCTCGGGTGTGAGCTACGTCATCTCCAACCGACGGGTCATGGCGCAAACGCTGCCCGAGCTGTTCGTCTCGATGCGGGTGCGTCCCGTCGGCGACTACCCGAACAAGCTCCTGCAGGCGCTCCGCAACTCCGCGCCTCCGGGTGTCGACGATCCGAACGTCGTCGTCCTCACCCCCGGTGTCTACAACTCCGCGTACTTCGAGCACACGCTGCTCGCCCGCCTCATGGGCGTCGAACTCGTCGAGGGGCGCGACCTCGTCTGCCAGGGCGGCAAGGTCTTCATGCGCACCACGCGCGGTCCGCGCCGGGTCGACGTCATCTACCGCCGCGTCGACGACGACTTCCTCGATCCGCTGCAGTTCCGCGCCGACTCGATGCTCGGCGCCCCGGGGCTCATGCTGGCCGCGCGCCTGGGCAACGTCACGATCGCGAACGCGGTCGGCAACGGCGTCGCCGACGACAAGCTGCTCTACACGTACGTGCCCGATCTCATCCGGTACTACCTCGCCGAGGAGCCCATCCTCAAGAACGTCGACACGTGGCGGCTCGAGGACCCGGGCGCCCTCGAAGAGGTGCTCGACCGCCTCGACGAGCTCGTCGTGAAGCCCGTCGACGGCTCGGGCGGAAAGGGCCTCGTCGTCGGCCCCGATGCGAGCCCCGCCGAGCTCGACGCCCTGCGCTCGAAGCTCCTCGCCGATCCCCGCGGCTGGATCGCGCAGCCGGTCGTCATGCTCTCGACGATCCCGACCCTGGTCGACGATGGGATGCGGCCGCGCCACGCGGACCTGCGACCGTTCGCCGTCAACAACGGCGACGAGGTCTGGGTGCTCCCGGGCGGCCTCACCCGCGTCGCGCTGCCCGAGGGGCAGCTCGTCGTCAACTCCAGCCAGGGCGGCGGGTCGAAGGACACGTGGATCGTCGGCGGCGACGCGCCGAACCGCGGCGAGTACGGGCAGTCGCAGTCCCTCGCCGGCCTCGTCGCCGAGCAGGCGACGGCGACCTCCGCCATCCCGATCATCTACGACGCCCAGGACGAGCCGGACCACTCGCCGCAGGACCGGCCCCGCGCGACGGCCGAGCAGCAGGAGCAGCAGCAGCAGGGACGCGAGACCGCGGGAGGTGAGGACGGATGCTGAGCCGCATCGCCGAGAGCCTGTTCTGGATCGGGCGCTACATCGAGCGCTCCGACGGCACCGCCCGCATCCTCGACGTCCACCTGCAGCTCCTGCTCGAGGACCCGTGGATCGACGAGGACACCGCGTGCCGCTCGCTCATGGGCGTCATGGGCACGGTGACCCCCGCCGGCGATCAGCCCGTGACGCGCGCCGCCGTGCTGACGAACCTCGCCGTCGACCGCACCAACCCGTCGTCGATCGCCTACTGCCTGCAGGCGGCGCGCGAGAACGCCCGGCGCGCCCGCGAGATCGTCTCGACGGAGCTCTGGGAGACGCTGAACACGACGTACTCGCGGATGCCGCGACGGCTCAACGACGAGAAGACGCACGAGTTCTTCCAGTGGGTGCGCGAACGGGCCGCGCTCGCCGTCGGCGTGACCGACAGCTCCACGAGCCACGACGAGGCCTGGCAGTTCTTCACGCTCGGCCGCGCCATCGAGCGCACCGACATGACGGCGCGGATGCTGGCGACGCGGTCGCTGACCGAGGCATCCGGTCCGTCCTGGACCACCATCCTGCGCTCATGCGGGGCCTACGAGGCATACGTGCGCACCTACCGCGGCATGCCGAGCTCGCAGAACGCGGCCGAGTTCCTGCTGCTCGACCGGCTGTTCCCGCGCTCGATCATCCACTCCATCCGCACCGCCGAGCAGTGCATGAGCGCGATCGACCCCGTCGCCGACCGCGTCGGGCACTCCAACTCGGTGCTGCGCGCGCTCGGTCGCATGCGCAACGAGCTGGAGTACCGGCCGATCGAAGAGGTCCTCGCCGAGCTCCCCGCCCACATGCAGAGCGTCCAATCGGTCACCCGGGAGGCGTCCGAGGCGATCCGCGGGCGCTTCTTCCCCACCCAGGCCGAACCCAGCTGGATCGGAGAGACCTCATGAAGCGGCTGCGTATCGAGCACACGACGGGCTTCGACTACCCGGGCGAGGTCGGGGCGTCGTACAACGAGGCGCGGATGCTGCCGACGACAAGCGACAGCCAGTTCGTCCTCAGCTCGCAGCTGGACATCGAGCCCTCGACGAACGTGAACTACTACGTCGACTACTTCGGCACGCGGGTCGCGGCGTTCGACGTGCTGGCGAAGCACTCGGCGCTGCACATCACGGCGCGCTCGCTCGTCGAGGTGCGCGCGCGGCCCCTCACGCACCCCGACATGTCGTGGGAGGCCCTCTCGCGCGACGCGCAGCGGTCGATCGGCACGGTCGAGATGCTGTCGCAGACGCGCCGCACCGATCCGCATCCCGAGGTCGCGGCGCTCGCGTCGGGCATCGCGGCCCAGCACGAGAACCCGTCGCACGCGGCGCTCGCCATCGCGACGGCCATCGGCGAGGCCGTCGAGTACGTGCCCGGCGCGACCGAGGTGCAGTCCACCGGTGCGGAGGCGTGGGCGGAGCGCAAGGGCGTGTGCCAGGACATGGCGCACATCGCGCTCGGCGCGCTGCGCTCGGTCGGCATCCCGGCCCGGTACGTCTCGGGGTACCTGCACCCGAACCCCACCGCCGAGGTGGGTGTGCCGGTGGTCGGCGAGTCGCACGCCTGGATCGAGTGGTACGCCGGCTCGTGGCACGGTTTCGACCCGACCAACGACGCCGAGATCGGCGACCGACACGTCACGGTGGGACGCGGGCGCGACTACAACGACGTGCCGCCGCTGCGCGGCGTCTACGCCGGACCGTTCAAGAGCCGTCTCGAGGTGCGGGTGCTCATCACCCGCGAAGCCTGACCGCCGGGTCAGGCCGGGGAGTCGTCGGGGTCGAGCGTCTTGAGGGTGTCCTCCTCGACGGCGTTGTCGGCGTCGAGCTGCTGTTCGGTCGTCTCGTCGCCGCCGGTCGGGTCGTCCTGCTCGGGAGTGGGGGATGCGTCGCTCATGGCCGCGACGGTACGCGCGGCGACCGGCGGCATCCGACCCCTTGACAGTGCCCTCCGAGTGGTGGGGGAGTCGGGGCCCGGACTTCCCCCGAAGTCGCTGGGCCCCGAGCCGACGAGTCGGAGCCTGGCCCGTCGGTTCCCCCGCACGTCAACCTAGGGTGCCGGCGGCGGGTGCCACGCCCCGGGGACGACCGTCGCGATCGTCGTCGCCGTCCACCTCGCACTCGCGGTGGGCCTGGGGGTGCCGACGTGGGTCCAGGGCATGCACATCGTCATCGCGGGCGCACTCTCCCTCGTCGCGACCCGGGCGGTCGACCGCGCGCGTCGGGCCGCGGCATCCGCTCCGGGGACCCGTTTTGTCGCCTCGCGCACGCCGTCCCGACACTTCGCGTCCCTGGAGTCCCCGCGCTCCGCGCTCCGGGGACCCGTTTCGTCGCCGCACGCACGCCGACCCGACACTTCGCGTCCCCGGAACTGCCGCCAGCGCCGCGCCCTGACTCCGCGCGCCCGACCTCAGCGTCCGTGTCGCGCCGCGGCATCCGCTCGCCCGGGGACGACGTCGCCGTCCTCGGGCAGTCGGATGGGGGTGGTCGCGGCGACCTCGTCGCTGAACTCCTCGGGCGCGACGACGCTGATCGGACGGGTCTCGTCGATCGTCATCGCGAAGCGGCGCGTCTCGTGGCGGTGCAGGCGTCCCGAGAACAGCAGCCAGCCGCCGCCGACGCAGAAGGCGACCAGCGCCGCCGCGGCGCCGAGGAGGATCGCAGCGCGCGGTCCGAACGCGTCGGCCACCCAGCCGACGATGGGGGCGCCGAACGGGGTGCCGCCCATGAGGATCGCCATGTAGAGCGCGAGCACGCGTCCGCGCAGGGCCGGCTCGGTCGTCGTCTGCACGTAACCGTTCGCCGTGGTGAGGGTCGTCACCGTCGCGAACCCGATGAACATGAGGGTCGCGGCGTAGGCGACGTAGACGGGCATCGCGGCCGAGAGCACCGAGGCGATCGCGAACAGCCCGAGTCCGCCGATGACCAGGCGCAGCCGGGCGCGGTCGCGTCGCGCCGCGAGCAGGGCGCCGGCGAGCGACCCGATCGCGAGGATCGAGCTGAGCACGCCGTAGCCGTCGGCGTTCTGGCCGAACTCGAGAGCCATGGTCGAGGCGAGGATGGGGAAGTTCATGCCGAACGCGCCGAGCAGGAACACCATGATGAACGTGACGACCAGGTCGGGTCGGCCGCCGACGTAGCGCAGCCCGTCGGCCATCCGCGCGGCGCTGCGCAGCTTCGGTCGCGGGGCGAGCTCCGCGGGGCGGATGAGCACGAGGGCCACGAGCATCGCGAGGAACGTCAGCGCGTTGATGAGGAACACCCAGCCGGTGCCGACGGCGACGATGACGAGACCGGCGACGGCGGGTCCGATCATGCGGGCGGTGTTGAAGGATGCCGCGTTCAAGGCGACCGCGTTCGAGGCGTTCTCGCGCGCGACGAGGTCGGAGACGAACGCCTGCCGAGTCGGGTTGTCGAAGGCGGCGACGACGCCGAGCGCGAACGCGAAGGCGTACATCGTCCACAGGTTCATCGCGCCGAGCAGGAGCAGCACGCCGATCGTGAGCCCGAGCACCATGAGCGAGCCCTGGGTCACGAAGAGCAGCTTGCGGCGGTCGAAGCGGTCGGCGACGAGCCCGGTCACGCCCACGAGCAGCAGGGGTGGCGCGAACTGCAGCGCCATCGTGACACCCATGGCGGTCGCGTCGTTGTCGGTGAGCTGCGTCAGCACGACCCAGCTGAGCGCCGTCGCCTGCATCCACGCGCCCACGTTCGACACGAGGGCGCCGATGAACCAGACGCGGTAGTTGAAGACGGAGAAGGAGCGGAACATCGCGGAACTCATCGCTCGGCCACCTCCTGCATGATCGCGGCGGCCTTCACCAGGGTCGCGCGCTGGGTCGCGGTCAGGTCCTCGAAGGCGTGCTCCAGCCAGGAGTCGCGCCGCCGGACCGTCTCGACGACGACCTCCCGTCCGCTGTCGGTGAGTTCGATGACCACCTTGCGGCGATCGTTCTCGTCGGGCGTTCGGCTCAGGTAGCCGAGTTCCTCGAGGCAGTTGACGGTGCGGTTCATCGAGGGCGCCGACACCCGCTCGCGCTCCGCGAGCTCGCCGAGCGTGTGCGGACCGTGCACCTTGAGCGCCGCGAGCACGGCGAACTGGCCGTCGCTCATCGTGTCGACCGCGCGCTGCGAGCGCAGGCGCCGCGCGAGCCGGAAGGTCGCCATGCGGAAATCGGATGCCGCGTGAGCGAGGTCCTGGGTCTGGTCACCGGTCGCGTCGCTCATGTTTCATTAGCATAGCTCATTAGTCTGGCTAACGGCTCGGTGTGCGGCATCCGAACGGCCCTAGGATTCGAGCCATGCCTGAGTTCATCGATGCACACGGCATCGCGATCGTCTACGACGTCCACCCCGCCGAGGGAACGCCGAGGGGCGTCGTCCAGCTGCTCCACGGCGTCGGCGAGCACGCCGGCCGCTACGCCGCCCTCATCGCGGCGCTCACCGCCGACGGGTTCACCGTCTACGCCGACGACCACCGCGGCCACGGCCGCACCGGCCTGCGTCAGCACGACGGCGACCACTCCCGTCTCGGCCGCCTGGGGCCGGGGGGCCTCCGCGCCGCGATCGCTGCGTGCCGGCAGTTCACCGGCATCATCCGGGGTCGCCACCCCGACCTGCCGCTCGTGCTCCTCGGGCACTCGTGGGGGTCGTTCCTCGCGCAGAAGCTCGTGAACGCCGACCCGGGCGCCTACGACGCGCTGGTGCTCTCCGGGTCGTCGCTCCTGTGGCCGGGCGCCCTCAACGCCGCGCCCCTCAACAAGCGCTGGGCGGGTGCCGACGCGACGGGTGTCGAATGGCTGTCGACGGATGCCGCGGTCGGCCGCGCGTTCCTCGACGACCCGCTCACGACGATGGTCCCGCTGCCGACGCTGTTCGGCCCGGCCGACACCGTGCGTCTCCTCGGCAAGCCGAAGCGCGACCTCGGGGTGGATCTGCCCGTCCTGCTCATGGTCGGGCGCGACGACCCCGTCGGCGGCCCGCGGAGCGTCCACCGCCTCGCCGACGCCTACCGCACCCGGTCGGGACTCACCGACGTCACGACCCTCGTCTACCCCGACGCGCGGCACGAGATCTTCAACGAGCACTGCGCCGCCGAAGTGCGCGCCGACCTGCTCGCGTGGCTGGACGCGCGCATCGCGCGGCGCGACGCGGCATCCGCTTCCGGCGCCGACGCGACCGGGCCGGCCGCGGACACGGGAGAATAGGACCATGCACGGCGAGTACAAGGTCCCTGGCGGCAAGCTGGTCGTGGTCGACCTCGAGGTGGCCGACGGCCGCATCGCGGACTTCCACCTGGCGGGCGACTTCTTCCTCGAACCCGACGACGCGCTCGCCGACATCGATGCGGCCGTGACGGGCCTCCCGACCGAAGCCGACGTCGCGACCATCGCCGCCGCGGTCCGGGGAGCGCTCCCCGAGGGGGCGCAACTCCTCGGGTTCACGCCCGAGGCCGTCGCCACGGCGGTGCGCCGCGCCCTCATCGTCGCTCCCGGCTGGAACGAGTTCGAGTGGGAGGTCGTCCACGAGAAGGCGGTCTCGCCGGCGATGAACCTCGCCCTCGACGAGGTGCTCACGACGCGCGTCGGCGACGGCCGCCGCACGCCGACCCTGCGCATCTGGGAGTGGGACGAGTCCGCCGTCGTCATCGGCTCGTTCCAGTCGTACCGCAACGAGGTCGACCCCGAGGGGGCCGCGAAGCACGGTTTCCAGGTCGTCCGCCGCATCTCCGGCGGCGGCGCCATGCTCATGGCCGCGAACTCGATCGTCACGTATTCGCTGTACGTGCCGGCATCCCTCGTCGCGGGGATGACCTTCGCGGACTCGTACGCGTTCCTCGACGACTGGGTGCTGCACGCGCTGCGCTCGCTCGGCATCGACGCGACCTACCAGCCGCTCAACGACATCGCCTCGTCGAAGGGCAAGATCGGCGGTGCGGCGCAGAAGCGCCTCGCCAACGGGGGAGTGCTGCACCACGCCACCCTCAGCTACGACATGGACGGTCAGGTCCTGACCGAGGTCCTGCGCATCGGTCGCGAGAAGCTCTCGGACAAGGGCACGGCGTCTGCCGCGAAGCGCGTCGACCCGCTGCGCAGCCAGACCGGGCTGCCGCGCGCCGAGATCATCGAGCGCTTCAAGGAGACGTTCACGTCGCTGTACGGTGCGAAGCCGGGCTCGATCTCCGAGGAGGAGTACGCCGAGGCCGAGGCGCTCGTCGAGTCGAAGTTCTCGACGGACGCCTGGCTGCGCCGCGTCCCGTGACCGTCGAGATCCATCTCGGCGACAACCTCGAGGTCGCCCGGCGCCTGCCGCACGCCTCCTTCGCGCTCGTCTACCTCGACCCGCCGTTCAACACCGGCCGGACGCAGGAGCGGGCGATCGAGTCCGCGCTCCGTATTCAGTCCCGAGCCGATGCCGCGGCGTCGGCATCCCCGGATCCGCGCGCCCCGGGCGCAGGGCCTGCCCGGTCGGGACTGAACACCGCACACCTCGTGCCCGACCCGGACGCCCCCGCCCCGCCGGCGGGCCCGGTCAAGGGCGGGTTCCGCGGCACGTCCTACGCCCGCACGCGCGGCGCGCTGCGGCTGTACGACGACCGGTTCGACGACTACTGGGGCTTCCTCGAGCCGCGGCTGCGCGAGGCGTGGCGGCTGCTGCAGGACGACGGCACCCTGTACCTGCACCTCGACTACCGCGAGGCCCACTACGCGAAGGTCATGCTCGACGCCGTCTTCGGCCGGGACTGCTTCCTCAACGAGCTCATCTGGGCCTACGACTACGGCGCGAAGTCCCGCAAGCGCTGGCCGAGCAAGCACGACACGATCCTCGTGTACGTGAAGGACCCGTCCGCCTACTTCTTCGACTCGGATGCCGTCGACCGAGAGCCCTACATGGCTCCGGGCCTCGTGACCCCCGAGAAGGCGGCGCGCGGCAAGCTGCCGACGGACGTCTGGTGGCACACGATCGTTCCCACGTCGGGCCGCGAGAAAACGGGCTACCCGACGCAGAAGCCCGAGGGGATCCTGCGGCGGATCGTGCAGGCGTCGAGCCGTCCGGGCGACCGCGTGCTCGACCTGTTCGCGGGCTCGGGGACGACGGGCGCCGTCGCCGACGCGCTCGGCCGCGACGCCGTCCTCGTCGACCACAGCGCCGACGCGCTCGCCGTCATGCGCATCCGCCTGCCCGAGGCGGTCGTCGTCGGCTGATCCGTCGAGACGACCCCGGCGCGTCAGCCCCGACGGATGCGGGGCGCCATCGCGCGCAGCCGCGCGATGTCGGCGTCGTCCAGCAGTTCGCGCGGCAGGATGATGGCCGGCCCGGTCAGTCCGTGGACCCGCACCCTGACCGAATGCGGCCCCGTCGAAATGCGCCACAGAGCGGATGCCGCGACCGTCAGGCTCGTGGCAGAGGTGGTCACGGTCAGCCCGGACTCGGTGACGGCGACGGTCAGTCGGTCGCCGGCGGGGTAGAGCCCCTCGATGACGCGGGTGAGCTTCTGCGTGCCCAGGTGGCGGATCGCGACGAAGCCGATCGCGATCAGCAGGCTCCAGAACGCGGCCATGACCAGGGAGCGGGCGTTCCCGTTGAGCGCGAACAGCCCGAAGCCGTAAACCAGCACGATCAGGATGCCGCCGACCCACAGCCCCGTCTGCTTGGTCCGCTGGTGGTCGCGGGCGAGGCGCCACCTCATCCCGTGATCGATGACGATGCTCTTGCCCGTCGACGTCTCCTGCACTGCGGCATCCGTCATCGCGACCCCCTCGCTCGTGCCCTCATCGTGACACGACCCGTCCGCCGGTTCCACCATCGGATCGAGACACGGCGTCCGGGACGGAACACCGTCCCGGACGCCGTGTGCGGGGCTCAGTCCTGCAGGAAGGCGAGCAGCGCCTCGTTCACCTCGGCGCCGTGGGTCCAGAGCAGGCCGTGCGGGGCGCCCTCGATCTCGACGTACGTCGCGTCGGGCAGCAGCTCCCGGAACCGGCGAGCGGTCACGTCGATCGGGAGGATGTTGTCGGCGGTGCCGTGCAGGATGAGCGTCGGCACGGTGACGGCGGGGATGTCGCCGCGGAAGTCGGTCGCCCACGTGAGCGGGGCGGCGGCGATCGCGGCGTTGCCGGCCTGGTTCGCGACGGCGACCGAGGCGTCGAGCGCCTCCTGCGAGATGCGGTTCCCGAGGTAGTCGTCGAGGTTGTAGAAGTCCTGGAAGAAGCCGGTCAGGAAGGCGTACCGGTCCTCGGCGACGGCTGCGGCGGTGCCGTCGAAGAAGGCCTGGTCGCCCGCGCCGTCGGGGTTCTCGTCGTTCTTCAGCAGCCACGGCTCGAGCGAGCCGAGGAAGGCGACCTTCGCGATGCGGTCGGCGCCGTAGCGCGACAGGTAGCGCGCGATCTCCCCGGTGCCCATCGAGAAGCCGACGAGAACGGCGTCGGTGAGCTCGAGTTCCTCGATGAGGGCGTGCAGGTCGGCGGCGAAGGTGTCGTAGTCAGAGCCCGACGCGGTCTTCGTCGAGGCGCCGAACCCGCGCCGGTCGTAGGCGATGACGCGGTAGCCGGCCTCGAGCAGCGCGGCCTGCTGCTTGCCCCACGACTCCCCGTTGAGGGGGAAGCCGTGGATCAGCACGACGGGCTGTCCCGACCCCTGATCCGTGTAGAAGATGTCGACGTCGACCGAGTTCTCGGTCCCCACGGTGATGTACGCCACAGCGGCCCTCCTTCCCGCCGGAACGGTCGTCCGGCGACATCCCGACGCTACGGCCCCGGTCCGGTCGCGGCCAGAGCTTGACGGGATCCTTCGCCCGCCGTTCACCGTCCCCCGCCGCTAGCGTTGCCTCATGGCGGCGATCGACCTCAACGCGGACCTCGGCGAGACCGTCGACGGCGTGCCGACGGCCGACGACGAGGCGATGTTCGCCGTCGTCTCCAGCGCTTCCGTCGCGTGCGGCGGTCACGCGGGCGACGCCGATTCGATGCGGGATGCCGTCCGCCGGGCGGCGGCGCGGGGCGTCGCCGTGGGGGCGCACCCGTCCTTCGTCGACCGTGCCGGGTTCGGGCGCGTGCGGCTCGCCGTCCCGACCGAGGTCCTCCGCGACCAGGTGCGGACGCAGGTCGCAGCCCTCGTGTCCGCCGGTGCGGACCTCCGCTACGTCAAGCCGCACGGGGCGCTCTACCACGCGGTCTCCGCCGATCCGCAGACGGCGGAGGCGGTCGCCGACGCCGTCGCCGACGTGGCCGCGGACCTCGGCCGCGCGCTGCCGCTGCTCGGGATGCCGGGGGCGATCGCCGGCGCGGCCGCGAGGCGCGGCATCCCGTTCCTCCTCGAGGCGTTCCTCGACCGCGGGTATCTGCCGAACGGCACCCTCGTGCCGCGCACCGACCCGGGCGCGCTGCTGCACGACGCCGAGGTCGTCGCCGCACGCGCCGTGCGCCTCGCGACGGGCGGCGGGGTCGAGGCCGTGGACGGCTCGGTCCTCGCCGTCGACGCGGCATCCCTCTGCCTCCACGGCGACACCACGGGTTCGGTCGCGATGGCGCGGGCCGTGCGCGCGGCGCTCGACGCCGCGGGGGTCGAGGTGCGCGCGCCGTGGTGATCCGCCCGTTCGGCGACAGCGCGCTGCTCGTCGAGGTCGACGCGCTCGCCGAGGTGCTCGGGCTCCACACCGCCCTGGTGGCGAGCCGGCCCCGCGGGGTGCGCGATCTCGTCCCCGCCGCGCGGACGGTGCTCATCCACGTCGACCCGGCCGTCCTCCCGCTCGCGGCCGCGCGCCGGTGGATCGAGGGAGTGGATGCCGCCGGCGCACCCGCCGCGCCCGGTGAACCGGCGCCTGCGGAGGAGATCGAGATCCCCGTCGTCTACGACGGCCCCGACCTCGACGAGACGGCGACGCTGCTCGGCATCGGCGCCGGGGAGCTCGTCGCGCGCCACCTCGCGGCGCGCTGGACGGTCGCCTTCACGGGGTTCGCCCCCGGGTTCGGGTACCTCGTCAGCGCGGACTGGCGCATCGAGGTCCCCCGCCGCGCGACCCCCCGCGCACGGGTGCCGCAGGGGTCCGTCGCCCTCGCGGGGGAGTTCACGGGCGCCTACCCGCGCGAGACCCCCGGCGGTTGGCAGCTCATCGGGGCGACCGCCGCGCCCCTGTTCGACCCGCTCGCCGACACCCCCGTGCTCCTGCGCCCCGGCACCCGCGTGCGGTTCCGACGCGTCGCCGCCGCTGCGGTCACCGCGGGCTCCGCCACCGCCGTCCTTCCGGTCGGCCGCCCGGCCGCCGTCGTGCAGGACCCCGGCCCGTTCGCGACGGTGCAGGATGCCGGTCGCCCCGACGCGCTCGCCGACGGCGTCGCACGCTCCGGCGCCGCCGACCGCCCGGCGCTCGCCGCCGCGAACCGGCTCGTCGGCAACGCACCGGGCGCCGCCGCGATCGAGGTGACCCTGGGCGGCTTCCGCGCGACCGCGACCCGTGATCTCTGGATCGCCGTCACCGGGGCGTGGGGGAGCGTCCACGTCGCCGGGCGCGAGGTCGACCCGTACCGCCCGGTGCTCTGGCCCGCCGGCACCGACCTGTCGATCGGCAGCTTCCGCGCCGGGGTCCGCGCGCTGCTCGCGATCCGCGGCGGCGTCGCGGGGCATCCCGTCTTCGGATCGGTCGCGACCGACACGCTCGCGGGCCTCGGACCCGCACCGCTGCGCGCGGGCGACGGCATCGCGACGGCGGATGCCGCCCGGCATCCCGTCCCACCCGTCGACCTGTGGCCGTGGACGCCGCCGCCGACCGTCATCGACGTCCCCGTCGTCGCCGGTCCCCGCGCCGACTGGTTCACCCCGGCGGCGCGGCAGGCGTTCCTCGAGACGACGTGGGTCGTCGGCGCCCGCGCCGACCGTGTCGGCATCCGTCTCGACGGTCCGCCGCTGGCGCGGACGGCGGATGCCGCCTCCCGGGAGCTCGCGAGCGAGGGGATGCTGCCCGGCGCCGGCCAGGTGCCGCCGGACGGTCTGCCGGTCGTCCTCGGGCCGGACGGACCGGTGACCGGCGGGTACCCCGTGATCGGCGTGGTGACCGCCGCGGGACGCGCGGCGCTCGCCCAGGCCCGACCCGGTTCTCACCTTCGGCTCCGCAGCGCAAGCCCTCGGCGGTGATCGCCGCCGGCGCGTAGGGTCGGCCGCATGTCGTTCCGTCGCGCCTCCGTCGCCCTCGCGCTCGCCGCCGCCCTGGGGTCGGCGGCCGCGGTGGGATTGACCGGATGCACCACCGAGTCCGCGCCGCCCGCCGAAACGCAGGAGGTCTCGCCGCAGCAGACGGAAGCCGTCGAGTTCGCCCCCGCCACCGGAACGGAGGTCGCGACCGACGAGTACACGTTCCGCCTCCCCGACGGCTGGGGCTTCCCCGACGGCGCCCCCGACGCATTCGACCCCACGACGTTCGCCGCCGACCTCCAGGACGACGACGACTACCCCGACAACGTCAACATCCTCGTCTCGCCCGGCGGCGAGGTCACCTCCGACCAGGTCGAGCAGAGCGGCATCGACGAACTCGAGGGCGCCGGCGCCACCGACGTGCAGACCCTCGACCGGGTGACCGCGGCGGGCTCCGAGTCCGCGCACCTCACGGCGACCGTGTCGACCGGGGAGGTCCCGTACGTGATCGACCAGTACTACCTCGTCGACGCCGGGCAGACCTACATCGTCACCTTCTCCTCGAGCGTCGACGTGCCGCAGGAGGATCGCGACGCGCTCGCGATGTCCGTTCTCGCGACCTGGCAGTGGGTCTGAGCGGCGGAGCCGGGGGTTTGAGCGGCGCCGACCGGGCGCGAGTTATACCGCAGCATCCGAAAGTCGTCAACGATCCGACTGGACACGGCGCGTCGTCCGTCCTATAGTGAGTAGTTGCGCTCCCCTCTACTTGCCCTCATATGGTGGTCGGCTTGTGCCTGCGCCCCCGACGGTTCCCGTCGGCGCGCGCCGCAGGTGTCGGATGCGGGAGTACTCCACCTGACGACAAGGAAAACCAGCCCTCCCCGGGCTCACGGAGGTAATTCCCTTGGCTGCTGCGCGCAACGCAACTTCCACCACCACCACCAAGAACGGCCGCGGGGCATCCCGCCTCTCGTTCGCCAAGATCTCCGACACGCTGACGGTCCCCGACCTTCTGGCGCTGCAGACCGAGTCGTTCGACTGGCTCGTCGGCAACGAGGCGTGGAAGGCACGCGTCGCCGAGGCGCAGGCCGCCGGCCGCACCGATGTGCCCGAGATCAGCGGCCTCGAGGAGATCTTCGAGGAGATCTCGCCGATCGAGGACCTCGGCGAGACGATGCAGCTCTCGTTCACCAACCCCTACCTCGAGCCCGAGAAGTACTCCATCGAGGAGTGCAAGGAGCGCGGCAAGACCTACGCCGCCCCGCTCTACGTCGAGGCCGAGTTCATGAACCACCTCACCGGTGAGATCAAGACGCAGACGGTCTTCATGGGCGACTTCCCGCTCCAGACCGCCAAGGGCACCTTCATCATCAACGGCACCGAGCGCGTCGTCGTCTCGCAGCTCGTGCGTTCGCCGGGTGTCTACTTCGACAAGACGCCCGACAAGACCTCCGACAAGGACATCGTCTCGGCGCGCGTCATCCCGAGCCGCGGCGCCTGGCTCGAGTTCGAGATCGACAAGCGCGACCAGGTGGGCGTGCGCATCGACCGCAAGCGCAAGCAGTCCGTCACCGTCTTCCTCAAGGCCCTGGGCCTGTCGAGCGAGGACATCATGCAGGAGTTCGCGGGCTTCAGCTCGATCGAGGAGACCCTCGAGAAGGACACGATCCTCACCAAGGAGGACGCGCTCCGCGACATCTACCGCAAGCTCCGTCCGGGCGAGCAGGTCGCCGCCGAGGCCGCCCGCGCGCTGCTGGACAACTTCTACTTCAACCCGAAGCGCTACGACCTCGCCAAGGTCGGTCGGTACAAGATCAACCAGAAGCTCGGCATCGACAAGCCGCTCAGCGACTCGGTCCTGACCGTCGAGGACATCGTCGCGACGATCAAGTACCTCGTCCGCCTGCACCGCGGTGACGTCAGCTACGACGGCGTCCGCGCCGGCAAGCCCGCCGAGATCCGCCTCGACGTCGACGACATCGACAACTTCGGCAACCGTCGCATCCGCGCCGTCGGCGAGCTCATCCAGAACCAGGTCCGCACCGGTCTGTCCCGCATGGAGCGCGTCGTCCGCGAGCGCATGACCACGCAGGACATCGAGGCGATCACGCCGCAGACCCTGATCAACGTCCGTCCCGTCGTGGCCGCGATCAAGGAGTTCTTCGGAACCTCTCAGCTGTCGCAGTTCATGGACCAGAACAACCCGCTCGCGGGTCTGACCCACAAGCGTCGCCTCTCGGCGCTCGGCCCTGGTGGTCTCTCGCGTGAGCGTGCCGGCGTCGAGGTCCGTGACGTCCACCCCTCGCACTACGGCCGCATGTGCCCGATCGAGACCCCGGAAGGCCCGAACATCGGCCTCATCGGCTCGCTCGCCTCGTTCGCGCGCATCAACGCGTTCGGCTTCATCGAGACGCCGTACCGCCGTGTCGTGGGCAACAAGGTCACCGACCAGATCGACTACCTGACGGCCGCCGAAGAAGCGGACTACGTCGTCGCGCAGGCCGGTGTCGAGCTCAACGCCGACGGCACGTTCGTCAACGACCGCATCCTCGCCCGTCGCGGTCAGGGTGGCGAGGTCGACCTGTTCCCGGTCGACGAGATCGGCTACATGGATGTCTCGCCGCGCCAGATGGTGTCGGTCGCGACCTCGCTCATCCCCTTCCTCGAGCACGACGACGCGAACCGCGCCCTCATGGGTGCGAACATGCAGCGTCAGGCCGTCCCGCTGCTGCGCAGCGAGTCGCCGATCGTCGGTACGGGTATGGAGGGCTACGCGGCCATCGACGCCGGTGACGTCCTCACCGCCGAGAAGGCCGGTGTCGTCTCCGAGGTCTCGGCCGATGTCGTCACCGTCCAGCTCGACGAGGGCGGCACGCAGGACTACTTCCTGCGCAAGTTCGACCGCTCCAACCAGGGCACCTCGTACAACCAGCGCGTCGTGGTCTCGGCCGGCGACCGCGTCGAGGTCGGCGAGGTCATCGCCGACGGCCCCGCCACGGAGAACGGCGAGCTCGCCCTCGGCAAGAACCTCCTCGTCGCCTTCATGACGTGGGAGGGTCACAACTTCGAGGACGCCATCATCCTCAGCCAGGAGCTCGTGAAGAACGACACGCTCTCCTCGATCCACATCGAGGAGTACGAGGTCGACGCGCGCGACACCAAGCTCGGCAAGGAGGAGATCACCCGTGACCTCCCCAACGTCAGCCCCGACCTGCTGAAGGACCTCGACGAGCGCGGCATCATCCGCATCGGCGCCGAGGTGCGTCCCGGCGACATCCTCGTCGGCAAGGTCACGCCCAAGGGTGAGACCGAGCTGTCGGCCGAGGAGCGCCTGCTCCGCGCGATCTTCAACGAGAAGAGCCGCGAAGTCCGTGACACCTCGCTGAAGGTGCCCCACGGTGAGCAGGGCACGATCATCGCCGTCAAGGAGTTCAACGCCGAGGACGGCGACGACGAGCTCGGCTCGGGCGTCAACCGCCGCGTCGTGGTCTACATCGCCCAGAAGCGCAAGATCACCGCCGGTGACAAGCTCGCCGGCCGCCACGGCAACAAGGGTGTCATCGCGAAGATCCTGCCCGTCGAGGACATGCCCTTCCTCGCGGACGGCACCCCGGTCGACGTCGTCCTGAACCCCCTCGGCATCCCCGGTCGAATGAACTTCGGTCAGGTCCTCGAGACCCACCTCGGCTGGGTCGCCAAGCAGGGCTGGAAGGTCGACGGTTCGCCCGAGTGGGCCGCGAAGCTGCCCGAGCAGGCCCGCGAGGCCGCGCCCGGCACGAAGGTCGCGACCCCGGTGTTCGACGGTGCGTTCGAGGAGGAGATCGCGGGTCTGCTCGACTCGACGAACCCCACGCGTGACGGCGAGCGTCTCATCGACAGCTCGGGCAAGGCGAAGCTGTTCGACGGTCGCTCCGGCGAGCCGTTCCCGGCTCCGATCTCGGTCGGCTACATGTACATCCTGAAGCTGCACCACCTCGTCGACGACAAGATCCACGCACGCTCGACGGGCCCCTACTCGATGATCACCCAGCAGCCGCTCGGCGGTAAGGCCCAGTTCGGTGGCCAGCGCTTCGGTGAGATGGAGGTCTGGGCGCTCGAGGCTTACGGTGCCGCATACGCACTGCAGGAGCTGCTGACGATCAAGTCCGACGACATCGTGGGACGCGTCAAGGTCTACGAAGCCATCGTCAAGGGCGAGAACATCCAGGAGCCCGGCATCCCGGAGTCGTTCAAGGTCCTCATGAAGGAGATGCAGTCCCTCTGCCTGAACGTCGAGGTCCTCTCGGCCGACGGCACCGAGGTCAACCTGCGCGACAGTGACGACGAGGCCTTCCGCGCAGCGGAGGAGCTCGGCATCAACATCTCCACCCGGTTCGAGTCGACGTCGATCGACGAGATCTGACCCGCACCGGCAACGAACAGAATTCCGACACAGGAGAATCAGTGCTCGAGTCACACACCTTCGATCAGCTTCGTATCGGTCTCGCCACCGCCGACGACATCCGTCGTTGGTCCTTCGGCGAGGTCAAGAAGCCCGAGACCATCAACTACCGCACGCTGAAGCCCGAGAAGGACGGCCTCTTCGGAGAGCAGATCTTCGGACCGTCCCGCGACTGGGAGTGCGCCTGCGGCAAGTACAAGCGCGTCCGCTTCAAGGGCATCGTCTGCGAGCGCTGCGGCGTGGAGGTCACCAAGTCCTCCGTCCGTCGTGAGCGCATGGGCCACATCGAGCTCGCCGCCCCCGTCACCCACATCTGGTACTTCAAGGGCGTCCCCTCGCGCCTGGGCTACCTGCTGGACATGGCGCCGAAGGACCTCGAGAAGGTCATCTACTTCGCCGCCTACATGGTGATCTCGGTCGACGAGGACGCACGCCACCGCGACCTGCCGACCCACGAGGCGAACCTCCGCCTCGAGATCAAGAACATCGCCGACCGTCGGGACGCCCGCGTCGCCGACCGTCTGCAGAAGCTGGAAGACGAGCTCGCCGTCCTCGAGGCGGAGGGCGCCAAGGCCGACCAGAAGAAGAAGGCCAAGGACGCCGCCGAGAAGGAGATGGCCACCATCCGCAAGCGCGGCGACGAGCAGGTCGCCAAGCTCGAGCGGATGTGGGACGAGTTCCGGGGCCTCGAGGTCGGTCAGCTCAAGCAGGAAGACGACATCTTCCAGGAGCTCCAGGACCGCTTCGGTCAGTACTTCGAGGCCTACATGGGCGCCGAGTCGATCAAGCGTCGCCTCGAGGCGTTCGACCTGGCCGCCGAGGCCGAGTCGCTGCACCTGCAGATCTCCGAGGGCAAGGGCCAGCGCAAGATCCGTGCGATCAAGCGCCTCAAGGTCGTCAACTCGTTCCTGTCGACCGGCATGAGCCCGGCCTCGATGGTGCTCGACGTCGTCCCGGTGATCCCGCCGGAGCTGCGTCCCATGGTCCAGCTCGACGGTGGCCGTTTCGCCACCAGCGACCTGAACGACCTGTACCGTCGCGTGATCAACCGCAACAACCGTCTCCGTCGCCTGATCGACCTCGGTGCTCCCGAGATCATCGTCAACAACGAGAAGCGGATGCTGCAGGAGGCCGTCGACGCCCTGTTCGACAACGGCCGCCGCGGTCGTCCCGTCACGGGTACCGGCAACCGCGCCCTCAAGTCCCTCAGCGACATGCTGAAGGGTAAGCAGGGTCGCTTCCGCCAGAACCTGCTCGGCAAGCGCGTCGACTACTCGGGCCGTTCGGTCATCATCGTCGGCCCGCAGCTGAAGCTGCACCAGTGCGGTCTGCCCAAGCAGATGGCGCTCGAGCTCTTCAAGCCGTTCGTGATCAAGCGCCTCATCGACCTCGGTCACTCGCAGAACATCAAGGCCGCCAAGCGTGCCGTCGAGCGCACCCGTCCCGAGGTCTGGGACGTGCTCGAGGAGATCATCCGCGAGCGTCCCGTGCTGCTGAACCGTGCGCCCACGCTGCACCGTCTCGGCATCCAGGCGTTCGAGCCGCAGCTCGTCGAGGGCAAGGCCATCCAGCTCCACCCGCTCGTCTGCGCCGCCTTCAACGCGGACTTCGACGGTGACCAGATGGCCGTGCACCTGCCGCTGTCGGTCGAGGCTCAGGCCGAGGCCCGCGTGCTGATGCTCGCCTCGAACAACATCCTCAAGCCGTCGGACGGCCGCCCGGTGACCCTGCCCTCGCAGGACATGATCATCGGTCTGCACCACCTGACGACCATCAAGGAGGGTGCTGCGGGTGAGGGCCGTGTGTTCGGCTCCGTCGGCGAGGCGATCCTGGCCAAGGACGAGGGCACCCTCGACCTGCAGGCCAAGGTCCGCATCCGCGTCCCGGGTCTGACGTTCCTCGAGGGCGAAGCGCCCGAGGGCTACGAGCGCCACGGTCTGGTGGATGCCTCGCTGGGTCAGGCGATCTTCAACGACACGCTCCCCAAGGGCTACCCGTTCGTCCGCGAGCAGGCCGACAAGGGCAAGCTGTCGCAGATCGTCAACAAGCTGGCCGAGGAGTACCCGAAGACCGAGGTCGCGGCATCCCTCGACCGGATCAAGGACGCCGGCTTCTACTGGGCCACCCGTTCGGGTGTGACCGTCGCCCTCAGCGACGTCCTCACGCCGCCGAACAAGAAGGAGATCGTCGCCGCCTACGAGAAGCAGGCCGCGAAGGTCCAGGGCCAGTTCGAGAAGGGTCTCACCACCGACGCCGAGCGTCGTCAGGAGCTCATCAAGATCTGGACCGAGGCGACCGACGAGGTCCAGAAGGCGATGCGGGACAACTTCCCGTCCGACAACACCATCAACCGCATGGTGAGCTCGGGTGCCCGTGGTAACTGGCTGCAGATCCGCAACATCGCGGGTATGCGAGGCCTGGTGAACAACCCCAAGGGTGAGATCATCCCCCGTCCGATCATCTCCTCGTACCGCGAGGGTCTGTCGGTGGCGGAGTACTTCATCGCGACGCACGGTGCCCGTAAGGGTCTGGCCGACACGGCCCTCCGTACCGCCGACTCGGGGTACCTCACGCGTCGTCTCGTCGACGTCTCGCAGGATGTCATCATCCGCGAGGAGGACTGCGGCACGACCAAGGGTCTCGAGTTCACGATCGCCGCTCCCGGCACCGACGGCACGCTCGTGCGTGACGCCAACGTCGAGAACTCGGTGTTCGCCCGTACCCTCGCCGCTGACGTCGTCGACGCGCAGGGCGCCGTCCTGGCCGAGGCCGGCGACGACGTGGGTGACGTCCTCATCGACAAGCTGGTCGCCGGTGGCATCGAGAGCATCAAGGTGCGCTCGGTCCTCACCTGTGACTCCGCCGTCGGTGTGTGCGCCAAGTGCTACGGCCGTTCGCTGGCCAGCGGCAAGCTCGTCGACATCGGCGAGGCCGTCGGCATCATCGCCGCCCAGTCGATCGGTGAGCCCGGTACCCAGCTGACGATGCGTACGTTCCACACCGGTGGTTCGGCATCGGCGGACGACATCACCCAGGGTCTGCCCCGTGTCCAGGAGCTGTTCGAGGCGCGTACCCCCAAGGGTGCGTCCCCGATCGCCGAGGCCGACGGTGTCATCAAGATCGATGAGACCGAGAAGGCCAAGAAGGTCATCCTGACCCCGGACAACGGCGACGAGCCGCACGTCTACCCGGTCCTCAAGCGCGCCACCCTCCTCGTCGAGGACGGCCAGCGCGTCGTGGTCGGTCAGCCGCTGCAGGTCGGAACGCTCGACCCCAAGGAGGTCATGCGCGTGCAGGGTGCCCGCGAGGTGCAGAAGTACCTCGTCGGCGGCGTGCAGGGCGTGTACCGCTCGCAGGGTGTGCCGATCCACGACAAGCACATCGAGGTCATCGTGCGCCAGATGCTGCGCAAGGTCACGGTCGTCGACCACGGCGAGACGGACCTGCTGCCCGGTGAGCTGGTGGACTTCAAGCGCTACCAGCAGATGAACCGCGAGGCTGTCGCGGCGGGCAAGCGTCCCGCCTCGGGTCGCCCCGAGCTGATGGGTATCACGAAGGCGTCGCTCGCGACGGAGTCGTGGCTGTCGGCCGCGTCGTTCCAGGAGACCACCCGCGTCCTCACGCAGGCGGCCATGGAGGGCAAGAGCGACCCGCTCGTCGGCCTCAAGGAGAACGTCATCATCGGAAAGCTCATCCCCGCCGGCACCGGCCTTGCGAAGTACCGCAACGTCGTGGTCGAGGCGACGGAGGAGGCCAAGAGCGAGCGGTACCCGAACCGCATCTTCGCCTCGGACGGCGCGTACAGCGACGCCGACCTGAGCTACGTCGACTTCGACAGCTTCTCGACCGACGACTTCACCCCCGGCAGCTACAACTGATTGAGGTGAGAGACGAGCGAGCTTGCTCGCTCGGCCGAGCCGATTGAAGTTGTCGAGCGACGAAGTCGCGAGAACAACTGATCGAGGCGTGATCGTCTGACCGAAGGCCCCCGGGATCTCCCGGGGGCCTTCGGCGTCGTCGGCGCGGGGGACGGCTACCCTGGGACGCATGGCAGGGGTGGGAGGGCGCAACGCCGGCTTCGCGTGGTTCGTCGGCGTCGTGAGCGCGGCGATCGTCGTGACGCTGCTGGTGCTCGCCGTGCCGATGTTCCCCGCCGCCTCGCGATGGATCTCCGAGGCCGCGGGGGTGCCGCAACCCACGGCATCCGCTGCGGCGACCTCGGCCCCCGTCGGCTGCCGCGATCTCTACAACGAAGCGGCGTGGGCCGGTCTCCGGTGGACGGAGGGTGCCGAGATGGTCGCTTCGACGGATGCGCCGGTGTCGACGGCCGCCGACCTCGTCGCCGCTCTCGAGCCGCAGGTGCTCGTCACGTGCACCTGGACCTCCGGGCGGGGCGAGATCTCCACGACGGTCGCGACGGTGCCGCCGGATGCCGGGGCCATCGCAACGGCTGCGTTGCCGCCGCTCGGGTTCGAGTGCGCCCCCGAGGGTGACCGCGTGCGCTGCTCGCGCACCGAGGGCGACCTGCTCGAGACGATCGAGGCCGGCGGCGGGCAGTGGGTGTCGACGTCGCAGCAGGCGTGGCATCCGACCCAGTACGCGGACGGCGTCGCCGCCGCGGTCTGGTCGCGCGCAGGCTGAGCGCTCAGCCCCAGATCGACCGGACGATCGCCGCCGTGTACCCCTGGGGTGCGAGGTTGGAGTACTGCGTGTCGATCGCCACGCCGTCGCGCCAGTAGACGGTGCGCCCGACCGGGAGCCCGAGCTCGTCGGTGCCGCTCTTCTCGCACCGCAGTCCCTCGTCCGGCTCGTAGCAGGTGTAGCCCTCGTCGACGCCGAGCAGGTAGAGCGCATCGCGCGCCTCGCGTTCGGGGGAGTAGCCCACGACGGTGACGAGGCTCGTGCGGCTCGCGCCGGGGTCGGCCCACACGCACACGCGGCTGCTGTCGGGTCGGATGCCGCCGCCCATACCCGGTGCGTTGAGCGGGATGCCCTGCAGGGTGTCCAGGATGCCGGGGGTCAGGATGCTCTCGCAGTCCTTCGGCAGCGGCGTGGTCGAGGTCGACGGGCCGAACGGGAACTCCGCGATGGCGACGGGGGTGACGGTCGGGCTGGGGGTTCCGGATGCCGCATCCGTCGGCGCGGGCAGCACCGCGTCGGGCTCGGGGGCACAGGCCGTCACGGCGCCCGCGAGGGTGAGGGCGGCGAGGGCGCCGACGAGCGCACGGCGGATGCGGGGGCGTCGGCTCGACATGGGGTCCACGATACGTCTCGACCCGGACGCGGCGTCGAGACACGTCGGGGCGCCTCCGCGGCGGGTGGGGGCGCCGACGATACGCTCGCTGCAGCGGTGGCGCACGCCTCCGCGTGAGGAGTGACACCGCCATGAGCGACCCCCAGTTCGGCGAGCGGAACGAACCGACGCGCGAGCCTGCCTACGGCGAGCCCGTCGAGGAGTCCACGTCCACCGGCGAGCCCCGCGACGTCGACCACGTCGTCGGCAGCGCCAACGACAGTCTCGCCGAGGCCGAGGCCGCCTCGCGCACCACCGAGGACCGCCCGCGCGGTGACGCGGATTTCACCGCGACCGACCGCGGTTCGGACCTGTCGATCGACTACGGCAAGTACAGCGAGCCCGACGCACCCGTGACGGCCTCTGCCGTCGAGAGCGAGCCGCTGTACCGTCCGGCGGCGACGGAGAGCGACTCCGAAGCGGAGACCGACTCCGAGGCATCCACCGCCCACACCGACGTCGTCGACGCGCCCGCGCGCCACGACGACGCCCCGGAGCCCGCGACGACCGCGGCTCCCGCTGCTGGCGCGGCGGCCCCGGCCGTCGCCACGGCGGCCTACTCGCACGCCGACCAGACCCCGACGACGGTGACCTCGAGCGAGCCCGCCGCCACAGGCGCGCCCACAGCTGTCTACTCGCAGCAGCCGATCTTCGTGCAGGCCCCCGAGGCACCGCGCGCACGCGGCAATCGCGGTGGCGCCGGCGCCATCGGTCTGGTCGCCGCGCTGGTGTTCGCGCTCCTCTACCTGGCCGCCACGCTCGGCCTCGCAGCGCTCGACGAGCCGATCGCGGTCGCGGACCTCGGCAGCCGCACCCTCGAGATCCTCACCACCTGGGCGTTCTGGGTGCCGGTGGCGGTCTTCTTCCTGGGCTTCTGGATCCTGGGCGCCTTCATCAACCGCGGTCGTTGGGGTCTGTGGGTGGTCTTCGGGCTGCTCGTGGGCGCCGCAGCCTACGGCGGTCACCTGCTCGGCCAGCTGTTCCAGGCACCGTTCTGGTCGATCGCGCCGTCTCAGGCTGCCCAGCTCATGGGGGAGCAGCTCCTCGCCCCGCTCGCCGTCATCGCGTTCGTCCTCGGTCGTGAGATCACGGTGTGGTTCGGTGCCTGGGTCGCGCGTCGCGGTCGTCGGGTGACCGAGCTCAACGACGAGGCCCAGCGCGAGTACGAGCGCACCCTCGAGGCCGGCCCGCAGCTCCAGCAGTACTGACAGGCGGCCGCGGCAGGTGTCGCCGTCCGCCGGTGTCGCGCCGCCGATCGCCGCGTTCTTCGCGACGATCGGATTCGCGGCGCTCGCGATCTTCGGCTTCGGCTTCACGAGCCTGCTGACCGACACCGACGTCCTCGCCGAGCCGGCGCTCGGCCAGGGCGCCGGGATCACGGCGATGCTGCTCGCGGCCCTCGTCTTCGCGGCCACCGGGTACGGAGCGATTCGCCGCGGCCGCTACGTCGGGGCGCTCTGGGTGGCGGCCGCGGCGGTCGCCGCCTATCTCGTCGGGATCGCGGCCGGCGGCACCCTGACGGGGGCGGATCCCGCGGTGGCGGTCGGTGCCGTCGGCGACGTCGCGGTGTCGTGGTACCTCCTCGTCCTGGCGGTGACCGCGGCCGTCGCGGCGTGGGCCGGGATCGCGCTCGGGCGCACGCGGGCGAGCAGACCGCAGTGGCCGTGGGAGCGCGACGACGACGAGGAGTGACGGGCGACGTCATCCGGCACGGCGCAAATGCCCCGATCGGCGCGGATCTCCGCGACAATGGAGCCGTGGAGCGCTCGCTCGAGACGCAAGTGGACCAGGCCGTCGAGGCCTGGCTGCGCTGGTTGCCGCGCTGGGAGCCGGCCACGCACCGCGGCCGGGTCGCGCCCTGCCGGCGGTGCCTCGGCTCTCCTGTCCTCTCGGCGGCGGGTCTCGGGTCCGACGTGCCGCACGGGGTGCAGCACGGTCTGTCGACCCGGATCAAGACGATCGTCGACAACGCCGTCGCGCACTACACCGCACGCAACCTCCCGATGCTGCAGGCCGAGCTCGACCAGCAGGCCGACCGCAACCGGTCCCGCACCTACCGGCCCGCCGAGGGGCTCGAGCCGGAATTCGACGGCCTGCCGATGGACCCGGATCCCGTCCCCGGCGCCCCCTTCCTGTTCACGATCGCGGGTCTGGCGGATGAAGCGGATGCCGCGGTGCCCGCGCTCCCTCCGCTCACCGAGGACGCGAAGGCGGCGCTCCGTCAGGAGGTCCGCCTCGCCGACGAGTACGCGAGCATGGTGGGGCGCGAGGTATGCACGATCCTGCTGCGGCATCGCCTCCGGATCCAGACGGCCGTGGCCCAGTACGTCGAGCCCCAGATCGCGGCACTGCTCGACGAGTTGACCCGGTCGCTCGACGCCCCGTTCGATTCGGGCGACGGTCTTCCCGGGGTCTGACGCGGCTCCGCTCCCTTCCGCGGGGGCCGATCCTGCTCACTTAGGGTGGGGGGATGATCACGGGTGTCGACAGCGGTGCGGGTGTCGTCCTGGGACTGCTCGCCTTCGTCCTCGGTGCGGCAGTGTACGTGTGGGTCGCCCTGGCGCTCTCGGCCGCCTTCCGGAAGATGGGCGAGGAGCCCTGGCGCGCATGGGTGCCCCTCCTCAACATCGGCGTGCTGCTGCGCTGGGGCGGATTCTCGATGTGGCTCGCCCTCCTCGTCCTCGTGCCGGGTGTCGGCCCGATCGCCGTCTGGATCCTCCTGATCCTGACCGTGCACCGGCTGAACCCCGGGTTCGGTTACGGCGGCGGGATGACCGTCGTCGGGGCGCTCCTGTTCCCGGTCTGGGCGACGATCGTGGGGTTCGGTCCTGCCGAGTGGCGCGGCGCGCGCCCCGCCCATCTGCATCCCGATCCGGCGGCGCGGCCCGCGTCGCCTCCCTACGCGCCGTTCGGATCCCTCGGGACGGACTTCGGCGCGCCGTTGCCGCCGCCGCCCTTCCCGGCGCCCGCCCCTGCGCCAGGTGACGATGCGCGGCCGGGTCCTGCGGCCGCCCCGGCGTCACCGGTCGCGCCCCAGCCCTGGGCGCCGCAGACCTCCGCGGCGGCTCCCGCCGATACGTCGACGCTCGCCGCCGAGCCCGGGGCGACGGGGGAGCAGCCCGACCCGACCGCTCCGACGCCGACGATGCGTTCCGGCAGCGCGCTGCCGGAAATCGCCGACACGTCCACGACCGCGCCGCAGGCGCCGCTCCCGCCGCAGGCCGCACCTCACGCGCCCCGCGACGCGAGCCCTCCCGTCGCCGCCGCGCCGGGCATCATCTCGTCGGTGCCGGGGCGCGACGAGGCGCCCGTCACGCGTCTGCGCCCGCCGGCGTTCGGCGCCGACCGCGCCGAACGCGACGTCTTCCCCGAGCTGACCGGCGAGGTCTCCGCCATCCCCGGCTCGCCGGCCGCGGGCGCTCCCGTGTCGGCGAGTTCCTCGGTCTCGGCGCAGGAGCGCGAGCAACAGGAATCGGACCCCGCGCCGTGGGGCGAGGACCTCGAGCGCACCGTCGTCGTGCGTCGCGGGCACCCGCGGTGGGAGCTCGTGCTCCCCGACGGCTCGACCGCCGACCTGTCGGGCGACGTCGTCATCCTGGGGCGCAACCCCGTCGCCGATCCCGCGCATCCGCGTGCCCAGCTCCTTGCGATCGCCGACCCGACGCGGACCGTGTCGAAGACCCATGCCCGCCTCGAGCGGCGCGGCGAGGTGTGGCGCATCGTCGATCTGGGGTCGACCAACGGCATCCTGCTGCCCAGTCCCCTCGGCACGGACGTCGAGGTCGAGCCGGGCGGGGCGGCGGAGGTCGCCGAGCGGTTCCTCCTCGGCGATGCGGCGCTCCGGCTGCAGCGGACGGATGCCGGTTCCTGACCGACGGCGATCCGCACCTGAGCACTCGCGGTGAAGTCCGCCCTCGTTTGACCCGACTTCGTCATCCCGCGTATCATTGATCGGGTGTGCGCACACGCGCGCCATGCGACGTGCCTCGGCACGGGACAGGCGAGGCGAGCGCACCAGGGACAGGGCCTGCGAACAGGCCACCCCCACGGCATATCCATCACTCCCGTTCGTCGCGGTCGCGGCGTGCAGATGGATCTGTGGTGAAACCACGAACGCTGTCACCGTGCAGCACCTGTGCCCGGCGCGAGCCGCGCGCAGATCGACAAGGAGAGAACGTGCCAACCATTCAGCAGTTGGTTCGCAAGGGTCGCTCGCCCAAGGTCTCGAAGACCAAGGCGCCCGCCCTGAAGGCGAACCCGCAGCAGGCGGGTGTCTGCACCCGCGTGTACACGACCACGCCCAAGAAGCCGAACTCGGCGATGCGCAAGGTCGCCCGTGTGAAGCTCCGCAACGGGACCGAGGTCACCGCCTACATCCCCGGTGAGGGCCACAACCTGCAGGAGCACTCGCTCGTGCTCGTCCGCGGTGGTCGTGTGAAGGACCTCCCCGGTGTGCGTTACAAGATCGTCCGCGGCGCCCTGGACACCCAGGCTGTCAAGAACCGTAAGCAGGCTCGCAGCCGCTACGGCGCCAAGAAGGGTTGAGCTAGATGCCTCGTAAGGGACCCGCACCCCGCCGCGTCGTCGTCAACGACCCGGTCTACGGTGCTCCGATCGTCACCCAGCTGGTGAACAAGATCCTCGTCGACGGCAAGAAGTCCATCGCCGAGGCCATCGTCTACAACGCCCTCAAGGGCGTCGAGGCGAAGAACGGCCAGGACGCCGTCGCGACGCTCAAGAAGGCGCTCGACAACGTCCGCCCCACCCTCGAGGTCAAGAGCCGCCGCGTCGGTGGCTCGACCTACCAGGTTCCCGTCGAGGTCAAGCCGCACCGCGCGAACACGCTCGCGCTGCGCTGGCTCGTCTCGTACGCGAAGGGTCGCCGTGAGAAGACCATGACCGAGCGCCTCCAGAACGAGATCCTGGATGCCTCGAACGGCCTCGGTGCCGCGGTGAAGCGCCGCGAGGACACCCACAAGATGGCCGAGTCGAACCGCGCCTTCGCGCACTACCGCTGGTAATCAGCACCTCGGCGACCGGCCGGGTCACCCCCGGCCGGTCGCCCCGCGACATCCGTCACTACACGTAAGGACACCCCGTGGCACAAGAAGTGCTCACCGACCTCAACAAGGTCCGCAACATCGGCATCATGGCGCACATCGATGCCGGCAAGACGACGACGACCGAGCGCATCCTCTTCTACACGGGTGTCAACCACAAGCTGGGCGAAACCCACGACGGCGCCTCGACCACCGACTGGATGGAGCAGGAGAAGGAGCGCGGCATCACGATCACGTCGGCCGCCGTCACCTGCTTCTGGAACAAGAACCAGATCAACATCATCGACACCCCGGGTCACGTGGACTTCACGGTCGAGGTGGAGCGCTCGCTCCGCGTCCTCGACGGTGCCGTCGCCGTCTTCGACGGCAAGGAGGGCGTCGAGCCCCAGTCCGAGACCGTGTGGCGTCAGGCCGACAAGTACGACGTCCCCCGTATCTGCTTCGTCAACAAGATGGACAAGCTGGGCGCGGACTTCTACTTCACCGTCGACACGATCGTGAAGCGCCTCGGCGCCAAGCCGCTCGTGCTGCAGCTGCCCATCGGTGCCGAGAACGACTTCGTCGGCGTCATCGACCTCGTCGAGATGCGCGCACTGGTGTGGCCCGGCGACGCCAAGGGTGACGTGACCATGGGCGCCAAGTACGAGGTGCAGGAGATCCCCGCCGACCTCAAGGACCGCGCCGAGGAGTACCGCCAGCAGCTGCTGGAGACCGTCGCCGAGAGCGACGAGGAGCTCCTCGAGAAGTTCTTCGGCGGTGAGGAGCTCACGATCGCCGAGATCAAGGGCGCCATCCGCAAGATGACCGTCGCCGGCGAGCTCTACCCCGTGCTCTGCGGCTCCGCGTTCAAGAACCGCGGTGTCCAGCCGATGCTCGACGCGGTCGTCGACTACCTGCCGTCGCCCCTCGACGTGCCCGCCATCGAGGCGCACGACCCGAAGGACGAGGAGAAGGTCATCGAGCGTCACCCCGATGCCAACGACCCGTTCGCCGCGCTGGCCTTCAAGGTCGCCGTGCACCCGTTCTTCGGTCGCCTGACCTACATCCGCGTCTACTCGGGTCAGCTCGACTCGGGTGCGCAGGTCATCAACTCGACCAAGGGCAAGAAGGAGCGCATCGGGAAGATCTTCCAGATGCACGCCAACAAGGAGAACCCGGTCGACGCGGTCACCGCGGGCAACATCTACGCGGTCATCGGCCTGAAGGACACCACCACCGGTGACACCCTCGCCGACCCGAGCGAGCCCGTCGTCCTCGAGTCGATGACGTTCCCCGAGCCCGTCATCGAGGTCGCGATCGAGCCGAAGACCAAGGCCGACCAGGAGAAGCTGGGTGTCGCCATCCAGAAGCTCGCCGAAGAGGACCCGACCTTCCGCACCGAGCTCAACCCCGAGACCGGTCAGACGGTCATCAAGGGCATGGGCGAGCTGCACCTCGACATCCTCGTCGACCGCATGAAGCGCGAGTTCCGCGTCGAGGCGAACGTCGGCAAGCCGCAGGTCGCGTACCGCGAGACGATCAAGAAGACCGTCGAGCGTTACGACTACACGCACAAGAAGCAGACCGGTGGGTCGGGTCAGTTCGCGAAGATCCAGTTCGCGCTCGAGCCCCTCGAGGTCACGGCCGACAAGACGTACGAGTTCGAGAACAAGGTCACCGGTGGCCGCATCCCGCGCGAGTACATCGAGCCGACCAACCAGGGCTTCCAGGACGCCATGCAGGTCGGTGTGCTCGCCGGCTTCCCCATGGTGGGCGTGAAGGCGATCCTCATGGACGGCGCGTCGCACGACGTCGACTCGTCCGAGATGGCGTTCAAGATCGCGGGTTCGATGGGCTTCAAGGAGGCTGTCCGCAAGGCCAGCCCCGTGCTGCTCGAGCCGCTGATGGCCGTCGAGGTCCGTACTCCCGAGGAGTACATGGGCGACGTCATCGGCGACCTGAACTCGCGTCGTGGCCAGATCCAGTCGATGGAGGACGGAGCGGGCATCAAGATCGTCCGCGCCCTCGTCCCCCTGTCGGAGATGTTCGGCTACATCGGTGACCTGCGCTCGAAGACTTCGGGCCGCGCGGTCTACGCGATGGAGTTCGACAGCTACTCCGAGGTCCCGCGCGCGGTGGCCGACGAGATCGTCCAGAAGACCAAGGGCGAGTAACACTCGTTCTTCGGATGCCGGGGGCCCGGCCCCCGGCATCCGCCCAAACTGAATATCGTCACGTCAACTACACTGACAACATCCCCGTAGAAACCCGGTCGCAATCCAGCGCCCGGATGACTACACGACAGTCCTGAGGAGGACCCAGTGGCCAAGGCCAAGTTCGAGCGGACCAAGCCGCACGTCAACATCGGAACGATCGGTCACGTCGACCACGGCAAGACCACGCTCACCGCTGCCATCTCGAAGGTGCTCGCCGACAAGTTCCCGTCGGCCACCAACGTGCAGCGTGACTTCGCGTCGATCGACTCCGCTCCCGAAGAGCGCCAGCGTGGTATCACGATCAACATCTCGCACGTCGAGTACGAGACCCCGAAGCGTCACTACGCACACGTCGACGCCCCGGGTCACGCTGACTACATCAAGAACATGATCACCGGTGCCGCTCAGATGGACGGCGCGATCCTCGTGGTCGCCGCCACCGACGGCCCGATGGCTCAGACGCGTGAGCACGTTCTGCTCGCCAAGCAGGTCGGCGTTCCCTACCTGATGGTCGCGCTGAACAAGTCGGACATGGTCGACGACGAGGAGATCCTGGAGCTCGTCGAGCTCGAGGTCCGCGAGCTGCTGTCCAGCCAGGGCTTCCCCGGCGACGACGCTCCGGTCGTCCGCGTCTCGGGCCTCAAGGCTCTCGAGGGCGACGAGCAGTGGGTCCAGTCGATCCTCGACCTGATGGACGCCGCTGACGAGTCGATCCCCGACCCGGTCCGCGACAAGGACAAGCCCTTCCTCATGCCGATCGAGGACGTCTTCACGATCACCGGTCGTGGCACGGTCGTCACCGGTCGCGCCGAGCGTGGCACCCTCGCCATCAACTCCGAGGTCGAGATCGTCGGCATCCGCCCGACGCAGAAGACCACGGTCACGGGTATCGAGATGTTCCACAAGCAGCTCGACGAGGCCTGGGCCGGCGAGAACTGTGGTCTGCTCCTCCGTGGTCTCAAGCGTGACGACGTCGAGCGTGGCCAGGTCGTCGTGAAGCCGGGTTCGGTTACGCCGCACACCAACTTCGAGGGCACTGCCTACATCCTCTCGAAGGAGGAGGGTGGCCGTCACAACCCCTTCTACACGAACTACCGCCCGCAGTTCTACTTCCGTACCACGGACGTGACCGGCGTCATCACGCTGCCCGAGGGCACCGAGATGGTCATGCCCGGTGACACCACGGACATGACGGTGGAGCTCATCCAGCCCATCGCCATGGAGGACGGCCTCGGCTTCGCGATCCGTGAGGGTGGCCGCACCGTCGGTGCCGGTACCGTCACCAAGATCCTCAAGTAAGTCCTTCGGACTCACCGACAGGGGTCGGGCCTTCGGGCCCGGCCCCTTCGTCGTTCCTGCAAGGGTGTGTGATCGGGTGGGGACGGTCTTAGACTGACCGCGCCGCGGCATCCGCGGTCCGAGACGGAAGGGATCCCATGGGTATCGACGATGTGGTCAACAAGGGCAAGCAGTTCCTCGAGCAGCACAAGGAGGAGATCGACCGGAACCTGAAGTCGGACAAGGCCGAGGACGTCAGCGACAAGGTCCTCGACGCCGCGGCCGATTTCGTGAAGAAGGTCGCTCCCGACTCGGTCGACGCGAAGGTCGACGAGGTCCGCGACAACGTGGATCGGCGTATCGGGAACGAGTGATCCCTGCGAGGGGTCGGATGCCGCGGCATCCGGCCCCTCTGCTGTGCCCGGCCGGGGGTGGCGCGTCTGACAGAATGAACGTCGGACGGTGAGGATCGGATGACGCAGGTGAAGCGGGTCGCATCGTGAGCGGCATCCTGGTCCACGAGTGGCTGTCGCCGCGGGGCGGGTCCGAGAACGTCTTCGCCGTGCTGGGCGAGGTGTTCCCCGACGCGGAGCGCTGGTGCCTGTGGGACGAGAGCGGCGGGCGTTTCGAGGGCGTCGAGGAGACGCTGCTGGCTCGTACGCCGTTGCGCGGACGCAAGGCGGCCGCTCTGCCGCTCATGCCGTTCGCGTGGCGGATGCTGCCGCAGCGGGATGCGGACTGGGTGCTCTGCAGCAGCCACCTCTTCTCCCACCATGCCCGTTTCGGCGGGCGCGCCGCCGAGGCGCCGAAGCTCGTGTACGCGCATACGCCGGCGCGGTACATCTGGGTGCCCGAGCTCGACGGGCGCGGGCAGGGGCCGCTCGCGCGCGCGGCGTCGGCGATGCTCAAGCCGCTCGACCGGCGGCGGGCGGCCGAGCCCGTCGCGATCGCCGCGAACAGCGCGTTCATCGCGGAGCGCGTCGGCTGGGCGTGGGACCGCGAGGCGACCGTGATCCACCCGCCAATCGACGTGGCGAGGTTCGCCGAGGCGCGTGCCACGGATGAGACCGAGGGCGTGCTGGCGATGCTGCCGGCGGACTACCTGCTGGGTGTGTCCCGGTTCGTGCCGTACAAGCGGCTCGAGCTCGTCATCGACGCCGGGGTGGCGTCAGGGCTTCCGGTGGTCCTCGCGGGCGGCGGAGCCGACGAGGCCCGACTGCGTGCGTACGCGGAGGACCGCGGGCACCCGGTGACGATCGTCCGGGATCCGTCGTCGACCCTGCTGGCGGCGCTGTACCGCGCCGCCGTCGCGCTCGTGTTCCCCGCCGTCGAGGACTTCGGCATCATGCCGGTCGAGGCGATGGCGACCGGGACCCCCGTCGTCGGCAACGCGGTCGGGGGAGTGGCGGAGAGCGTCGTCGACGGCGTCACCGGGGCGCTGGTGCACGAGTGGTCGGCGACGGAGCTCGCCGCAGCCGTCGAGCGGGCCGCGGCGGTCGACCGCGACGCCTGCGTCCACCGGGCATACGAGTTCGATCGGCCGGTGTTCGAGGCCGAGATCGCCGCGTGGGTCGCCCGGGAGGTCGGATGACCGCGCTCTTCGTCGACGACCGCTACCGGGGCGCGCACGGGATCGGCCGGTACGCGCGCGAGGTGCTCGGGCGTCTCGACGTGCCGTGGCGGGACCTGGGCCTCGACGGGACGCCCTACGCGCCGCTCGACGCCTTCCGGCGCGTCCCCGGACCTGCCCCGGCGGACGTCGTCTATTCGCCCGGGTACGGCGCGCTCCTGCGCGCCCCGCGTCAGGTGCTCACCGTGCACGACCTCATCCAGTTGCAGACGGCCTGGCCGGGTCGGGCGAAGTTCCTCGCCTACTACAACGGTCCGGTGCGTCGGGTGATCCGCCGTGCGCGGGTCGTCCTCACGGTCTCCGAGACGTCGGCCGAGGCGATCCGGGCCTGGCTCCGGGACGACAGCGTGCGCGTCGTGAACGCCGGCAACGGGTGCTCGGCGGCGTTCACGCCCGACGGGCCGCGGGAAGCGGCATCCGATCCGTACGTCCTGTTCGTCGGGAACACGCGGGCGCACAAGAACCTCGACGTCGTGCTGCGTGCGGCGGCGGTGGCCCCCGGCATCCGGGTCCGGTCGGTCGTTCCCGCGGACGAGGAGGCCGAGGTGCGTCGGCTCGCGGCGGAGCGGGGTGTGGCCGAGCGGGTGGAGGTGTCGACGGACGTCGATGACGCGCGCCTGGCCGAGCTGTACCGCGGCGCGGTGGCGACCGTCATGCCCTCGCTGCTCGAGGGTTTCGGGCTGCCCGCGCTCGAGTCGGTGGCCACCGGGACGCCGGTGATCCACTGGAGCGGATGCCGTGCTGTCGCCGAGATCGTGGCGGGGCGGGGGTGGGCTGTGTCCGATGTGCACGACGCGCACGAGTGGGCGGCGGCGATGACCGAGGCGGCCCGCTCTCCGCGGACCGTGGCGGCACCGGTCGACGCGTACGACTGGGATCGGACGGCGCGGGTCGTGTCCGAGACCCTGAGCGACGCGCTCCGCTGAGGGCGATCAGTCCGCGACGAGGCCGCTCAGGAACGTCGCGAGCTCGCCGGCCTTCGCCGCCCAGGTGTGGTTCTCCGCCGTGCGGCGACCCGCGAGGTTGGGGGAGGGATGCCGCAGCGCGGCCGCGAGCGCCGCGTCGGCCGTCGCGGGCGAGGTGTAGGTGTGGACGCCGGCGTCGGTGTCGTTGCGGATGCCGGGGGTCTCGCGGGAGACCACGGCGAGACCGGCGGCGAGGTACTCGTGCAGCTTCATGGGGCTACGGCCGGCGTTCGACGGGTCGTCGGAGAGGGGGAGGAGGCCCACCCGGGCGCCGCGCAGGAGCGCGGGGAGGTCCGCGTAGGGGACGGGGCCGGCGAGCTCGACGTTCGCAGGCAGGGGCGCCGGTGGGGTCGGGCGGGGTCCGGCGATGACGAAGCGCACCTCGGGGTGGGCGCTCGCCCAGGCGTGCAGCTGCCGCCAATCGAAGCGGGCGTCGAGCGCGCCGACGTACACGCAGGTCGCCGGACGGGTGTCGGCATCCGTCGGCGGATCGGCGAACGCCGCGAGGTCCACGCCGTTCTCGATGACGAGCGAGGGGAGGGTGAGGTGGCCGAGGCCGCGCAGGACGGCGCCAGAGGTCGCGACGACGGCGTCCGCGGACGCGAGGATGCGGTCCTGCAGGGTGTGCTTGAGTCCGTCGGGGTAGAGGTCGGTGGGGCGGTAGACGAGGGTGTCGCTGAGTCCGCGCACGCTGTCGTCCCAGAGCAGCGGCTGGTCGATGAGGACCGCGTCGAACCGTGGCTCGATCCCGGCGCGGGTCAAAGCCCGCGCGACGCGGAAGGTTCCCCATGGGCGGGGGAGGGCCGTGCGGGGGACGAGGTGCGTGACGCCGTCGTCGTCGCGGTGCGCGTGGCGCGGGACGGCCGACGAGACGGCGCGGGGGATGCGTCCGGTGAGGCGGTGGGCGAGCGAGATCGGGGTGGAGAGGTGGACGACCTCGGCGCCGAGGCGGGCGAGTTCGCGGGCGTAGTGGTGGCTGCCGACGCGGAAGTCGCCGAAGACGTGCGTGTGCGAGAGGAACAGGACGCGGGCGCCGGTCACGCCCGTGCCGTCCGGATCGCGGTGCGGATCTCGTCTTCGATGCGGGTGAGGTCGGCGGAGGCGGCCGCGATGCGCCTGGTGATCTCGTCGATGCGGTCGGTCTGCCGCCGCATCCGCTCCAGCATCTCGGTCGCCGTCATCGTCGCGGCGTCCGCGGTGGTGTCGGCGAGCCCGATCGTCGCGAAGGCGGCCGTGATCTTGTGCGTCGGCGAGGGGACGAGCTCCAGCGGAGCCGCGCCCGAGAGTGCGGCCAGGACGAGGACGTGCATGCGATCGCTGATCACCAGGCGCGCGTCGTCGTAGCGCTCGCGCAGACGGGCTTCATGCGTGACGGGGTCGGTGTCGCCCCACGGCTCGAACGTTCCGCCGAGGGCGTCGGCGAGGTCGCGGGAGCGTTCCTCGTCTTCGCGCACCTGGACGACGGTGCGGATGCGGAGACCCTCGGATGCCGCGAACCCGCGCACCGCCTCGATCCAGTCCCCGTTCGGCATCGGTCGCGTCCCGCGCAGGCTGACGACGAGGTCGCGGCGGTTCTCCCACGGGACGCCGGGACGGATGCCGGCGCCGAACCCGATGTCGGGGACGACGCGGCTGCCGCCGGCGAGGGCTGAACTGGCGGCATCCCGCCAGAGGGCGAACTGCGACAGGCGGGCGGCGAACGCATGGATGGCGGTGGCCGGTTGGGTGGGGGCACGGATGCCGCGGGGCGGCCGGATCACGACGCCGCCCTTGAGGCGGATGAGGAGCGTCTCGGCGAGGAAGACGAGCTCACGCAGGACGTTGCCGCGGTCGAGCGGGATCTCGCCCGATTCGAAGACGAGGACCGGGCGGCGCGGCGCCGTCGCGATCAGCCACAGCCACCGTGCGATACTCCGCTTGGAGCGGAGGACACGGGTGCCCGTGGGCAGGCCGAGCTGGCGCAGCCACACGTCCGGCGCCTCACCGACGTAGACGACGAGCTCGTCGGATGTGCCCACGGCCCAGCGGACCGCCTCGCGCCGGATGAGCGCGTCGCCGATATTGCCGGCCGGGCCGGTGGCGGAGACGAGGGTGCGGGTGGGGGGAACCGCCTTTCGTGACGCTCTCGGACGCGTCACCGGGCCGCTGTCTCGTTCAGCACATGCTGCATCGCGTCGCGGAAGCGCCCGGGCGAAGGTGGCTGATGCCCGCCGCCCTGCTCATAGGTGAAAAGCGTTACCCGTGCCGTTTCGCTCGCGTTGGCAACCGACTCGAACGGCTGGCGGTGTTCCTGGTCATGCCAGTCCAGGGTGTTGGAGTGGTAGAAGACACGCGTACCGGTTGGCTCCGCGTAGCGGCGCACCGCCGAATACCTGTCATCGAAAGCGGCACTCCAATCATCCGAAAAGTCGAACGATTCCGGCGATGAGTCGTTAAGCACTTCCGGTAGGCAGTTCGCGAGGTAGCGTCGCTGCGTCGACGTGAGGTATCGATAGATTGCCGTCTGAGGATTGAAGACCAAGGCGGTGGACCCAGGTACGAGCGCGGATACCTGCAACGCGGCGAAGCCGCCACCCGAGGAGCCGGTGAAGATGACCCGGCTCGCCCCAACCTGCGCTGCGATCACCGTCGACAAGTCTGCGAGTCTTTGGAAGAGATCGATTTCGCGAATGCCCGTGAACCACGCCAACTTGAGCTTCGGATCCAACCATAGGCTCGGGTCCGCCCAGTACAGACAGGAGGTGCCGAACGGTTCCGTCGACCTGGCTCTTTCGAATCGCGGAATCTGGAACCGCTGTCGGTCCAACAAGCCATGGAAGGTGACGATGAGCGTGTCGGAGTCCTGACGGAGGAGTGCTCCGTCGAGGACACCTCCCGGGCCGAGATCATCGCGCAGTCGCAGCTTCTCACCCGGCAGGAGGCTCGTCACATTCTCGGCGAGACGGTCCATGCGGTCGATTCGCACATCGGCGAATTCGCCTGTGGCAGGTGGTTCAGCGGTCGTCATTCAGTCCTCGCCTTCGTGTCGCGTCTTCGGGTAGCCGTCTCGCCCGGTGGGCGGCTCACATCTTCGGAACGACAGAGAGCCTGCCCGCGCGAACCGCGATTCGCCACTCGTTCTGATCCGCCGTCGCCACGCCGTCACCAACGGGGAGCTCGTACTGGATTCGGCCGACGGGAGTTTGGAAGACGCCGAACAGCTGCCACCGTCCGCCGACTATGTCCCTGAATGATCGGCTCGCGCTGATGCTGTCTTCGGTGCGTTGATCGAGCGCAAACTCGCGTCGCCGAAGCGCGCCGTTGACCTCTCTCACGATCACGACCTCTGTGATCTTCGAGGACGAGTCGGTGTCGATGTCGATAGTGAATCGATCGTTGCTGAGCCGGAGGGCACTCACCGCACCTCGAAGCCACGGGAACGATGCGGAATCCTCCCCGTCCCGGACCGGGGGCTTGGCGCTCATGAGCTTGAGGCGTTCCTTGGGCTGTCGAACCAGGATCCGGTCGCCCGGTGTCGTTAGTACCCGTGTCGCATCGACATCCAGCGGGTAGAAATAGGAGCCCAGCCGGGCTGCGATGATGAACGGAGACTCTCCCAACTTCCCGATCGGTGCGCGATAGATGGCGAGGTCGGAGGTGCCATCCGCCTGGGGCGCCGTCTCAGAATCGCTTGTGAACGCGACGACGGTTCCGTCGACTCCTCGCAGTTCAAGTGAGAGCGGCTTGGCCGAGCCGGATTGGCTCACTGCGACCTTGATCTGTGAGCCTTCCAGCTGAATCGACTCGACTTTCGGCGGAAGAGGTCGTGGGGCCGCGACGTACCAGTCGCATTCGCAGGCGAACCATCCTCGCAAAGTAGCATCTACGTCGGCCCGTGCGTAGGTGACCCCGCGCTCATCACCCCCATCGCTATCGTCGATGACGACGACGCGGTCGGCGGTGATACGTCGGCGGGTCGGCGGATGACCTTGCGCCGCCACGGCGTGACGGACTATGACGGTTCCGACCTTCACCTGCTGATCGTCGATGACACGGTGCAGGCCGGCCTCGTCGACGAGTTCTTGCATGTGGGTGTCGAAGTACCCTTGCGATTTCCCGCCGCGGAGCGAGTCGGAGTGCATTACGCCGACAACGAGGCCGCTGTCCAGGGCCCCCCGCAGTTCCTGGGTCACTTCCGCGAGGAACTGTCTGCGACCCGAGACGGGCCGGCCGTCGAGGATGACGAGAAGATCCATCGAGGCGGGGGCCTCACTGTGCCCCAGCAGCGGGGCCGGCGCGTCCAGTACTCGCGTCGTTTGATGAGCCGGGAAGTGCGGGCTGACCTCCCCGTCTCTGATCAGGTCGTGCACGCGCCACATGGAGCTGCGATATGCAATGCGGGCGGGGTGTACCCATTTGCCCCTGAAGTCAGAACCGGAGAGCGAGCTCACATCCGCGAGCATGAGGACGAGAGGCACCTCCGGTCCCGCGAGCGGTACCGGTTCGCCTGTCGCCGCCTCGAGGCGCTCACGGTATTCACGGTCCGCGGCCTTGCGGACACCATCGAAGTAACCGATCTTCGCGAGGACGGATTCGCGGCGGAACATGATGGCAGGCTCGCAGATGCCGGGCTGCATTCCACGCTCGCTGTACAAGGACAAGTCCTCGGTGAGTCGCACGTTTCGGACGACGTTGGCGAAGCGGTCGGGTGCATGCTCGAGATCGCGTACCTGGATCTCGAGCCGGCGAGGATGCGACCAGTCATCCGAATCCTGCATTGTGACGAGTTTGCCGCGGGCGATGTCGAGCGCTTCGTTCCGGCGGATGTAAGTTCCCGCATTGACCTCGTTACGGATGACACGGATGCGACCATCCATCAGGGCGACTTGTTCGAGCACATCGTCGTGGCGGTCGGGAGAGGCGTCATCGGTCACGATGAGCTCCCAGTTCTGGTAGGTCTGATCGATGATCGACCTGACTGCGAGGAGCAGCTCCTCTCCCGGCGACCAGCAGCTCATGATGACCGTCACGAGCGGACCGTCGACGATGCGCTCCGCCGGTTCTGCCCGGAGCCGAGTGAACGGTGTGGTTCCCGCGTCATCGAGGAAGACGGTCTCGAGACCGAAGCGTCGGTAGATCTGATTGAACCGAGCGAGCAGCAGGTCCAAACTGCCCCCGAACCGCGGGTGCTCGAGTTCGGTCCCGATCGCGTGACGAAGGTAATTGTCGGCTGTCCATATGCGCAGGAGGTGGCGGACTCGGCTGTCGAGGCCGGCACCGAGGAGATGCACGGCGAGAGCCGGCAATGACCCGCGATCCATCGATTCACCCGCCAAGACGCGATCGGCTATGAGGATCAGCAGCACACGTTCCGCTTCTGCGTCCAGGTGGTGTGAGGTGAGCACCTGGCGGAGCTGCCACAGTTCATCAGGAGTGATGTGGTCCAGCAGCGGTTCATAGTCCCGCTTCGCTTCTGACGCGTGCAAGAGCTCGGCACGCAGTCCGTCCCAATCGAGAAGGCCACGGGTCAGGCGCTGTGACACGGCGTCGAGAGCCCAGATCGACTTGTTCCGCGACCCGAAGGTTAGGAGGTTTTGCATCGGCAGAACTGCAGAGCTCATCCGGAGAACAGACACCCGTTCCCTCGTACTCGAGTTGGGATGCAGGTAGTTGAGCGTCGGCCGACTGAACGACGTGTTCGTTCGAGGTGGTTGCCAGTGCGCGTGTTCGAGGGGCTCCGACGTCTGGAGGTCACCCATGTAGTCGGGGACTTCTCCGGAAACGAACTTTACCAAGACGTCGTTGATCACAGCGCGAAATCCTCCCGGCAGGCCTACATCGGTCCGCGGGCCCCCCACGTCCGGTGACCAATATACTCTGAGTGTTCTGCTCTCGCGGTCCACCGACGCTGATGGCGGTCGCGAACGACGGGGCGGGCGGCAGCATTTCGATCTCGAATGTTCCTCATGTGACGAGGGGGTGACATGATTCCGATCCGGATCCGACGCCTGGGGGGGCTCGGGAACACCATGTTCCAGTACATGCTCGCTCAGAGGCTGTGTGCCCTCGTTCCCGACGCGCGAGTGGCCAACGTCAGCCTGCCGGAGTTCGGTGTCGAGATCCCCGATGTGGCGATGCCGCACGCCAGTTTGAGGATCGACGCCCCGCACGACGTGAACCTCGGCGCGGTGGCCTACGCTCTGCGGACCGGCGTCTTCCGCGGCGTCCAGCTCGGCAGCTACGCTCAGCGGCTCGAATACTACGACGACCGCAAGAGCTGCGCGGCACTCTTCGTCGCGAAGGAAGCCCCGGGATCCTCGGTGATCACCGACGACACTTTGGTGATCAACGTGCGGGGGAGAGAAGTCCTCGAGGATACACATCCGGATTATGGGCCGGTGCCCGTCGCCTTCTTCCAGCAGATCGTGGAGCAGACGGGACTGGCGCCCGTCATCGTCGGCCAGCTGGGCGACGACGCGTACTCCCGGGAGATTCGGCGCCGATTCGACGGAGCGCCGATCATCGAGAGCCGATCACCGGCGGAGGATTTCGAGCTGGTGCGGAGCGCGAAGCACCTCGTCTTCGGCGTCAGCACCTTCAGTTGGCTTGCTGGGTGGCTGTCGGAGAAGGCCGAATCTGTGTACATGCCTGTGTCCGGGATCTTCGATCCGGACCAGCGACCCGACATCGATCTGCTGCCGGTGATGGACGAGAGGTATCGCTTCTTCCAGCTGCCTGGGGTGCAGTGGACCGCAAGCGCCCAGCAGGTGAAGTCGGTATTGCACAGCACGGATCACTTCGAGGAGCTTTCACGGCCAGCGGTTCGCGACCGTCTGCGCAACGCACATGAGAATCTCCTCGATCAGCGTCTTCGTACGGACCCTGCCGCTCTCAACGCGCTCCAGCGTCAGAGGGATCGGGCGAGTCGCCGGGCGCACGTCTATTCCACGCGATTGTCCAACGTGAGAGCGTGGGCGCGTTTTCTGTCGATGGTGGACATGCCGGAACTCGACATGCCGACCGTTGCATCCGAGTCGGAAATGATCCGTGTGCGGCCGGCGACCGATGCGGGTGTTCACTATCGGCTGAGGCTGCGCCACCAGGCCGCGGACATGACTTTCGCGGTCGATGTGACCGCTCCTCGGACTCGCGCAGAACGCGCGGAGGCGGAACGCATCGCCGTGGCGGTCGGGGCCAAACTGTTCGATACCTCGTCCGGGCAGACGATGGTGAAGTCAGCGATTCCTGTCGATGAGGCAGCGTCTCGGCTGAGCGAGTTCGTAGCGAGGACCCTGCCACTGGCGCGGAGGGACACCCCTCGGGTCAGGTGACGCGAGCCCGTCTCAACGTGGATCTCGGCGCCGGAGCATACCGCGGAGCTTTCGGGGGATGTACGTCACAAGACGGCCGATTCGGTATGACGGACCAGAGGTGATGTGGTGGACCTCCGCCTCGGCTCGACGAACCTTGCGCCTCAACGCGCGAGCATCACCGCCATTCTTTGATCCTCGGTTGATGACACGGATTCCCCGCTCGGCATAGCGCACAAGCCAGTCAATGAGGATCTCAGCGTCGTGCAGAGTCGGGTCAGGGGAGAACTTCTCGGGCAGCGTCCCTGAGATCAGCCGATCAGTGAGCTCGCCCACATCGAGAGATGTCGAGGCGCGTGCGAATGCTGCGGAAGCCTCAGACATCTGACGATAGCGAGTGGGGTCAGACGCGAGAGCAACGATCGCGTCGGCGAGACTCGCCGGCTCGCTCGTGGTCGTCAGGACGCCATCGTTCCCCCGGATGGTCTCGAGCCAGGGAAGCTCATACATCGCCACCGGCATGCCCATCGCCTGAGCTTCGACGATCGTCAGTTGATACCCTTCGATAGCGCTCGTAGAGACAAGCAGGTGTGCTTCTTCGAGCGTTGTCAGCAGTTCTTCCGGAGTTAGATCGCCCACGACCTTGACGGTCCGACCGACACCACGGTCGGCAGCCATGTCCCTCACGTCCGCACCGGTGAGCTCCGGGGAATCGGGCCCGATGATCGTGAGTTCGTAATCGACCTGCCGCCTGGTGAGCTCGGCCGCGACCGCGATGAGGTGGTCGACCTGTTTGGTCGGCCGGTCTAGGCGTCCCCACCACGCCAGCTTCAGAGGCGCCGTGATCTCGCGGTGAGATCCCTCTCGTTCCAGGGCATACACCGTCAGCGGTGAGGGAGGGTTGGGAAGGTAGACCACATTCGGCACGCCCTGGAGCTTCCAGAAGGCGACATCGGTCGGTGAGAGCGTCACGACGCGGAGGAGGTTTCGCATATTGGCGGCCATGAACGTCAGGTGGCGCCGGTGGTCGAAGATGGGTCGGAGGGCGAAGTTGTGTACCCAACCGATCGTCGGTATTCCCGCGATCTGGGCGGCTATGGCGAACCACGGCCACCTGTTGTTGTACAGGATGTGGTGGTCGATGATGAGGTCGATTTCATGGGTCCGGCAGACATCGACCCATTGCGCCAGGCGGTCAGCCATGCCTTCTCCGATGACGACGAGCGCCACGCCATCGGGGAGGACGACCGCGTGGTCGGATTCGCGGAAGACGGCGACCGTCACGCCGTATCCGGCTCGTGTCAGGTCGGCGGCTTGACGGAGGAGAACCGACTGCAGGCCGCCCCGATCCAGGTGCGCCGTCGTCAGCAACACGTTCCGGATCGCGGATTCTGGTTGCGAGGGGCGCGGGAAACGTGCGGACACCGCGGACAGGGACTCGGGAACGAAAGTGGCTGCGGCCTTGATGAGGTCAAAATCGCCGACTTTATCGGCGAGCAGATCGATGCACTCCCTCTGCAATTCACCCGAAGTCTCATTCAGGCAGCTGCGAAGGACGCTCGCGATGATGTGAAGACGCGCGGACTCGTATGAATTGAGTGTCGGTTGGGGGGTCGCCCCAGATGACGTCTCGTGGAAGACGATGTCTCGAATGTGCGAGATCGGGTCGATCCCGCTCATGAGGAAATGGAAATGCTCCAACGCGTCGATTGCGTGCCCGCTCGTTCCCCGTCGGAAGAAGTAGCGGTAGAGACGTTCGGCGGTCGACACATACTTCTTCGCGTACGACAGGGCCAGAAAGGTGATGGGGAGGTCGTTTGCGCGGTAGAAGGTCGCGTCAGCAGGCATCCTGCTATAAGCCCGGCGGAGGAGATGAGTGGAGAACAGGTAGCGCCACAGATGACCGTTCGCCACTTGCCCAACCGGAAACAGGCCCGGAATGATCTGCGGACCGAGCAGAGTGTCGAACTGCGGTTGCAGAGCCGCCTCAAAACGACGCGGGTGTGCGTCGCCATCGCGTGTGACGATCTCGACGCCGAAGCCGACCACGTCGGCGTCAGCTCGCTTCGCGCAACCGAGAGCGGTGCGGGCCGCGCCCTCGGCTAGTTCGTCGTCTCCGTCGAGGAACATGACATACGGCGCGGTGGCAGCATCGACGCCGGCTCTTCGCGCCTGGAACGCGGACATGTTGAGCGGCTGCCGTATGAGTCGTACGCGAGCGTCGCGCGACGCGTACTCCGAAACAATGCTGGCGGTCTCGTCCGTGGAGGCATCATCGACGCAGATGATCTCGATATCGCGAAGTGACTGACGAAGGCAACTATCGAGGGCTGCCGCAACGTGGTCCTCGTCATTGAAAAGAGGCACCACGATCGACACCTGGGGTGAATGGCTCAAATGATTTCCTTGGTCTCATGCCGGACGGTTCAAGGAGCACCAGAGGCGGAGTGCGTCACGAGGGCTCGCGAGGTACTAGCCTCTCGTCTCGGCGCCCAGATCGGGCGCCGAGACGAAGCGTCAGCGTCGTCGGAATCCCAGAGCTCTTCTGCTGAGGTGCCGCTGCAGAGCGTCAAGCACTTCGCGGGCTTCGGTTCCTGCAAGCTCTTTCCTCAACGCGTCGACTGATGCTGGTGTCAACTCACCGTATCGCCTCGCAGCCCCTCGCAATGCATAACGAACGATGTCCCGTAGCGGCGCACGGTATCGAAGGGGAGCGCTCGCGCGCCTGAGCTGATGCCGCATGTCGACGTAGGCCGTGACGTAGCCTAGAACCGACCGGTAGGCGTCAAGGCTCGTGATCGTCGAATGCGGCCGAAGGCGCCGTGCGTACACGTCTGTCGCTACGTGACTCGCGCGTTCGGCGCGAAGCATCAATGCAAACGTGTACGCGTTGTCCTGGTGCACGATGTGCGGGATGAAACCGACCCCACTGGCGTGCACGAATGCACGGCGGGCGAGATAAAGCCCCACATGCGGTCGATAGTGGCCACGTCGCCGCATCCGAGCCATGAGCGTGATCCCCGTGACGCAGTCGGGGTAGTCACCGGCGTCCCGCTGGTAATAGCCCTTATAACGCTCCCACGTCGCGCTTTCCACCCCTCCCTCGAGGAAGGCATGTCCGTCGAAGAGGAGCACGTCCAGTTCATCCCGGTCTGCGATGTCGATGAGAGACGCCGCAGCGTCCATATGCCAGAGGTCATCGCTGTCGAGGAAGGCGACGTAACGTCCGCGAGCCGCGTCCACTCCCTTGTTTCGTGCAACGGACTGTCCGCTGTTGACTTGTTCGAGAAGGATCACGCGCGTATCTCTCGCCGCCATCGACGAGATGATCTCGTTGCTCGCATCCGTGGAGCCGTCGTCGACGCAGATCACCTCGGCCCGCACGCCCGACTGTCGGAGCGCGCTTTCGATGCATGCCTCGATCCACGGCGCTGAGTTGAATACAGGGATTACAAAGGAGATGTCCACGGCGGCGTCTGCGGATTCGCCGGAAGGCCCGGTCATGCGCGGCCACTCAACTTCCGTGCTGCGGAAGTGATTGCACGTCCGATACGGAAAGAAGCCCCACGCGAGATCTGCTCGAGTTTTCGGCGGGCAGCGTCCCGCTCGCGCTCCACTGCCCGGACGCGGCTCAACGCCTCAGCGTTGCGCGCCGAGTAGCGGACGAACCAGTCGATGAGCAGTTCTGCGTCAGCGAGGGTGGGAGAGGGCGAGAAACTCTCGGGCAGTCGGTCCTCGACCAGCGCCAGCAGGAGCTCGCCGACGTCCAGGGATGCCGCCCGTTCCGCATTTCTGCGCGCGGCCCCAGAGAGTTCCGCGTACCGATCGGGGTCGGCCGCAATCGCGACGATCTCGGCCGCGAGAGCGGAACTCTGTCCCTGCGGCACGGCCAGGATGCCCGCATCCTCTCCGGACGGCACGGCCCACGGAAGGGAATACATGACAACGGGCAGTCCCCAGGCTTGCGCCTCTACGACGGTCAAGGGCGATCCCTCGATCGCGCTCGTCATGAGGAAGAGGTGCGCGGTGCGGAGCACCGCGGCCAGTTCCTCCGGGCGGCGCTCCCCAAGCACCGTGACGCGGTCGCCCACGCCCTTCGCGCTCGCGTACGACCTCACGTCGCGTGCGGTGAGGGCGCGCGAATCCGGTCCGAGAATAGTCAGGTGGAAGTCCACGGAACGGGCGGCGAGCTCCGCCGCGACATCGACGAGGTGCAGCACCTGCTTGGTGTTCGGGTCCAGTCGCCCCCACCAGCAGATGTTGAGTGTCGTCCCCACGACCCGCGAGTGTGACTCCGCGAGTCCGAGGCGAGCCAGAGTCGACAGGGGGTTGGGGACGAAGGCGGTCCTCTCGAGCCCCCGAAGCTTCCAGAAGGCCACGTCGAGCGGGGTGAGTGCGACGACCTTCGAGAGCGTGGGAAGGTACCGCGTGAGGATGTCCAGGCGGTCGGTCCCATCGAACACGGGGCGTAGCGCGAAGTTGTGCAACCACCCGATCACGGGGATGCCCATCGCCTGCGCGACCAGCGCGAACCAGGGCCACTCGTCGTTGTAGAGGACGTCGTGGTCCAGGACCGCGTCTGGGCGGTGTTCCCGGCAGAGCTCCACCCACGCGTCGAGGCGGATCGGCAGGTCGGCCGTGGGGAGAGCGATCTTGGCGACCCCGTCGGGGAGCGGAGAGTCGCGATCCGTCGACTGCGCCAGCACCACTGCAGTCTCGATTCCGCGCTCGTTCAGGGCGTCCGCCTGCTGGGTAACGACGCCTTGCAGCCCGCCGGTTCGAAGATTCCCGGTGGACAGCAGGACGGAGGTGACCTCGGGCTTCAGCCGGGGCGGGGGCCCGGCTGTCTGCGCGAGCCACGGAAGCCAGGCGGGTTCGAACCGCGCGGCGCCGCGTAGGACGTCGAGCGTATCGACGCCGCCGAGCAGGGCGCGCAACCGCGACACCCGAAGATGCGCGGGGGACAGGCGGTGAAGGTCGTGCAGCAGCGCGCCGAGGTGGTTGGCGCGTAGAGCCGAGCAGGCAAGCGAGGCGATTGCGGGCGAGTCGGCTTGGCGCACGAGCGCCTCGACCTTGGACTGTGCTCGAGCCAGATCTCGCGCCTCCTCGATCTGCGCGGACAGCCACTCATCGACATCCTGCGGTACCTCGGATGTCCCTTGATCGTCGGCTGTCCACCTGCTGTCGGGCGACGGATGCAGGAGAGGTCGCCTTGCTCGCGCGAGCGCGAGCAAGGTCACCAACGACGTAGACGTCGACTGCGACAAAGATGCCGACGGGAAATCGACATATACGCGCTCGAGGAGCTTCTTCGCGAACAAGAATGCGTGGGCGCCGATGTCGGCTGGTGGCTCTGACAGGTACAGAGCAGCAATGGCCGCGTCCACGGTGAACTGCGTGACGGCCGTCGCGCGGGAGGTGCCGAGGGAACGCAGGTCGAGTCCGATGATGTCGGCATCCGGATGTCGGGCCGCACGGTGCGCTCCTTCCGTCGGGTTCGCGGGCGGCGGCGTCCTGCCATCGACGAACAGGATGTACGGGGCTCGAGCAGCTGCCACACCGGCGCGTCGCGCGTCGAATGTCGACACTCCCGATGCCATCACGCTCGGCTTGACGCGGGGATCATTCGCCCCGAGGGCACGCGCTGCGCGGGCGGCAGGAGACGACTCCTCGAGAACGCACACGAATTCGACGTCACCCCCGACCTGAACAAGACTCTGCGCCAGCAGGGCGAGGGTCTCGTCGGCATCGTCACACGCGAGGATCAGGGAGACGCGGGGGTCTCCGGACGGGCTGCGCTCGCCGAAAGGGTCCTGAGTGCGAGTCACGAGAAGAGTGTGACCGTTGCCCGAACGAAATCGCGCAGTCGCCGCGCTGCGTCATCCATCGGTACCCGAGCGATGCTCAGGGTCGATCCGTCGCGACCGACGGCTGCGCGTGCTCCCACGGCATCCGCTGTCCGTTGGATGAGATCCGGCGACGCCGAGGAGGTCGAGCGCTTCACGTCGACCGCCATGAACACCTGCTTGGCGGCGAAACCGAGGCGCATCCGGTACTGCACCTCAGGATGGGAACGCAAGCGGATGCGCAGGACCTCCTCTTCGACCGGCTGGATGCTGAGGTCCAGCTCAGGCGCGTCGAGCTCGGCCAAGAGCCGGCCCCACCCTTTGAGGTTCGACAGTCGATCGGACATCAACGCTCGATTGCGCAGGCAGTCGCTGACTACCTGCAGGACGGCCGCCCGTTCCGACGCGGCCACGGAGCGGTCCACAGACCGCAGTACTGCTCTGAACTCGTCCTCATTCAGGAACACGTGATGAGGGGACAGCGTCGGCGCGCTGGTCATCGTCAGGGTGGCGCTGCCGATCGTGTGCACACCCACCCCGGGGACGACGAGCCCTCTCTGAGCCATCAGGTCGTCGAGCTGCGGCATGACCGATGTGTCGTCGAGATTCTGGAAGATGAAGAACCGCGATTGTGAGTGATCGAACAAGCCGTCCAGCGCGTTCCGCTGCTTCATCTCGGCGCTGTCCAGCTCGAACCCGACACGCCGGAAGTACTTGATCGATGACTGCAGATGCGGATAGATGGGGGGATTTTCCGCGATCGCGGTCGACCCCGGGAGTGCCGCCGCGAGCTTGAGGGCCGCGGTTCCCCCGGCGGAGCTGCCAACGAAGATCACGTCGTGATCGGCGATCCCATAAGAAAGCTGGATCCTGGCGACGATGTCGATCAGCGGCTCGATCGCATCTCGCTCCTTCGTGCCGAGGTACCAACCCGTCTGCAGTCGTCCTGGATAGGCCGCGAAAGTCGGATCATCGATGTTGACGCTGACTCCGTCCACCCACGGGTGCCAACTCGACCTCGGGAAGGTCGGGTTGACGCCATCTTTCAGCTTGCCGCCGCCGGCGCTCAGGAAGACGTGGAGTCTGGGCGTCCGCGACGGGGTCCCGTAACAGTCGAACGACAGGTCACCGTCGACGACCCGGACCCGACGTTTCGAGAGGTCCCCGTTCCAACGAGCGAACTTCACGACCGTCGGTGCCGAAGTGAGGATCCGGCGGTCGTGCTGGGCTTCAACGGCCCGACGACGAGCCGAGTAGTCCCCAGCGAGGGTTCCGCGGAAGGGGAAGGCGACTGTGCTGTCAGTGCGCAACGGAGCGAGCGCGGATCCGGGGCGAGAACGGGCTTCCACGCGCCCGAGCCTATCCGTCAACGCGGGTCGGTGCGTGGCGCCTCGGGTACAGTGTCTTGGAGCTGCGCGGCCAGTGCTGTTCCATGCGCGCCGGCACGAGAATGAGGTGGGATGTGGCGACGACGGAGACCGTTGGCGGCCGTTATCCCGCACCCGGTCTTCACGCGGTAGGCCAGCGACCGCCCTTGGCCGCGTACTTCGCGGAGGCGTGGCGGCGACGTGCGTTCGCGATCAACCTCGCGAGCAAGAAGCTCATCGCGGGTCTCCTGCCCAACCGGCTCGGCGTGCTGTGGATCGTCATCAAGCCGCTGTCGATGGCGCTGATCTACGGGACGATCTTCCATTTCGTCCTGTCGGGTGCGGCCCGGCCTGCGAACTTCGTGCAGTACCTGATCGTGGGCATCTTCATTTTCGAGTTCTTCACCGGTTGTCTCGGCTCGGGGTCCAAGGCGATCACCGGAAATGCGAAACTGGTCCAGAGCATCGGATTCCCCCGCATCCTGTTGCCGGTGTCCGTCGTCCTCGAGCAGGCGATGCGCATCATCCCGGTCATCGCCCTTCTCGGCATCCTTCTGATCGTGCTGGGGGAGCGTCCACAGTGGTCCTGGCTACTCCTCATCCCCATCCTGCTCACCATGGCCGTCTTCAATTTCGGCGTCGCGCTCATCGTCGCCCGCCTGTCTGTTCATGCCCGGGACGTCCAGCAGGTCATCCCGATCGTCAACCGAGTGCTGTTCTACGTCAGCGGGATCTTCTTCAACGTCGATGGTGCACTGGCGGACGCGCCGGTGCTGATGACGATCATCCACGCGGTGCCCACCTACGACTTCATCGCTCTATCGCGGTCAGTCATGCTCGACTCCTACGCCGCCCCGATCCTCGCCTGGATCGCGGCACCGATTTGGGCCGTCGCGACAGTGATCTTCGGTGTCATCTTCTTCTGGCGCGCCGAGGCGAGGTATGGCCTCAGTGAGTGACGTTCTCGAATCGGGTGGCCCGATGAGCACGCCCGCTGCTCCTCGAGCGATGATCGTCGCCGACGACGCTCATGTCACGTACCGGGTGTACGCCTCGGGCAAGCGAGTGGGGCCGCGAGAAAAGCTCCTGAGTCTGAGCGCGGTCCGCGGTGGGCGAGGCCTGAAATCCGTCCAGGCACTGCGGGGCGTGAGCTTCACCGCCAGCGAGGGCGAAACGATCGGCGTGGTGGGCCACAACGGGTCTGGAAAGTCCACGCTCTTCAAGGCAATGAGTGGACTCATCCCGACCTCCGCCGGAGCGATCTGGGCGCGCGAACGACCTGTGCTCCTGGGTGTGAATGCGGCCCTCGTGCCCGAGCTGTCGGGCGAGGACAACATAAAACTCGGCCTCCTGGCCATGGGATTCACCAAGGCTGAGGCCGCAGCTCACGTAGACGAGATCGCCGACTTCGCGGAACTCAACGAGTTCATCCACCACCCGATGCGAACGTATTCGTCCGGCATGGGAGCACGTCTCCGTTTCGCGATCGCTTCGGCCAAGAGCCACTCCATCCTTCTCGTCGACGAGGCGCTTGCGGTCGGCGACCGCAAGTTCCGTCGCAAGAGCGAGCAGCGCATCCGCCAGCTTCGCGACAGCGCGGGACTCGTCATGATCGTCAGTCACTCGGTCGGCTCGCTCGAGGACTCGTGTGAACGAGTGCTCTGGGTGCATAAGGGGGAGCTTCGTGCCGATGGCCCCGCGAAGGCGGTGATCAACGACTATGTGAAGTGGACGAAGGACCCGAAGAGCTTCGCTGTGGGTGGCGCCCACGCTCCGCAGCCCAACAGAGATCGTCCGCGACCGGTCACGGCGACGCCGTCGACGACACCCGCCACGGAGCCCGCCCCGACTGTCGGGATGCCGGCCGAGATCGCTGAGCTCCTCGGAGCCGTCGCTGGGGTGTCGAGCGGGAACGGCACCCCGGCCGCGGTGACTGTCGACACACCAGAAAACGCCCGGACTGTCGCTCGTCGCGCGAGATATCGGGAGACGGTTCGCGCCCGCCGACGCCGGCGCCTCATCGCCGTCGTCACAACCATCGTCACACTTCTCATCGCTGCGGCGGCAGGAGCCGCAATCGCCCTCCTTGCCAACGCACCCGAACCGCCTGCGACCCCGGCGGCGGCGGGCGAGACCATCGAGGCCGAGCCTGTCGAGGTGAACGATCAGGCGCCGACTGTCAGATCTTTCAGCGCGGCCGAACCGACGGCGTCGTGTGCAAGTGCGGACGGCGAGGTCGGCGTGACGCTCTCGTGGCGGACGTTGAACGCTGCCAAGATCGCGCTCGCAACTGCGCCGACTCGCGTGGATGCTCTGGACTCGCCGATGATGGTGGATGTGCCTGCCGAGGTCGATGCCCAGGTTGTGGCCTTCCCCTGCGTCGAGGACACTCGGATCTACACGCTCACCGCAGAGAGCGCGGACGGAAGGCGGGCCAGTGCCTCCGTTTCGATCGAGCGGGTCCTGGTCAAAACAGAATCTCCGGACGACTCGGACACGACGCGGCCCCCTGCGCCGGAGAGCACCCCCTCGCCGCAGCAGAGTGCGCCTGCCCTACCCTCCGCACCCGTGCGATCGCCCGATCCCCAGCCGACATCGCCTTCGCAGCCGACCTCGCCCCCGCAGCCGACCTCGCCGGAGCCGAGCGCGACACTGTCTCCGACGGATCCCGACGAGCCAGCCCAACCGGACCCCGTCGAGACGGCCGACCCGTCGAGCGGTATCCCCGAACCCGAGATCTCCGTACCGGCGGGTTGACCACCGGCACGACCGCGCCTCAGCCGGTGATACCCAGACGCTTCTTCACCCGGTGAGCGATCGGGCGGAGGGCCGGGAATCGCCCGAGAGCCCGACGCCCCAGCGGTGCGACGGACCTCCACAGCCGCGCGCCGATCCAGGAGTCCGCTGCCGGCGCGGGCTGCATCGTCGCTGCCCCCGCTTCCGCATAGAAGCGGAGGAGGCCGAGGAGCGTCTTCGCATCCTCTAGAGTCGGCTCGGGCGAGAACTCAGGATTGAATCCGCCGGCGACCAGGTTGCGTGTCAGCAGCGCGACGTCAAGGGCGGCGGCTCGATCGGCCGCCACCAATGACGCTTCGGAAAGCTGCGCGTACTCAACTGGGTCTGCGGCGACGCGAGCGATCTCGGCGGCGAGACCGGCGGCATCCGCCTGGGCTACGGCGACGATGCCCCCGTTGCCCTGTACGAGCGTCAACCACGGGAGCTCGTACATGAAAACGGGCAGACCGCGCGACTGCGCCTCAGCGATTGTCAGCTGGTAGCCCTCGATGATGCTCGTCGTCACGAAGGCGTGTGCCTCATCGATGGCCGAGAGGAGCTGCTTTCCGCGGAGGGGGCCGACAGCCTGCACGTGCTGGCCGACCCCCCGCCGGCGGGCCGCAGCGTTGAACTTGGCGGCTGTGTATCCCTCCCAGTCGGGGCCAATTACCGTGAGGGTGAAGTCCTCTCGCTGGCGCCGGAGATTCGCGGCGACCTCGATGAGTTCGCTCGTCCGTTTGGTGCCTTCTTCTAGCCGTCCCCACCAAATCAGGCGGAGGGGTCCCTTTCTGATGTCCTTCGGCGCCGCCGGGCGATCGCGAGACAGCATCGCGGATGGTGGGTTCGGGATGAACGACGCGTGCGCGATACCCCTCAGTTTCAGGTAGGCGACATCCAACGGTGAGAGCACGACGACGTGGGCGAGTATGTCGGCGTGGCGCTCGATGATGCGCAGCCGGTCATCGCGATCCAGCAGTGGGCGCGCGACGAAGTTGTGGAGCCACCCGATGGTCGGCACCCCGTGCGCACGCGCCATGGCGGCGAACTCCGGCCAGTATCGCGTGTAGAACATCTGGTGATCGATGACAAGATCCACGCCGCGCTCGCGGCAGAGCTCCGCCCAGGCGGCGAGCCGCTTCGGCAGATCTCCGCCGGCGAGTTCCACGAACTCGATCTCCGCCGGGACGAGACTCAGATCGGTCCCGGCGGAGCGGGCGACGACGATGACCCGATAGCCGGCGTCGGACAGGTAACCTGCCTGCGCCGCGAGGACCGCCGCCACACCTCCGGTCCGCCAGCTGGACGTCGCCAGGAGGATCGTGCGTACGTTCCGGCCCGTCAGCGAGGCATGAGACACGTGCCGCGAGAGCGCGGACAGAGACCTGGGCGAGAACGCCGCGGCCGCGGCGAGGAGTTCCTGGTCGTTCGCCTTCGAACGAAGATGCGCAACGGCCGCGTCAAGTACTCCCGGTGCCGCTCGTTCGATCAGCTGCAGGCAGACGTAGCCGAGTATCCACTGTCGGGTTGCGCGGTATGACAACTGCACCGTCTCGGGGTCCCGAGCCGTCGCGGAAATGGATGCCACGGCATCCCGGATGCTGTCGACGGAGTCGATTGCCGTGGCGTAGAACTCGGCTCGCTCCATCGTGTCGACATCGTGTCCGCTGCCGCCGCGCCCCAGGTGATAGCGATAGAGCTTCTCGTCGATCGATACGAAGTGCTCCGCCAGCGTCGCGACGAGGAACATGAGCGGCAGGTCATTGACGCGGATCAGGACGAGGTCGGCGGGGATGTGCGCGTAGGCGCGCCGCAGCAGGTCCGTGTGGAAGAGGTACCGCCAAAGCTGCCCCTGCGCAGGCGCACCCGGCGCGAACAGCTCCCGCATGATGTCGCTGCCCGTGAGCGTCGTGTGCCGCGGTGCGAGTCGCTGCTCGTACGTGCCACCGGATCGACCGTGTCGGTCAATGACGGTGACGTCGAATTGCACGAGGTCGGCAACGGACGCCCTCATTGCGGCCAGGGAAGCCTCTGCGGCACGGGAATCGAGTTCGTCGTCGCCGTCCAAGAAGAGCACCGCCTCCCCTCGGGCCGACGTCACGCCCGATCGTCGCGCCTGGAGGGCGGATCGGGTGGTCTCATGACGGATGAGGCGGATGCGCCCGTCCTGGCGCTGCATCCTCTCGATGACGGCGACCGTGCCGTCGTCGGACGCGTCGTCCACGCAGACGACCTCGATCTCCCGGAGGGTCTGGGCGAGGCACGATGCGAGGGCCGCCTCGATGGTGCCCTCGTCGTTGTGCACGGGGACGACGATGGAGACGAGAGGCGCAGGTGACATCGCACAGATCATACGGCCCGGCATCCGCGTCGATTCTGCGCTCGCAGCCGCGTCTGTGATGATGGACGCTCACTTCCCACACCCTTGGAGGGGCATCGCCATGCAGATTCGCCGGCGAACCATCTACATCGGCGCGGCCATCGTCCTCGTCGGTGCGCTCACCGGGACCGCGGTCGCACTCACGACCAGCGGGTCGGCGCCGGCGCCCGAAACACGCTCCACCCCCTCGGCGTCGACTCAGGCTCCCACTCCGACACCCACCCCGACGCCGACCCCGGTCGCCGCACCGCAATCGGTCGTCGCGGTGGGTCCCTTCGGCTCGTGGGAGCGCGCCTCCACGACGAAGGTGGCTCGGGTCGTCCCCCAGGTCGGTCAGGCCGCGGACGGCGCGGTCGCCGCGTACATCGATGCACCGGTCATCGATCAGAAGACGACGGCGCTCGCCGTCGAGGCCGCCGTCGTCGCGGGTGCGTCGTACGAGTTCTCCGCACAGGTGCGGTCCCTCTCGCCCCTCCCCGAGGCGGTGGATGCGTCCATCGAGATCGCTGATCAGCGGATCGCTTTGTCCGAGCTGGATGCAGCGTGGTCGACGGTGACGGGAACCTTCACCGCGCCGGCGGATGCGGACACCGCTGAGATCCGCGTGGTCCTCGACGGCCCCGTCGCCGGGCTCGGCATCGACGATGTCTCCTTGGTGGGCGCCGACGGCAAGAACGTCGTCCCCAACCCGTCATTCGAGAAGGTCGGCGGCAAGGACACGATCGTCAACCGCTCCCTCATCCTGCCGGCGTCGAACCCGATGCTCGCGGTCCGCGCACCGGCCGGGCAGATCTCCTGGACCGCGACGGATGCCGGCGGCAAGGTCGCAGCGAAGGGCGCGCTCGACGCGTCCCACGCGCTCGAAGCGGTCCCGCTGACGGGCCTGGACGAGGGGTACTACAGCGTGGCCGTGAAGACGGGCGCAGGCACCGTCAAGACCCTGCTCGGCGTCATCGACTACGAGGGCACGACCATCGCCGCCGACCCTCGGTTCGGTGTGGGCCTCCACGTCGAGAACGACCTCTACAGCGATGCTGCCGACCTCACGGCATCCCTCGGGATCGGCTTGGCCCGCAACGACGTCCTGTGGCGCTTCAACGAGACCACGAAGGGCGAATACGACTGGGCGGACCACTACGTCGACGGGTTCGACCGGTTGCACGCCCACGGCGTCCAGCTCCTCGGCATCGTCAACTACGGCAACGAGCTGTACGGCAATGGCAAGGTGCCCACGAGCAAAGCGGCGATCAAGGCCTACGGCGACTATGCAGCCGCCATTGCCGAGCGATTCGACCTCGTCGGGCTCGAGGTCTTCAACGAGTTCAACCACCCGCGCTTCAACAAGACGGCCTGCGGCACGAAGCCCTCGTGCTACGTCCCCCTGCTCGATTCCGTGCACAATGCGGTCGAGAAGGTTGACCCGGACCTGCCGATCATCGCCGGCTCGACCGCGCGCTACGACGCACCGTGGTTCGACGGATTGTGGCGCGCGGGCGGCCTGAAGTACGCGGACGCGATCAGCTTCCACCCGTACGAGGTGTCGAGTGACCCGGAGTCGCTGGCCGGGATCATCGACGAAGCGAATCGCAGCATGAAGGAGAACGGCAAGACGACCCGTCCCATCTGGATCACGGAGCTCGGCAGCTCGTCGAAGACCGGTGGCCGCACCGTCTCGGCGCAGGCGGATTATCTTGTCCGCACCGCGGTGACGGCGCTCGCCGGCGGGGCCGAGAAGTTCTTCTGGTACGACCTCATCAACGATGACCCCGACCCCGCCAAGCACGAGGGCAACTTCGGCATGTACTACCAGAAGGCCTCTGGAGTGGCGGCGTTCCAGCCGAAGCCCGTCGGGTACGCGCAGGCTCTCATGGTCGCTCGCATCGGTGGTCGGAGCCTCGCCGCCGATGAGACGGCGAAGGGAGTCCACTCGGTGCGCTTCGGTGACGAGAAGGATGCCGTGCGCGTCGTGTGGGCTCCGAAGGGCAAGGCGGAGATGACCGTCCGCAGCGATGTCGCAGTGACGGTGACCACCATGACGGGCGCCACGAAGACCATCGAGCCCGTCGACGGGGTGGCGACCATTCCGGTGACGGTTCGGCCGCAGTTCGTCGAGAGTTCACTCGAGCCCGCCGGTGCAACGCCCGCGCCGACGGTCTCCCAGACACCCGCTGGCTAGGATGTGAGCCATGCCTCCCGAGACCCGACGCGCCGCGCGTGAAGCGGCCGAGCGGGCCGCGGCCGGACGTTCCGCCGCGCCCGATGACCGCGACGACAGCGACGAGACCCACAGGACGTCGCGCGGTCGCATCGTCGGCCGCGTGATCCTGATCGTCGTCGTCCTCCTCCTCGCCCTCGCGGTGTGGCTCGTGATCAAGGTCGTGATCGCCAAGAACGGTCTCGAGTCGGCGCAGGCGGCCGTCACCTCCATCCAGGACGGCGGGAACGTCTCTGACGCCATCCCGAAGTTGTCGTCCGGTGCGGCGGATGCGGCGGGTGCCGCAGCCGATCCGGTCTGGCGCATGGCGGAGCTGATCCCGGGCGCGGGCGACAACCTGCGCGGCGTGCGTCTGGCGGCGGAGACCCTCGACGTGTTCGCGAACGACGTCGGGGGGCCGGTCTTCAAGATGCAGGATGACGGCCAGGGGAAGATCCTCGCCCGTGCCCTGCCGCTCATCGAAGCGGCCGCTCCCGAGATCTCCAAGCTGAGCTCCGAGTTGAAGGGTGTCGCCGCGTCGGACGCCCTCATCGGACCGGTCCGCTCGGGAGTCGACCAGGTCGCCGAGGTGGCGGATGGCGCCGGCCCCATGTTCACGCTCCTTCCGAAGCTCCTCGGCGCAGAAGAAAAGCAGAACTACCTGCTCGTCTTCCAGAACAACGCCGAGGCGCTCCCACTCGGGGGCAGCTCGGCCTCGCAGACGCTCATCACCGCAGACAAGGGCGACCTCGAGATCGCGGGACAGGCCAGCAGCGCTTCCTTCGTCGAGGGCGAGACGGTCGACCTCGACATCTCGGAGTCGGCGAAGGCGCTCTACGGCAGCCGCTACGGCAGCTACATCAACCTCGCGCCCTCCCAGCCCGACTGGCCGGGGGTCGCGGAGATGGTGAAGGCGTTCTGGAACCGCGACATCGACGACACGCACATCGACGGCGTCATCTCGGTCGATCCCATCGCCCTTCAGCGCATGCTTCTCGCGACCGGTCCCATCGAGGTCGACGGCAAGACTCTCGACAACAAGAACGCCGTCAAGACTCTCCTCAGCGACGTCTATCGGTGGTGGGACCCGTACACCGACCCGGACCTCAAGTCCGACGCCTTCTTCGCCGGTGTCGCGAGCGCGGTCTTCGACAAGATCGCCGGGGGCGACTTCAACATCAAGGACATGTTCTGGGCGATCGGCGAGAGCATCGATGCCGGCAGCATCCTGGCCTGGAGCGAGGACCCGGACACGCAGAAGATCATCGCGGGCTCGGGGCGCCTCTCCGGCATCCTTCCCACCGACAACACCGCGGAGACCGTGAACGGTGTGTTCTTCCGCAACGTGTCGGCCTCGAAGATCGACTACTACACGAAGACCGCTGTCGAATCCACGATGTCGTGCGCCGATGGCGTGACGACCCTGACGACGACCGCGACGGTCTCGCTCGACATCAGTCAGGCGGACGCCGAGGATCTTCCGCGATACGTCCAGAGTCGGAGCCAGCGGGCGGCGTACTTCGGGACCCAGGTCTACATGTACGCGCCTCCGGGGATGGAGCTCGCCTCCGCGGAGACGACAGGCGGTGCATCCGCGTTCCGGACGGGCAATGTCGACCTCGGCCGGGTCGTCGAGCCGTTCCAGGCGCGGCTGCGCCCGGACGGCACCTTCACGGTGACCGCGACGTTCACCGGGAAGGGCGACTTCGGGCCGCTCTCGGTGTGGACGACGCCGATGATCAACGAGACGAAGACGACCGTCACCGACACCTGCCATTGATCCAACGCCTGGCCGAATGCGGCCGGTTTGGTAGCATCCTGTGAGATTCACAGCACACGTCGTCGACGGCGCGAGTCGACGCGCGGGGCGGTTCGACCTGGCTGTGCCGTCGACAGGAAGGCTGATTTCCGTGATCCGATCCGCGCTGCGGCTGCTGCCGTCGGGGACGTTCGCGGACATGACGGGGGATGCCGGGTGCTGAGGCGTGCCGTCGCAAGCCGGTCGATGCGTGGCATCCGGCGGGCTGATCGACGACTCGACCGCGCCTCCGTCGTGGTCCCCGCCCGTCGCTCCGCGCGGGATTGGCCCGCCCGTTTCGCCGGCCGCCTGGTCTACAGCGACACCGTCGTCGTCGCCGCCGTCCTCGTGGGCTTCTACACCCTGGTCCTCCCTGACGAGCGCCGCGACGTCACGTGGGACGGCGGCCCGCAGATCCCCTACGTGGCGGCGCTCGTGCTGCTGGGTGTGGTCTGGCTCATCGCCCTCGCTGTCTTCGAGACGCGTGATCGCAACATCGTCGGCAGTGGCGAGCAGGAGTACCGCCGCCTCGTCAACGCGACGGTGGCCGTGTTCGCGCTGTTCGTCGCGATCGCCTTCTTCCTCCGCATCGAGGTGTCGCGCAGCCTGTTCCTCGTCGCCATGCCGGCCGGCCTGGTCGCCCTCATCTTCAGCCGGTGGCTGTGGCGGCTCTGGCTCCGCGGCCAGCAGCGTCGCTCGAAGTACGTCTACCGTGCGCTCGTGATGGGGGAGCCCGCGAAGGCGGGCTCGATCATCCGTGCGATCCGGCGAGCGGACTCCTCCGGCTTCGACATCGTCGGGGTCGTGACCGACGTGCGCGGACGCCAGACGATCAGCGACGTCCCCGTCGTCGGCGGATTCGCCTACGCGATGGAGGCGATGGATGCCACTGACGCCGACACGATCATCGTCGCCGGGGCGGACGAGGTGCACCCCGAGATGATGCGTCAGCTCGGCTGGGACGTCGCGGACCGCAGCGGCAACCTCGTCGTCGCCCCCGCGTTGACCGACGTCGCGGGGCCCCGCATCCATTCCCGACCGGCGGCGGGGCTGCCGCTCGTGCACGTGGAGTTCCCGCGACTGGACGGCGTGCGCCGCTTCGCGAAGCGCACATTCGACCTGCTCGGCTCGGTCGTCCTCATCCTGGTCTTCTCGCCGGTGATGCTGGTGACGGCCATCGCGATCCGGTCCGAGACCCCCGGCCGCGTCATCTACCGTCAGCCCAGGGTCGGTCTGGGCGGTGACGAGTTCGGCATGTTGAAGTTCCGCTCGATGGTGGCGGATGCCGACGATCAGCTCGCGAGCCTCCTCGATCTGCAGGGGACCAGCGACAGTCCGCTCTTCAAGGTGACGGACGATCCGCGGATCACGAAGGTCGGGCGCGTCATCCGCAAGCATTCGATCGACGAGCTGCCCCAGCTGTTCAACGTGCTCGTGGGGACCATGAGTCTGGTCGGCCCCCGTCCGCAGCGCGCGGCGGAGGTGGCGCTGTACGACGACGCCGCCCACCGCCGGCTGCGGGTGAAGCCGGGAATGAGCGGCCTGTGGCAGGTGAGCGGACGCTCCACGCTGTCGTGGGAGGACGCCCTGCGCCTGGACCTCTACTACGTCGAGAACTGGTCGTTCATGCAGGACATCCAGATCCTCTTCCGCACCCTCAGCGCCGTCGTGGCGCCCGGACGCACAGCGCACTGACGGCGGTGGGGGAGCGTACCCGGCGGCGCGACACGCCCGGGTTTGCGACACGCCCGAACGGCACGTAGACTGTACAGGTTCCACATTCCTGCGCACTGCGCGGGATCACTGCCAGGGCAGTGCATAGGCGAGAAGCCTAGGCCGCGGGCAGCAGAACATCACATCCCCACACCCACTCCGGAAACGGATGCGCACGCGTGCGTGCGAGGGGAAGCGGATGCCGCAGGTCTCCTGCGGACTGACATCAGAACAGCGGTGACGGATCCCCCACCTCCGGGCGGGGAGAAGTGCCCGGCGCGCAAGCGCCCCGTGCGTCCAATGCCCTCGAGGTACGACGCGAGAAAGAGAGTGAGCAGACAATGGCGGGACAGAAGATCCGCATTCGCCTGAAGTCGTATGACCACGAGGTCATCGACTCGTCGGCACGCAAAATCGTCGACACCGTGACCCGTGCGGGCGCGACGGTCGTGGGCCCGGTGCCCCTTCCGACCGAGAAGAACGTGATCGCAGTCATCCGTTCGCCGCACAAGTACAAGGACAGCCGCGAGCACTTCGAGATGCGCACCCACAAGCGCCTCATCGACATCATCGACCCGACGCCCAAGGCCGTCGACTCGCTGATGCGTCTCGACCTCCCGGCCGACGTCAACATCGAGATCAAGCTCTGAGGTCGATCATCATGGCTGACATCAACTCCAAGGTTTCCAAGGGCCTGCTGGGCACCAAGCTCGGCATGACCCAGGTCTGGGACGAGAACGGCAAGGTCGTTCCCGTCACCGTCATCGAAGTCGCCCCCAACGTGGTGACCCAGGTGCGCACGCCCGAGCGCGACGGCTACAACGCCGTGCAGATCGCTTACGGCCAGATCGACCCCCGCAAGGTCAACAAGCCGCAGACGGCCCACTTCGAGGCTGCCGGTGTGACCCCGCGTCGTCACCTCACCGAGGTGCGCACGGCGGATGCCGCTGACTACTCACTCGGTCAGGAGCTCACCGTCGACGCCACCTTCGAGGCCGGCCAGCTGGTCGACGTCGTCGGCACCAGCAAGGGCAAGGGCTTCGCCGGTGTCATGAAGCGTCACAACTTCAAGGGCGTTTCCGCTTCGCACGGTGCGCACCGCAACCACCGCAAGCCCGGTTCGATCGGCGCCTCGTCGACCCCGAGCCGCGTCTTCAAGGGCATGCGCATGGCCGGCCGTATGGGTGGCGAGCGCGTGACCGTCCTCAACCTCACGGTGCACGCCGTCGACGCCGAGAAGGGTCTGCTGCTCGTCAAGGGCGCCGTCCCCGGTGCTCGTGGCCGCATCGTCTACGTCCGCAACGCAGTGAAGGGTGCCTGAACATGGCTGACTCGACTCTCGCGCTCGACGTCGTGAAGGCAGACGGCAAGAAGGCCGGCTCCGTGGAGCTGCCCGCCGCGCTGTTCGACGTCAAGACGAACATCCCCCTCATCCACCAGGTCGTCGTCGCGCAGCTCGCGGCGGCTCGCCAGGGCACCCACTCGACCAAGCGTCGCGGTGAGGTCTCCGGTGCCGGCCGCAAGCCCTTCAAGCAGAAGGGCACGGGTAACGCCCGTCAGGGCTCGATCCGCGCGCCGCACATGACCGGTGGTGGCATCGTCCACGGACCGAAGCCGCGCAACTACTCGCAGCGCACCCCCAAGAAGATGGTCGCCGCCGCCCTCCTGGGCGCGCTCAGCGACCGGGCTCGCGGCGGGCGTCTGCACGTCATCGACTCGTTCGGCATCGAGGGTGCGCCCTCGACGAAGGCTGCTGCCGCGGTTCTGGCTCAGCTCGCGCCGACGAAGAACGTCATGGTCGTCATCACGCGTGATGACGAGCTGAGCGTCAAGAGCGTCCGCAACCTCGCGTACGTCCACGTGCTCACGTTCGACCAGCTCAACGCCTACGACGTGCTCGTCTCCGACGACATCGTCTTCACCAAGGCCGCCTACGACGCGTTCGTCGCTGCGAAGGCCGGCTCCACCGAGGAGGTCTCGGCATGACCGCCGTCAACAAGGACCCGCGCGACATCATCCTGAAGCCGGTCGTCTCCGAGAAGAGCTACGGGCTCATCGACGAGGGCAAGTACACGTTCCTCGTGGACCCGCGCGCCACCAAGACCGAGATCAAGCTCGCCATCGAGAAGATCTTCGGCGTCAAGGTCGCGTCGGTGAACACGCTCAACCGCCCGGGCAAGTCCCGCCGCACCCGTTTCGGCACCGGTAAGCGCAAGGACACCAAGCGCGCCATCGTGAGCCTGAAGTCGGGCACCATCGACATCTTCACGGCCGTCGGCTGACAGCTGGGATAGAGGACTAGAGACATGGCTATTCGCAAGTACAAGCCCACGACCCCCGGTCGTCGCGGTTCGTCGGTCGCCGACTTCGCTGAGATCACGCGGTCGACGCCCGAGAAGTCGCTCCTTCGCCCGCTGGCGAAGACCGGTGGTCGCAACAACCAGGGCCGCATCACGACCCGTCACATCGGTGGTGGCCACAAGCGCCAGTACCGCGTGATCGACTTCCGTCGTAACGACAAGGACGGCATCAACGCCAAGGTCGCTCACATCGAGTACGACCCCAACCGCACCGCGCGCATCGCGCTGCTGCACTACTTCGACGGTGAGAAGCGGTACATCCTCGCCCCGAACAAGCTGTCGCAGGGTGACATCGTCGAGTCGGGTGCCGGCGCCGACATCAAGCCCGGCAACAACCTGCCGCTGCGCAACATCCCCACCGGTACGGTCATCCACGCCATCGAGCTCCGCCCCGGCGGCGGCGCGAAGATGGCGCGCTCGGCCGGTGCGTCCGTCCGCCTCGTGGCGAAGGACGGCCCGTACGCGCAGCTGCGTCTGCCCTCGGGTGAGATCCGCAACGTCGACGCGCGCTGCCGCGCCACCATCGGCGAGGTCGGCAACGCCGAGCAGTCCAACATCAACTGGGGCAAGGCCGGCCGCAACCGCTGGAAGGGCATCCGCCCGACCGTCCGCGGTGTCGCCATGAACCCGGTCGACCACCCGCACGGTGGTGGTGAGGGTAAGACCTCCGGTGGACGTCACCCCGTCACTCCTTGGGGCCAGGCCGAGGGTCGTACCCGGCACCCCAACAAGGAAAGCGACAAGTTGATCGTTCGCCGTCGCAACGCCGGCAAGAAGCGGAAGTAGGAGTAGAGGAAGATGCCTCGCAGCCTTAAGAAGGGCCCCTTCGTCGACGAGCACCTGCTTCGCAAGGTCGTCTCGCAGAACGAAGCCGGTACCAAGAACGTCATCAAGACCTGGTCGCGTCGTTCGATGATCATCCCGGCCATGCTGGGTCACACGATCGCCGTGCACGACGGACGCAAGCACATCCCCGTGTTCGTGTCCGAGACCATGGTCGGTCACAAGCTGGGCGAGTTCGCGCCCACCCGCACCTTCCGCGGCCACGAGAAGGACGACAAGAAGGGCCGTCGCCGCTGACGCGGCGACGCTCTCAGAGAGAGGAAGAGGAGGAGTAAAAGTGGTGGAATCCATCGCACGCGTGAAGCACATCCGCGTGACCCCTCAGAAGGCTCGTCGTGTCGTCGCGCTCATCAAGGGCAAGCAGGCTCAGGAGGCTCTCGCCATCCTGAAGTTCGCTCCCCAGGGTGCCAGCGAGCCCATCTACAAGCTCGTGGCCGCTGCGGTCGCGAATGCTCGTGTGAAGGCCGACAAGGACAACGAGTTCCTGGACGAGCAGGACCTGTACGTGAAGAACGCGTACGTGGACGAGGGCACGACGCTCAAGCGTTTCCAGCCCCGCGCCCAGGGTCGCGCGTTCCAGATCAAGAAGCGCACCAGCCACATCACGGTCGTGCTCTCGACCCCCGAGGTCGCCGAGTCCGCCCCGGCTGCCCAGACCAAGAAGGCGAGCAAGTAATGGGACAGAAGGTCAACCCGTACGGCTTCCGCCTCGGCATCACCACCGACCACGTGTCGCGTTGGTTCTCGGACTCCACCAAGCCCGGGCAGCGCTACGCCGACTACGTGGCGGAGGACGTCAAGATCCGTCGCCTCCTGACGACGTCGCTCGACCGTGCCGGCGTGAGCAACATCGAGATCGAGCGCACGCGTGACCGCGTCCGCGTCGACATCCACACCGCCCGCCCGGGCATCGTGATCGGCCGCCGCGGCGCCGAGGCCGAGCGCATCCGCGCCGACCTCGAGAAGCTCACCGGCAAGCAGATCCAGCTGAACATCCTCGAGGTGAAGAACCCCGAGGCCGACGCTCAGCTGGTCGCGCAGGGCATCGCCGAGCAGCTCTCCGCCCGTGTGGCCTTCCGCCGCGCGATGCGCAAGGGTCTGCAGGGTGCGCAGCGCGCCGGTGCCAAGGGCGTCCGGATCCAGGTCTCCGGCCGCCTCGGCGGCGCCGAGATGAGCCGTTCGGAGTTCTACCGCGAAGGCCGTGTGCCCCTGCACACCCTCCGCGCGAACATCGACTACGGCTTCTACGAGGCGAAGACCACCTTCGGCCGCATCGGCGTGAAGGTCTGGATCTACAAGGGCGACCTCACCAACAAGGAGCTCGCTCGCGAGCAGGCCAACGCGCCGAAGTCACGTCGTGACGACCGCGGTGGCGACCGTCGTCGTGGCCCCCGCAGCGAGGCCCCCGTCGCAGAAGGAGCGTCTGCCTGATGCTTATTCCCCGCAAGGTCAAGTACCGCAAGCAGCACCACCCGAAGCGTGACGGCGCCGCCACCGGCGGCACGACGGTCAGCTTCGGTGAGTTCGGCATCCAGGCCCTCACGCCCGCTTACGTGACGAACCGTCAGATCGAGTCCGCTCGTATCGCCATGACGCGTCACATCAAGCGTGGCGGAAAGGTGTGGATCAACATCTACCCCGACCGTCCGCTCACCAAGAAGCCGGCCGAAACCCGCATGGGTTCCGGTAAGGGTTCGCCCGAGTGGTGGGTCGCCAACGTCAAGCCGGGTCGCGTCCTCTTCGAGGTCGCGGGCGTCAACGAGCAGCTCGCTCGCGAGGCCCTGACCCGTGCCATCCACAAGCTGCCGCTCAAGGCACGCATCATCAAGCGCGAGGAGGGCGACGCGTAATGGCCGTCGGCACCAAGACGCTCGCCCCGAGCGAGCTGGACACGTTCGAAGACCAGCGCCTCGTGGAGGAGCTGCGCAAGGCCAAGGAAGAGCTGTTCAACCTGCGCTTCCAGTCGGCCACCGGCCAGCTCGAGAGCCACGGCCGCATCCGTGCGGTCAAGCGCGACATCGCGCGGCTCTACACCGTCATCCGCGAGCGGGAGCTCGGCATCCGTGCCACCCCCGCCCCGGTCGAGACGGCCACCAAGGCGAAGAAGAGCAAGGCCAAGAAGGCGGACGAGTCCGCTGAGGCCGCGAAGGAAGAGGCCGAGTGATGGCTGAGAAGAAGGATGCCGCTACGGCGCCCGTGACCGCTGGTCACGAGTCGGCCGAGCACGACGTCCGCGACGTCAACGCCCGTGGGTACCGCAAGGCCCGCCGCGGCTACGTCGTCAGCGACAAGATGGACAAGACGATCGTCGTCGAGGTCGAGGACCGCGTGAAGCACCCCCTCTACGGCAAGGTCATCCGCCGCACGTCGAAGGTGAAGGCTCACGACGAGCAGAACACCGCCGGCATCGGCGACCTCGTCCTCATCAACGAGACCCGTCCGCTCAGCGCCACCAAGCGCTGGCGCCTGGTCGAGATTCTCGAGAAGGCGAAGTAAGCAATGATCCAGAACGAGTCTCGCCTCAAGGTCGCCGACAACACCGGCGCCAAGGAGCTCCTCACGATCCGCGTCCTCGGTGGTTCCAACCGCCGTTACGCCGGTGTCGGGGATGTCATCGTGGCGACCGTCAAGGACGCGATCCCGGGCGGCAACGTCAAGAAGGGCGATGTGGTCAAGGCCGTCATCGTCCGCACCGTCAAGTCGACCCGTCGTCCCGACGGCTCGTACATCAAGTTCGACGAGAACGCCGCCGTCATCCTGAAGAACGACGGGGAGCCCCGCGGCACCCGCATCTTCGGTCCGGTCGGTCGTGAGCTTCGCGACAAGAAGTTCATGAAGATCGTCTCGCTGGCACCGGAGGTCATCTGATCATGGCGCACATCAAGAAGGGTGACCTGGTTCAGGTCATCAGTGGCCGCAAGCAGGACAAGGGCGGCGACCGCGGCAAGCAGGGCAAGGTCCTCGAGGTCCTCGTCGAGCAGAACCGCGTCGTGGTGGAGGGCGTGAACTACGTCACCAAGCACACCCGCGTCGGCCAGTCACAGCGCGGCACCAAGACGGGCGGCATCGAGACGATGGAAGCCCCGATCCACATCTCCAACGTGGCGCTGGTCGACCCGTCGACCAAGAAGCCGACCCGTGTCGGCCACCGCGTCGAGGAGCAGACGAAGGACGGCGTCAAGCGCACCGTCCGCGTCCGCTACGCCAAGAAGAGCGGCAAGGACCTCTGAACATGAGCAACGCAACTGCCGCGGAGGCTGGCAAGATCCAGCCCCGCCTGAAGCAGAAGTACCAGACCGAGATCAAGAAGGCTCTGCAGGACGAGTTCGGCTACGCCAACGTCATGCAGATCCCCGGTCTCGTGAAGGTCGTCGTCAACACCGGTGTCGGTGAGGCTGCGCGCGACAGCAAGGTGATCGATGGTGCGGTCGACGACCTCACCAAGATCACCGGCCAGAAGCCGGTCGTCACCAAGGCCCGCAAGTCCATCGCGCAGTTCAAGCTGCGTGAGGGCCAGGCCATCGGCGCCCACGTCACCCTCCGCGGTGACCGTGCGTGGGAGTTCGTCGACCGTCTCGTCAACCTCGCCCTGCCCCGCATCCGCGACTTCCGCGGACTGTCGGCGACGCAGTTCGACGGCAACGGCAACTACACCTTCGGTCTCCAGGAGCAGTCCGTGTTCCACGAGATCAACCAGGACAAGATCGACCGCGTCCGCGGTTTCGACATCACCATCGTCACGACGGCGAAGACGGATGACGAGGGTCGGGCGCTGCTCAAGCACCTGGGCTTCCCGTTCAAGTCGGCGGACGCTCAGGCGTGATCCGATAAGATCGATCGTTCGGCCTCGGGGCGTGCTCCGGGGCCGAACGACTGCACAACTGAATATCGCTCATTCATAGAAGGTCGCCTGTCGTGTAACGGCAGTCGAAACCTCATGACTAAAGGAACACACTTATGACGATGACAGACCCGGTCGCAGACATGCTGACCCGTCTGCGCAACGCGAACTCCGCGCACCACGACACCGTCGCGCTGCCGAGCTCGAAGCTCAAGACGCACATCGCCGAGATCCTCCAGCAGGAGGGCTACATCTCCGGCTGGGAGGTCTCCGACGCCCGTGTCGGCCAGACCCTCACCCTGACCCTGAAGTACGGCCCGAACCGCGAGCGGTCGATCGCCGGCATCAAGCGCGTCTCCAAGCCCGGTCTCCGCGTGTACGCGAAGTCGAACGAGCTTCCCAAGGTCCTCGGTGGCCTCGGGGTCGCGATCCTGTCCACCTCCTCTGGCCTCCTCACGGACCGCCAGGCCGAGCAGAAGGGCGTCGGCGGGGAAGTCCTCGCCTACGTGTGGTGATCTGACATGTCGCGTATTGGACGTCTTCCCATCGACATCCCCGCCGGTGTGACCGTCACGGTCTCCGGCCAGGACGTCGCCGTCAAGGGCCCCAAGGGCGAGCTCTCGCTCACCGTGGCACAGCCCATCGAGGTCAAGGTCGAGGAGAACCAGGTCCTGGTCTCCCGCCCCGACGACGAGCGCGAGTCGCGTGCTCTCCACGGGCTCACCCGCACCCTCATCAACAACAACATCATCGGCGTGACCCAGGGCTACACCAAGGGCCTCGAGGTCGTCGGCACCGGTTACCGCGTCGCTCAGAAGGGCACGGCGGTCGAGTTCGCACTCGGCTTCTCGCACCCCGTCCTGGTCGAGGCGCCGGAGGGCATCACGCTCACCGTCGAGGGCAACAACAAGCTCACCGTCGCCGGTATCTCGAAGCAGGCCGTCGGCGAGGCAGCCGCCAACATCCGCAAGATCCGCAAGCCGGAGCCCTACAAGGGCAAGGGTGTGCGGTACGCGGGCGAGGTCGTTCGCCGCAAGGCCGGAAAGAGTGGTAAGTAACCATGGCTCTCAAGTCGAAGTCCGACGCACGTTCGCGTCGTCACGCCCGTCTTCGCAAGAAGATCGTGGGCACCGAGGCGCGTCCGCGTCTCGTCGTGACCCGTTCCGCCCGCCACGTCTTCGTCCAGCTGGTCGACGACAGCAAGGGCTTCACCGTCGCATCGGCCTCCACCCTCGAGGCCGACCTGCGCACGTTCGATGGTGACAAGACCGCCAAGGCCCGCAAGGTCGGCGAGCTCGTCGCGGAGCGTGCGAAGGCTGCCGGCATCGAGACGGTCGTGTTCGACCGCGGCGGCAACCGCTACGCGGGCCGCGTCGCTGCGATCGCCGACGGCGCTCGCGAAGGAGGTCTGAACCTGTGACCGAGAACAAGGAGAACGAAGTGACCGCGACCGAGCAGCCCGCTGCGGCTGCGGCTACGGCCGAGGCGCCCGCCGAGCGCGAGCGCGAGCCGCGCCGCGGTGGCCGCGAGCGCAGCCAGACCCGCGACCGCAACTCGCGCGACCGCGGCGACAACCAGTTCCTGGAGCGCGTCGTCACGATCAACCGCGTGTCGAAGGTCGTCAAGGGCGGTCGTCGCTTCAGCTTCACGGCGCTCGTCGTCGTGGGTGACGGCAACGGTCTCGTCGGTGTGGGCTACGGCAAGGCGCGTGAGGTCCCCCTCGCCATCTCGAAGGGTGTCGAAGAGGCCAAGCGCAACTTCTTCCGCGTGCCGCGTGTCGCCTCCAGCATCCCGCACCCCGTCCAGGGTGAGGCTGCTGCCGGTGTCGTGCTGCTGCGTCCGGCCGCTGCCGGTACCGGTGTCATCGCCGGTGGTCCGGTCCGCGCCGTCCTCGAGTGCGCCGGCATCCACGATGTGCTGTCGAAGTCGCTGGGTTCGTCGAACACGATCAACATCGTGCACGCGACCGTCGCAGCGCTGAAGCAGCTCGAGGAGCCGCGCGCCGTCGCTGCGCGTCGTGGTCTCGACTTCGACCAGGTCGCCCCCGCGCGTCTGGTCCGTGCCGAGGCTGACGCCGCCAAGGCTGCAAAGGTGGGTGCATGATGGCTGCTCGTCTGAAGGTGACCCAGGTCAAGTCCAAGGTGAGCGAGAAGCAGAACCAGCGTGACACGCTGCGTTCGCTCGGTCTGAAGCGGATCAACGACTCCGTCGTTCGTCCCGATGACGCGCAGACGCGCGGGTACATCAAGACCGTCGCGCACCTCGTGAAGGTTGAGGAGATCGACTGATGGCTGAGAAGAAGGACGAGACGGTCGAGGCCGTCGAGCCCAAGGCCAAGAAGCCGGCAACCCGGAAGGCTGCGGCTGGGCCCGCTGCCGACAAGGCTGCCCCGAAGAAGGATGCGGCGCGCCCCGGCGTGCTGAAGGTCCACCACCTGCGTCCGGTCCCCGGTGCCAACGTCGCGAAGACCCGTGTCGGTCGCGGTGAGGGCTCGAAGGGTAAGACGTCGGGCCGCGGTACCAAGGGTACGAAGGCTCGTTACCAGGTCAAGGTGGGCTTCGAGGGTGGGCAGATGCCCCTCCACATGCGTACGCCGAAGCTGCGCGGGTTCAAGAACCCGTTCCGCGTCGAGTACCAGGTGGTCAACCTCGACAAGCTCGCGGAGCTGTACCCCAACGGTGGCGACGTCACCGTGACGGACCTCGTCGCCAAGGGCGCCGTGCGCAAGAACGAGAAGGTCAAGGTGCTCGGCACCGGCGACATCTCGGTCGCGCTGACGGTCTCCGTCGACAAGGTCTCGGGTTCGGCCGAGCAGAAGATCGTTGCCGCCGGCGGCTCGATCAAGTAATCACGTGCCAGGGGCCGGAGGATAACCTCCGGCCCCTGTTGCCGTATGTTGGAATGCGGCGAGCTCCGGCGCGCCCGGCATCCCACTGGAGGAAATCCCTTTGTTCAGCGCCATCGCGCGGGTCTTCCGCACTCCGGATCTCCGTCGGAAGATCGGTTTCACGCTCGGCATCATCGCCATCTACCGGTTCGGCGCGCACATCCCGGCTCCGTTCGTGGACTTCCCGAACGTGAAGACCTGCCTCGACCAGTCCGGGTCGACCGAGGGCCTGCTCTCGCTCGTGAACCTCTTCTCGGGCGGCGCGCTGCTGCAGCTGTCGATCTTCGCGCTCGGCGTCATGCCCTACATCACCGGCACGATCATCGTGCAGCTCCTCCGCGTGGTGATCCCGCACTTCGAGACCCTGTACAAGGAGGGCCAGGCCGGCCAGGCCAAGCTCACCCAGTACACCCGCTACTTGACGATCGCGCTGGCGCTGCTGCAGTCGACGAGCCTCGTCACCGTCGCCCGTTCGGGTCAGCTCTTCGGCATCACTGGCGTGGCCGAGTGCCAACAGCTCCTCACCGAGGAGGCGTGGTGGGCGCAGCTGCTCATGATCGTCACGATGACCGCCGGCACCGGCCTCATCATGTGGATGGCCGAGCTCGTCACCGAGCGCGGCATCGGCAACGGCATGTCGCTCCTCATCTTCACCTCCATCGCGGCGACCTTCCCGTCGGCGCTGTGGAGCATCGCGGTCGCTCGCAGCTTCGAGATCTTCCTGCTGGTCCTGGCCGTCGGGATCGCGACCGTCGCGTTGGTCGTGTTCGTCGAGCAGTCGCAGCGCCGCATCCCGGTCCAGTACGCGAAGCGCATGGTCGGGCGCCGGACGCTCGGCGGCAGCAACACGTACATCCCGATCAAGGTCAACATGGCCGGCGTCGTGCCCGTCATCTTCGCCTCGTCGCTGCTGTACATCCCGGCCCTCGTCGCGCAGTTCAACGCGAACCCCGCCGCCGACGGCAGCGTGCCGGGCTGGGTGTCGTGGATCCAGGCGAACTTCGTCAACGGCGACCACCCGCTGTACATGGCGGTGTACTTCCTGCTCATCATCGGCTTCACGTACTTCTACGTCGCGATCACGTTCAACCCGGTCGAGGTCGCCGACAACATGAAGAAGTACGGCGGGTTCATCCCCGGCATCCGTGCGGGGCGTCCCACGGCGGAGTACCTCGACTACGTTCTCACCCGCATCACCCTGCCGGGTTCCATCTACCTGGGCCTCATCGCCCTGCTCCCGCTCCTGGCCCTCGCGACGGTGGGCGCCAACCAGAACTTCCCGTTCGGTGGCGCATCGATCCTCATCATCGTCGGTGTCGGTCTCGAGACGGTAAAGCAGATCGACGCCCAGCTCCAGCAGCGCCACTACGAAGGACTCCTCCGATGACGCAGAACCCCGCCCGCCTCCTGATCATCGGCCCGCAGGGCTCGGGCAAGGGGACGCAGGGGGCCCGCATCGCCGAACGGCTCGGCATCCCCACCGTCTCGACCGGCGATGTCTTCCGCGCGAACGTCAAGGACGGCACCGACCTCGGGCTCAAGGTGAAGGCGATCATCGACGCCGGCGACCTCGTCCCCGACGAGCTGACGAGCGAGATCGTCCGCGACCGGCTGTCGCAGGAGGATGCCGCGCACGGCTTCCTGCTCGACGGCTACCCGCGCAACCTGACCCAGGTCGGCCACCTCGACGGCTTCCTCGAGCAGCGGGGCGAACCGCTCACCGCGGTCATCGAGCTCTCGGTGCCGCGCGACGAGTCGATCGCCCGCCTCTCGCGTCGCGCGGCCGAGCAGGGCCGCGCCGACGACAACGAGGAGTCGATCGCGAAGCGCCTGTCGATCTACGAGTCCGAGACGGCGCCGATCCTCGACGTGTACCGCGAGCGCGGCATCGTCGACGAGATCGACGGCGTCGGGTCGCTCGACGAGATCACCGAGCGCATCACGGCGGCCCTCGCGGCGCGCGGCATCACCGCCTGATGGTCTTCCGACGCTCCATCTACAAGACGCCCGCGCAGCTGCGCGCGATGGTCGAACCGGGTCTCATCACCGCGGCGGCATTGGATGCCGTGCGTCCGGCGGTTCGCGCGGGTGTGGCGACCGCGGAGCTCGATGCCATCGCCGAGCGCACGATCCTCGCCCGCGGGGCGGAATCGAACTTCCAGCTGGTGCGCGGCTACCACCACACGACGTGCATCTCGGTCAACCAGGAGGTCGTCCACGGCATCCCGGGTGATCGGGTCCTGCAGCCGGGCGACATCGTCTCGATCGACTGCGGCGCGCAGTTCGAAGGGTGGAACGGGGACTCGGCGATCACGATCGTCGTGCCCGACCCGGACCGTCCCGAGCTCGTCGAACGTCGTCAGCGGCTGTCGGACGTGACCGAGGGTTCGCTGTGGGCCGGCATCGCCGCGCTCGCCTCGGCCTCGCGCGTCGGCGAGATCGGCGACGCCGTGCAGTCCTACGTCGAGGGGTCGGGGGAGGGCTACGGCATCCTCCGCGATTACGTCGGACACGGGATCGGCCGCAAGATGCACGAGGGCCCGACGGTCTTCAACTACCGCGTCGCCGACCTCGGACCCGAGGTGCGGCCGGGGCTGTGCGTCGCGATCGAGCCCATGATCGTCGCGGGGGGCGAGGCGACCCTCGTCGAGGACGACGACTGGACCGTCAGCACGGTCGACGGCCAGGACGGCTCCCATTGGGAACATAGCGTCGCGGTGCACGAGGGAGGTATCTGGGTGCTGACGGCCCCCGACGGCGGCGCCGCGGGACTCGCGGCCTTCGGCATCACCCCGACCCCCATCTCCTGAGGAGGACACGCACATGGCGACGGCCACGGGTAAGACCAACTGGTTCGCGATCTGGATCAGCGTCGCGGTGGTGGCGGTCCTGGTGGGTGTCGTCGCCGTTGTCGCTGTGCTGAACTCGCAGGCGTCGGGCCCCGGACCCGTCCCGCAGGCCAGCGGCATCAACCGCGAGACCGGTGCGATCACCTTCGGCGGCGGGCCCGACACCGTCGCCACCCACGTGGACTTCATGTGCCCGTACTGCGGCCAGTTCGAGGAGACGGAGGGCAAGACGATCTCGGGCCTCGTCGACGACGGCAGCATCACCCTCGAGGTGCACCCGGTCACGATCCTCGACCGGCTCTCCCAGGGCACCGAGTACTCGAGCCGTGCGGCATCCGCCATGTACGCCGTCGCCGAAGCCGACCCCGACAACGCCTACGCCTTCTTCCGTGCGCTGTGGGACGAGCGGCCCCAGGAGCAGACGCCCGGCCTGACCGACGACGAGCTCATCCAGATCGCGAAGGATGCCGGCGTGAACGTGACCGCCGAGCTCGAGAAGTCGATCAAGGACCACGAGTACAAGAGCTTCGCCCAGTCGCAGGAGTTGCCGGAAGGCGCCACCGGGACCCCGACGCTCGTCGTGAACGACGAGGTCGTCCCGGTCACGTACGACCCGCAGGCCGACATCCTCTCGCGACTGTCCGCTCGGTGATCTCGAAGCGGCGCTCACACGCCGAGTCACCACTCGGTTGCCCCGTCACCACCCGAATGCGCGCCGTCGGGTGGTGATTCGGCGTTTCGGCGGTGATTCGGGGTGGGGAACACGCCGAACCGGTAGAGCTTCGAGCGCAGACCGCCGGGGGAGCGGATGTCGGCGGTCGTCCAGCGGATGACGCGACGCCCGGTCAGCCCGCGGATCCAGTCCTCCCGCTCCTTCTCCGCTCGCAGGACATCCTCCAGGGCCCGCCCGTGCCGCATGGCGACGTCGCGGTACTTCACCTCGCCGTCGTACTCGCCCCACACCGCGGCGTCATCGAGGCCGAAGTCGACGAAGTAGGGCCCCACCGGCACCTGAAGCCTGATCCGCCGGAATCCCAGGTCGTGCAGGCGCAAGCGGCTCACACTTTCTCCCGCGGACTCCGAGCGCCCGTCGGCGAGCTCCAGGAGTTCGCGCGCCTGACGTACCCCGCGAGCGCCAGTGGTCAACCGTCGCGCGATCTCGGCGCGGAGATATTCGGCTGCATCGGCGTCGTAGAGTCGCTGCCGTGCGTCCCACGCGACCGCGCGGAGCGCGGCATCCGCTATCGCGATCGCGGTGTCGCGGGGCGTCGTCCGCAGCACGTCGGCGACGGTGCGTGCGGGCGCGGTGAGGACGAGGCCACCCGATGAGACCACGTCGACGTCGGGTACGGCGCATCGATGGCGGGACACATACGGTGTCCCTCGCGAGACCGCCCCGTTGTGCTGCGTGCCGGAGACGTGCACATGCGTCGGCGGGGCGCCCCAGAGAGGCAGTCCGTGCAGCAGCGCAGCGGTCAGGTGGGAGTAGACGACGCCGCCGCGCCGGCGCTGCTCATAGGCCGCCACCTGCAGGAGATGGCGTTCGGCGGGCCACGCCGCATCCCACGTCTCCGATGCGACGAACGTGCCCCGCGCGAGCTTTCGGAGATCTCCGTGGCTCAGCGTCGCGATGTCGCGATGCGGAACAGCCGTCGGGGGACGTCCGCGGCATCCATCGGGCTGTGCAGGAAGCCATGGGCGCGTCGAATCACCATCGGTGCGTCGAATCACCAGCGAGATGCGCGCCATCGGATGGTGAGTCGGCACGTGGATGGTGACTCGGCGAAGAACAATCGCGGGCTGAGCGCGCGGCGGCGACACGTCGAGTGGCGGGTCGCCTCGATATCACGTACACTAAATCTTTGGTGCGTTGCGCCTGTTTCGGCGTGTCACCACAATCCCCACTCACCGCAGACCGACCGGTCTGCCAACTGTAAGCGAGCGTATGGCGAAGAAAGACGGTGTCATCGAGATCGAGGGTGTGATCTCCGAGGCTCTGCCGAACGCGATGTTCCGCGTCGAGCTGAGCAACGGTCACAAGGTCCTGGCCACGATCTCCGGAAAGATGCGGCAGAACTACATCCGCATCATCCCCGAAGACCGTGTCGTCGTGGAGCTCTCGCCTTACGACCTCACGCGCGGTCGCATCGTCTACCGCTACCGCTGAGACCGGTCGAGAAGTAACGCCCCGCACACCCGTGTGCGTCGGCGAAGACAGCGAATCAGGAAAATCATGAAGGTCAACCCCTCCGTCAAGCCCATCTGCGACCACTGCAAGGTCATCCGCCGTCACGGTCGCGTCATGGTCATCTGCAAGTCGAACCCGCGTCACAAGCAGCGCCAGGGCTGATGGGATGCCGCGCCCCGGCGCGGCCTCGCAGGCTCACAACTGAACACATCTCGGCAGGATCAGAACCCGCTCAGCGGGGGACACCTCGGGTCGGAGGCCCGGGCACCGATCCTGCTCCACACCTCCACTTACTCCTAGGAGACATCGCATGGCACGTCTTGCCGGCGTTGACATCCCGCGCGACAAGCGCGTGGTGATCGCCCTCACCTACATCTACGGCATCGGCCGTACCCGCTCCGTCGAGATCCTCAGCTCGACCGGCATCGACGAGTCGATCCGCGTCAAGGACCTCACCGACGAGCAGCTGGTCGCCCTCCGCGACCACATCGAAGGCACCTACAAGGTGGAGGGTGACCTGCGCCGCGAGGTCGCCGCAGACATCCGCCGCAAGGTCGAGATCGGCTCGTACGAGGGTATCCGCCACCGTCGCGGCCTGCCCGTGCGCGGCCAGCGCACGAAGACCAACGCGCGTACCCGCAAGGGTCCCAAGCGCACCGTCGCCGGCAAGAAGAAGGCGCGCTAAAGCGCGGCCGCCACAGGTTTAGGAGAACACTCACATGGCACAGGCCAAGTCCGCTGCGCGCAAGCCGCGCCGCAAGGAGAAGAAGAACATCGCGCTGGGCCAGGCCCACATCAAGTCGACGTTCAACAACACGATCGTTTCGATCACCGACCCTTCGGGTGCGGTCATCAGCTGGGCCTCCTCGGGTGGCGTCGGCTTCAAGGGCTCGCGCAAGTCGACCCCGTACGCCGCCGGCATGGCCGCCGAGTCCGCTGCGCGTCAGGCGCAGGAGCACGGCGTCAAGAAGGTCGACGTCTTCGTCAAGGGCCCCGGCTCGGGCCGCGAGACCGCGATCCGTTCGCTGACCGCCGCCGGCCTCGAGGTCGGTTCGATCCAGGACGTCACGCCTCAGGCCCACAACGGCTGCCGCCCCCCGAAGCGCCGCCGCGTCTGATCCTCGACGGATGCCGGGGGTGCGACGTGCGTCGCGCCCCGGCATCCCAGTCACAACTCAACACTTCACCAACTGCACGTGTCATATAGCGGTCACGTGACTGAAAGGAACACATAGTGCTCATTGCACAGCGTCCCACTCTGACCGAGGAGAAGGTCGGCGACTTCCGCAGCCGATTCGTCATCGAGCCCCTCGAGCCGGGCTTCGGCTACACGATCGGCAACGCGCTGCGTCGCAGCCTGCTGTCGTCGATCCCGGGTGCCGCGGTCACCAGCATCCGCATCGACGGCGTGCTGCACGAGTTCAGCACCGTCCCGGGTGTCAAGGAGGATGTCACCGAGATCATCCTCAACATCAAGCAGCTGGTGGTCTCCAGCGAGCGCGACGAGCCCATCACCGCGTACCTGCGCAAGACGGGCGCCGGCGAGGTCACGGCCGCCGACATCTCCGCTCCGGCGGGTGTCGAGGTCCACAACCCCGACCTGGTCATCGCGACGCTCAACGACTCGGCGAAGTTCGAGCTCGAGCTGACGATCGAGCGCGGCCGCGGCTACGTCTCGGCCACGCAGAACCGCAACGAGTACGCCGAGGCCGGTCAGATCCCGATCGACTCGATCTACTCGCCCGTCCTCAAGGTCAGCTACCGCGTCGACGCCACCCGTGCCGGTGAGCGCACCGACTTCGACAAGCTCGTCCTGGACGTCGAGACCAAGTCGTCGATCAGCCCCCGCGACGCCGTCGCGTCGGCCGGTCGCACGCTGGTCGAGCTGTTCGGTCTCGCCCGCGAGCTGAACGTCGAGGCCGAGGGCATCGAGATCGGCCCCGCGCCGGTCGCCGAGGTCCTGACCAACGAACTCTCGATGCCGATCGAGGACCTCGACCTGTCGGTCCGCTCGTACAACTGCCTCAAGCGCGAGGGCATCAACACGGTGTCCGAGCTCGTCGCTCTTTCGGAGACGCAGCTCATGAACATCCGCAACTTCGGTCAGAAGTCGGTCGACGAGGTCAAGGACAAGCTCGTCTCGCTCGGCCTGTCGCTGAAGGACTCGGTCCCCGGGTTCGACGGTGCGCACTTCTACGGCGGCTACGACGACGAGACCGTCTGAGCGGACTCCGGTTCGCCCCGGTCCACTGACTGAATTTCTTTCCAGGAGTAATTGACATGCCCAAGCCCACGAAGGGTGCCCGCCTCGGTGGCGGCCCCGCCCACGAGCGTCTTCTGCTTGCGAACCTCGCTGCCGCGCTGTTCACGCACAAGTCGATCACCACGACCGAGACCAAGGCCAAGCGCCTGCGTCCGTTCGCCGAGCGCCTGGTGACGTTCGCCAAGCGCGGCGACCTGCACGCTCGCCGTCGCGTCCTGTCGGTCATCGGCGACAAGTCCGTCGTGCACGAGCTCTTCGCCGAGATCGCGCCGCTGGTCGCCGAGCGTGAGGGTGGCTACACCCGCATCACGAAGGTCGGCAACCGCAAGGGCGACAACGCGCCCATGGCCGTGATCGAGCTCGTCCTCGAGCCCGTCACCCCGAAGGCGAAGTCGTCGAAGAAGGCTGCTCCGGCCGCCGCTGCGCTGGCCGCCGAGGAGCCCGCTGCTGAGGAGACCGAGGTCGAGACGCCCGCTGAGGACGCCGCCGACGCCGGTGCCGAGTCGCCCGAGGAGGGCGCTGCTGCCGAAGCCATCGCCGAGGACGCCGTCGCGTCCGACGACGAGAAGGCCGACGAGGCCAAGTAAGGCTCCCTCCCCGGAGGGAATCCGAGGGCCCGCCCCCGTTTCGGGGCGGGCCCTTTCTCGTACCCGCGCGGGGGCGTGGGGCCGCCGCTTCCCTGGCCACATCATGTGCTCGCAACGACATCACACGCTGTGCACGGTCCAGAACGTGTGCCCTCGTTCGGAGCACATGATGTGGACGCAGAGGCGGCGCCGCTCGGCGGGCGCGGCGGCGCGGCGGGGCGGCGGGCGCGGGGGCGGCGGGAGCGGTCCCGAGGGGGTCAGCGCGCGGCGTCGAAGGTCTGGGCGACGGCCCACTGGGCGAGCTCGACGCGGTAGCGCAGCTGCGCGCGGCTGTTCTCGACGCCGTCGATCGCGTCGGCCACGGCGTCGGCGTAGCGCTGTCCGCCACGGGCGCCGGGGTGGATGCCGTCGCCCGCCAGCAGGTCTTCGTGACCGCTGATCGCCGCCGACCAGTCCGCGATCGCGACCCCAGGGGTGTGCTGCGCGAAGGACTCGAGCTCCTCGTTGACGCCCGGGATCCAGTCGCGGGGCGCGTGGGCGGTCACGAGCACGAGCGTGCGGTGGGGACCGACATCCTTCTTCAGGCGCGCGAGGTCGTCGGGGTCCACCGGTCCGTTCGTGCCGAGACCCACGATGACGTAGTCGCGCAGCTGTCCGCGGGCGGCGAGGCGGTCGACGATCGCGACGCCGGCCCCCATCGAGCGCGACACCTTCGCGTCGACCTGGGCGCCCGGCATCCGGTCGAGGAGGCCGCCGGCGGACGCGAGCATCACCGAGTCGCCGACGAGGGTCACGCGCGCTCCGGCGACACGGACGGAGGCGGGCGGAGCGGGGCGGCCGTCCGGCGGGGTGCAGAGTCCCTCGTCGTCGCTGAGGTGCGCGGATGGGCACTCCGGACGCAGCACGGCGTCGTCGCTCCGGAGGGCGGCGCCGGGCAGCGTCGCGTGATCCGACCGGGGGGATGCCGCGTCGAGGGCCGCGCGTCCGTCGCGGACGGCCGCTTCGCTCGAGGCCATCGTCGGCGCGTCGGCGACCGCCGCGGTCGTGCCGGCGACGACGAGGAGCCCTGCGGCCATCGCGGCCGTGGCGGTGAGGCGTCGCACGGGGCCGCCGCGGAACGCGCGCCCGACGAACCGGAGCGACGCGCGGAACCCCAGCCGGCGCACCGGCTGCTCGACGAAGCGGAACGACACCTCGGCGGCGACCAGCGTGAGCGCCAGGGTGAGGAGCGCGACCTCGACCGGCACCGCGACGTCGGGGGAGGAGCGCGTGGTCGCGACCGTCAGGATGACGACGAGAGGCCAGTGCCAGAGGTAGATCCCGAAGGACCGCTCGCCGATCCAGCGCAGCGGCGCGACGTCCAGCGCCCGTCCGAGGTGCGATCCCGCGCGCACGGCTGCCGCGATCGCCACGACGGTCAGGACGGATGCCGCGACGAGAAGCCCGGGGAAGGTCTCGATTCCGTCGCCCGGCGTCACGAACGCGAGCGCGACGACCCCGGCGATCGCCGCACCGCCGACCACGGCAGGCACGCCGCCGCGGCGCTCCGCCGGGCGCAGGAAGGCAAGGGCGACGCCGAGCAGCAGACCGAAGGCGTGCGTGTCGGTGCCGTAGTACACGCGGGTCGCGCCGCTGCCGGCGAGGAGCACCGCGGCCAGGACGGATGCCGCCGCCAACCCGACGGCGACGGGCACCCGGCCTCGTCGCAGCCTCAGGACGAGCGGCAGCAGCAGCGGCCAGAGCAGGTAGAACTGCTCCTCGACGGCGAGGGACCAGAGGTTTCGCAGCAGTTCGGGGGCGGAGGAGTCGAGCCCGCCGCCGAAGTACGACGACCCGTTCGCGACGGCGACCCAGTTGTACGAGAACGTCGTCGCCCCGAGCAGCTGACCGCCGAGGCCCACGAGGATGTCGCCGCCCACCATCCAGGCGAGCGACGCGGTCACGAGGACGACGACCCCGATCGCGGGCAGCAGGCGGCGGGCTCGCCGTCGCCAGAAGTCCACCAGGCCGATCCGACCGTGCTCGTCGCGCTCGCGGAGGAGGAGGGTCGTGATGAGGAACCCGGAGATCACGAAGAAGACGTCGACACCGAGGAACCCGGCGGGCAGCGCCGGGAACAGGTGGTACACGACGACCAGCAGGACCGCGACGGCGCGGAGTCCGTCGAGGCCCGGCAGGCGCGCGGAAGAAGATCGAGTCATGTCGAAGCGGGGAGGGATCTCGAGGCGAGCGGGCGATTCGCGGCATCCAGTCTAGATCGGCATCCTGAACGGGCCTGCCCCTTCCCGCCTCGCCCGTGGCTGGGATAGGTTGGCATGACCGAGACACGGACGAGCGCCCGCAGACGTCACCGCGATCCGGCAGGCGCGTCGCCCCCAGAAGGGACGTGCAGCATGGCCGGAAAGATCATCGTCGGAGTCACGGGTGCCCCGGTGTCGCGCCGTGCCGTGGATTGGGCCGTGACTCGTGCCGCCCAGCGCCGGCAGGCGGTCGAGCTCGTCTCGGTCGTCGGCGGCGCGGTCGGGGCCGTCGGCGAGGCCGAGGTGCTCGGTGCGGCGCAGACTGCGACGCAGCGTCTGCTCGACGGCGAGGCGGCGCGGGTGACGGATGCCGGGGTCCCGGTCACGACCCGCGTCGAATCCGGCAACCCCGTCACCACGCTCATCGAAGCCGCGGCGGACGCCGCGCTCCTCGTCATCGGCAGCGACTACCGGGGACCGGGGACCGGTCCGGCGCGCGGGGTGCACGGCATCCGGATCGCGGCCGGCGCGAAGTGCCCCGTGGTGGTCGTCCCCGACCGCGATCTCGGGGAGGGGGCGGGGATCGTCGTCGGCATCGACGGGTCCGAGGTGTCCGAGCACGCGATCGAGTTCGCCGCCGCCGAGGCGGACCGGCTCGGCGAGCCGCTCATCGCGGTGAACGTCTGGACGCCGCTGCACACGCCGCGGAACGCGATGGAGGTCTACCCCGACCTCTACCTCGCGAACATGCAGTCGACGGCCGAGGAGGTGCTGGCGCTGTCCGTCGCCGGCCTGTCGTCGCGCTACCCCGACCTGCGCATCGTCCGCCGCGTGGAGCGCGGTTATCCGTCGCAGGTGCTGGCCGGGATCGCCGCCGACGCCCGCATGGTCGTCGTCGGCACCCATGGCCGGGGTGCGCTCGCCCGCTTCCTGCTCGGGTCGATCAGTCAGGAGATCCTCTCGCACCTGCCGACCGTCACCGCCGTCGTCCGCTGACATCGACGTGCGCGCCCGCGGGCGACGTGCGAAAGTGAGGGCATGACCTCTCGGCACGCCGTCCTCGTCCTCGGCGAAGCGCTCATCGACATCGTGGAACGGGACGGCGGTGACGCCGAGTTCGTCGGCGGCAGTCCCGCGAACGTGGCCGTCGGCATCGCGCGGCAGGACGTGCCGGCAACCCTCCTGACGTGCCTCGGCCGCGATGACCGCGGCCGCCGGATCGCCGAGCAGGTGACCGCGTCGGGTGCGGTCGTCCACGAGGCGTCCTGGACAGATGCCGCGACCTCCACCGCCCGTGCCCGGCTACGCGCCGACGGCTCGGCCGAGTACGACTTCGACATCGTCTGGGCGCTCGAAGCGGACGCCGCGGCCGGCGCGGCGGCCGCGGCATCCGTCGTCCACTCCGGGTCGATCGCGCTGTTCCTGCAGCCCGGGGGAGACGTCGCGCTCGCGACCCTCGAACGCGCACGGCAGGCGGGCCGTGTCGTGACGGTCGACCCGAACGTGCGGCCGGCGCTCGTCGGACCCGACCCGCGGCCGGTCGCCGAGCGGGCATTCGCGGCGGCGACGCTGGTGAAGCTGAGCGATGAGGATGCCGAGGCGCTCTACCCGGGTGTGCCCGCCGCGCGCGTGCTCGAGACCATCGCCGCCCGGGGGCCGCAGATCGTCGTGATGACGCGCGGCGGCGAGGGCGCCCTCGCGCTCGGGCCGTCGGGTCTCGTCGAGGTTGCGCCGCTCGTCGTCGACGTCGCCGACACGATCGGCGCGGGCGACGCGTTCATGGCGAGCCTCATCACGAGCCTCGTCGACGACCCCGGACTGCTCGCGGGCGACGCCGACGCTTTGCCGCGCGCGCTCCGCCGCGCCGTCGTGACGGCGGGGATCACCGTGTCGCGGCCCGGCGCGAACCCGCCGACCCGTGCGGAGGTCGACGCGACGGTCTGACGGCCGCGGATAGGCTGACACCGTGCGCCTGCGGATCGATCTCGCCTACGACGGCACCGACTTCCGAGGCTGGGCGAGGCAGCCGGGCCTGCGGACCGTGCAGGGGACGCTCGAGGCGGCGATCGCCCGCATCCTCGGCGGAGACCCGCGGCTCGTGGTCGCGGGTCGGACGGATGCCGGGGTGCACGCGTCGGCGCAGGTGGCTCACCTCGACCTGACCGACGGGCAGGAGCGCCGGCTGCTGTCGGGACGGCGACCGGAGCCCGAGGCGCTCGCCGCGCGCATCAACGGTGTGCTCGGTCCGTACCCGGATGTGGCCGTGCACCGCGTGAGCGTGGCGCCCGAGGGTTTCGACGCGCGATTCTCCGCCGTGTGGCGTCGGTACGCCTACCGCGTCGCCGACCGGGCGACCGGATACGACCCGCTCGAGCGAGGGCGCACGACCTGGGTCGCGGCGCATCTCGATGTGGCGTCGATGGATGCCGCTGCCCGCAGCCTGCGCGGCCTGCACGACTTCGCGGCGTACTGCAAACCGCGCGAGGAGGCGACGACGATCCGCACGCTGCTCGAGTACGGCTGGCGTCGTGAGGAGTCCGGCGTCCTCGTCGCCTCGGTGAAAGCCGACGCCTTCTGCCACAGCATGGTGCGCGCGCTCGTGGGCGCCTGCGTCGCGGTCGGCGAGGGGCGGATCGGCGTGGACCGCGTCGCCGAGATCCGCGATGAGCTGGTCCGCACGAACGAGGTGAAGGTGCTCGCCGCCCGCGGGCTGACGCTCACCGAAGTCGGCTACCCAGCGGATGATCTGCTGGCCGCGCGCGCGGAGCAGACCCGGGCCCGCCGGGAACTGGGCGCCGTCGACGACTGAGCGGGGATGACGCGAGAACAGGAGAACCCCCGGGCCGTGGCCCGGGGGTTCTCCTGTTGCGATGGTTCGCGAGTGCCTTATGCCCGACGCGTGCGGCGCACCGAGGTCGCGACCGCGATGCTCGCACCGGCGAGGACGAGGACGCCGCCGCCGACCCAGAGGCCGAGGAGCGCGTCACCGTCGAAACCGGTGTCACCGAGGGCGGGGGCGCCGGCGCTGCCGCCGTCGCTGTCCGAGCCGCCCGCGGCAGCCGCGAGCGCGATCGTCACGGTCTCGGCGGCGCCGCTCTCAGCGCCAACTGCGGCCAGGGTGTAGGTGCCGGTCGCGTTGTCGGGGAGGGTGACGGTGGCCGTGGCCGCGCCGTCTTCGCTCGCGGTCTTCGAGACAGACGTCGAGGTCACAGCGAAGGAGACGAAAGCGAGGTTGGCGGGGCCGACGCCCTCACCCGTCAGGGTGAAGGTGACCAGCTCGGCGGGCTCGAAGCCGGTGAATTGAACCGGAACCGTGCCGCCGGGCGTGACCGTGATGGTCCCGGGGCCGGCGGGGGTCGGAGTGTAGGCGCTCGCGACGGCCGGTGCCGCGAAGACCGCCGCGATGGCAACGGCGAGAGCTGCCGCAGCCTTGCTGATCTTGTGCTTCATGGTGCTTCTTTCGGTCGTCGTGAGTTCGGGACGCAGACGGCAAAAGAAGATCCAACCGCCCGCCCCCCGTTGGTTGGACAGAGCCAGTATTCAGGAATCGCTCAGGATTGGCAACTAACGCGGGTTTCGAACAGGTAAACACTGTCGCACTCCGACACATGCGCGTCGGGCGGGCCGCGGCATCCGCACTTGTAGACTGACGGCACCGCAGGGAGGGGTCATGATGCGGATGAGAACCATGCGTCTGGCCGCCGCGGCGGCGCTCGTCGGCAGCGCTGTCGTGCTGTCGGGATGCGGCCCGTCCCCATGGGCCCTGCAGAGCCCGACCCCGACGGCCCCGGCCGCGGTGTCGAGCTCGCCGGTCGTGGTCGCGCCTCCGGTCGAGAACGACCTCTCGAGCGGGTCCACGCAGCGGGACCTCAAGGCGGGCGCCGTGAGCGTCGCCGTCAACTACTGGTCGGACCTGAGGATGGACCGGTGGACGGCGAACGCCGTCAAGCCCGTCAGTCTGTCGCTGGTGACGACCATCACGCCCAACGACGGGCAGAAGGTGTACCTGCAGAAGGCCACGATGCTCGCGGTCCCCGCGAACGCCGAGGAGACCTTCCCCGCCCTCGATCCGCAGGTCGACGAGGCGAGCGTGAAGAACGGCTACCTCGTCCTCAAGCCCTACAGCTACTCGCAGACCTTCAACGTCGGGCAGGTCCCCGAAGGCGCCACGTACGTGACGCTGCAGTTCACGTACGACTTCCTCGTGCAGACCAAACCCAAAGCCGACGAGTACGCGAAGCAGACCGCGACCGACACGGTGACGGTCGCGATCGCGCAGCAGGCGGCATCCGGCTGAACCTCAAGAACCTCAAGGTCCGGTAAAGACCAGCGCGAGGCTTCGCGAAGTCACCGGTGAGCGAGGGTTTTCGCCCCTACGGTGAAGACGTGGCACTGGCGGCGGCGACCCGAACCCCGCCGCCGGTGCCCTCCACCCTTCCGACCGAGCGAGGTTCGCGCATGTCCATCCGTCCCACCGCCCGTCGCCGGCTCGGCGTCGTCGCCCTGGCCGCCGCGGCTGCGCTGTCGCTCTCGGGGTGCGCTCAGGTCGTCGAAGCCTTCAACTCCATCTCGGGGACGAGCGAAAACGTGGCCGCCACCCCCGCTCCGAACGCGACGCCCGCCGCCGGGACGGTCGAGATGCCGTTCGACTCGCAGTTCACCTACGACGGCTCGGTGCAGATGACGTACGAGATCGCCGACGGTCTCGACATCATCCTCGACTTCTGGGCCGTCGACTCCAAGCGCACCCGCGAGTGGTACCCCGACAACGCGAAGACCTTCGGCTTCGCAGTCAACGTCAAGGACACCCGCGTCGACGAGAAGGCGGTGCTCAAGCAGAAGCGTCGCGTGTTCCTCTCGAACGTGTCGATCTCGTCGCAGACCGCGCAGTCCTCGAACCAGGTGAGCTCGCCGTTCCAGTTCAGCGCCGACCCCCGCACGCTCGTGCCCACCGACACGATCCGCTCGAGCAAGGGCCTGCTGATCAACAGCTACCAGGGCGGTCTGCTCGTCCCCGAGACGACGATCAACCAGCTGCCGCCGGACACCTACGGGATCACGCTGCAGTTCGCGCTCGACGTCTGGGTCGAGGGGACGGCCAACGACGACAAGTCGTTCGTGCAGCAGACGGTCTACCCCGTCATCCCGATTGCGATCTATCCTCGTGAAACAGAGACCGACGGGTCCACGGGGGGCGCAACCGACGGCACGTCGAACGACGGCTCCCAGGGAACCACCGGCACCGACGGGTGGACCACCACCCCCGGTACCGGCGGTCCCACCACTCCGTGATCCAGCTCGAGGAACCGACGTGACGAGTCCGTACATCCCCGGCCCGCAGGGCTGGCAGCCCGCGCAGCCCCCGGTGGGCGCGCAGCCGGCGGCCGGCGCCTGGCCGGGCCAGGAGCCGCAGTGGGGCCAGCAGCCCGCGTGGCAGCCTCCGCAGGCGCAGCAGCAGCCGCAATGGCAGCAGGCGCCGCAGCCGCCGCAGTGGCAGCAGCCCGCCTCGCAGTGGCAGGAGCCGCAGGCGCAGTGGCAGGGCGTCGCCCCGCAGGCTTCCTGGCAGGCGGCCCCCGAAGCGGCCGGTTATGCCGCGTCGCCCGGCGGTCCCGGCGAGATCGTCCCGGTGGATGAGTTCGCCGACGACTTCGCCTCGGTGCTCGAGAACCACTCGGTGCACCGGTCGACGATCGGATGCATCATCCCGGCGTACAACGAGGCGGAGTCGATCGCCGACGTCATCCGGTCGCTCCTCGAGCAGAGCCGCGTGCCCGACGTCATCCACGTGGTCGTCAACAACACCTCGGACGACACGGTCAAGATCGCATCGGAGTTCTCGGGACCGCACGAGGTCGAGACCGAGCTCGGGCTGCAGTTCACCGAGGTGTTCGTCCACGACATCGGCAAGAACCCCGACAAGAAGGTCGGCGCGCTCAACTACGGCTACGCCCTCGTCGAGGGGTACGACTACCTGCTCGGTGTCGACGGCGACACGACCGCCGACCGCCGCGCCGTGGAGTACCTCGAGAACGAGGCCGTGTCGGACTCGCGCATCGGCGGCATCTCGGCGATCTACACGATCGACGACCGCCCCATCAAGGGCTTCATCGCCAAGTGGCTGATCGCCGGTCAGCGCACCCAGTTCGCGGCCTTCAACATGCAGAACCTGCTGCGCGGCCGCAACATGGCGGTGCTCGGCGGACAGTTCTCGATCTTCTCGACGACCGCGCTCCGCGACATCATGAAGGAGAACCACCAGAACTCGCCGTGGGTCAAGGACTCCGAGGTCGAGGACTCGCTGCTCTCCCTCCAGATCAAGTCGGCCGGGTACCTGACGAAGATCAGCCCGTTCGCCCGGGCGGATGTCGGTGGCATGACGACCCTCAAGGGGTACGACGCGCAGCAGGTGAAGTGGACCTACGGCGCCATCGAGCTCATGTGGCCCGGTCAGCGTGGTGACACGAAGGGGCAGCCGTTCCACCCGAACCTGCGTCTGCGCTGGTTCGAGCAGTTCTCGATGCTCACGAACTTCTTCGTCCGTGTCGCGTTCATCACCCTGCTGATCGCGTCGCTGTCGATCAACGCGTTCGTGTTCTCGCCGTGGTGGCTGATCCCGCCGCTCGTCGCGGCCGGACTGAACCTGCGGATGGCCCGCGCGATGGAGAAGTGCAACTCGCGCGACATCGCCTTCGCCGTGCTGCTGTTCCCGGCCGAGATCTTCATGTGGATCCGCATCAGTCACTTCATCCGGTCGTGGACCCGCTTCCTCTCCAAGAAGAAGGTCGACAACTGGGCCCTGCAGGCGAGAGCCGAGAAGGGCGGCGTCAGCTTCGGACACTGGACGCCCTTCATCATCCTCGCCATCGTGGCCGTCGCGATCGCCGTCATCTGGAACCTGCTCGACCCGATCACCCAGTCCGCGATCCTGTGGGTCGGCTGGCCGATCGTCGGTGTCGTCACGGTGCTGCAGACCCTCACGATGGCCATCAAGCTGTTCCAGCGTCACCAGGGCTACAAGGTCTGACCTCGCGCCGGCGCGGCCCCAGGTTGCGCGGCATCCGCTCTGCGCCGACTCCCGGTGCGCGGCATCCGCTCTCGGGTGCCGGCACCGGGTGGCGTGGGCCACAACCGCGGAGATTCTCGGCGACACGCCGCGTGCCGGGGTCTCGGTGCGGCGTGTCGGGCGGGATCTCCGCGGATACGGCGATCGAGATCGGATGTCCGAGCCCCGGCATCCGGTCTGCGCCGACTCACGATCGGCGTGCCGATTCACCACTCGCGTGCCGACTCACCACTCAGATGCGCGCCGTCGGGTGGTGACTCGGCAGCGGGGTGGTGATTCGGCGAAAGGATGCCGGGGCGAGCGTCAGGCGCCGGCGACGGTTTCGGAGGTGAGGCGGTAGCCGACACCCCGGACGGTCTCGATGTACCGGGGGTTGTTCGGGTTGTCGCCGAGCTTGCGGCGCAGGTTCGTCATGTGCGCCTCGATCGCGCGCTTGTCGGCCTCGCCGACGAAGTAGCTCGTCACGTACGACTCGCCGCGCAGCACGAGCGTCAGGTCGGCCTTGCTGCGCACACGACGCTTGGATTCCATGAGCGTCGACAGCAGGTCGAACTCCGTGCGGGTGAGCGTCAGCTCGCGCCCCGCGACGAGGACGACCCGGTGCTCGGCGTGCACGGCGAGGTCGCGGTGCACGGTCCAGCCCGGTCCACCGACCGGCGGGACAGCGGATGCCGGGGCCACGGCGTTGCCCGGATGCGCGACCGGCGGCTGCGCGCCGTACTGCGGCGCGCCCTGCGGGGGCATCACCTGCTGCTGCCCGCCCTGCTGAGACCCACCCTGTTGCGGAGCGCCCTGCGGCGGCAGGACCACCGCCCCGCCCTGCGGCGGCTGCTCGCTGTAGACGGGCGTCATGATGCGCTCGTCGAAGACGGGGGAGGTGGGCACGGCGTCGTACTGCGGCACGGCGGGTCGCGCGCCCGGGAACGACGGACCGGTCGCCTCTTGCCGCGGCGCGGCGGCGACGGCCGTGCCGGTGGCGCGCGGGCGGCGCAGCAGCGACTCGACGCGCGCACGCAGTTCGCGCGGGCGGAACGGCTTCACGACGTACTCGTCGGCGCCGGCACCGAGGCCGAGGACGACGTCCGCCTCTTCTTCGAGGCCGGTGATCATGATGATGTAGGTGTCGCTCTGCGCACGGATGCGGCGGGCCGCCTCGAACCCGTCGATGCCGGGCATGTTCACGTCGAGGGTCGTGATGAGCGGCTGGTACGAGAGCACGGCGCGGACGCCGTCGATGCCGTTGCCGACCGAGACGGTCGAGAAGCCGGCGGCCTCGAGGACCTCGACGATGAGATGACGGATGTCGGGATCGTCCTCGACGATGACCGCCGTCTTATGCATCGACATCGAATCACTCATCGATGTAGCCCCCGATTCCGGTGTGAAAGTCGGTCCTCATGCTACACAGGCGGCAGGCACCGCCTCGCGCGGTCGCCGTCGCGCTCACCGGACGTCCCGCGTCAGCTCGACGCCGGCTTCGGGCCAGTAGACACCGGCCGCCGGTCCGCCGTTGCACTCGCCGTCGCTCTCGCCCGGCGGTTTGATCCAGAGGTTCGTGTCGACGACGGTGTCGTGGAAGGTGCCGCCCGGCTCGCCGACGAGCTGACCCGGGGGGTTGCACCATTCGCCACCCGAGGTCGCTGCGCCGCTGCGGGAGGTGTCGACGATGGCGTGCGCACCGTCGAGGAGCGACGACAAGGATGCCGCGTAGGCGAACTCGTCGGCGGGGGACTGGTAGTTCGAGACATTCGTCACGAAGCCGCGCACCCGGTCGATGACACCGGTCTGCCGGATGAGGTCGGCCATCTTCTGCGGCGGCAGCCAGTCGCTGTGCCCGCCGTCGATGTAGATCCAGGTGTTCGGCGACGTGATCAGGTCGACTGCCGTGCTGAGCTGGCGCGCGCGATCGGCGATGTTGCCGCACTCCTCCGACAGGGCGATGCTGTCGGGCTCGAGCGCGACGATCTTCTGCACGTCGGGCGCGGTTTCGAGGGCCGAGCCGATCTCGCGCAGCCAGACCGGGTAGTCCTGCTCGGACAGGCCGCCGGCGGAGTGGTTGCCGCAGTCGCGCCCGGGCAGCCCGTAGACCACCAGTGCGACGGAGCGACCCTGATCGCGCGCCTGGGAGATGAGGTCGAGCACGGTCCCGCCGGCGGTGCCGATGGGGTCCTGCTCGGGGGTCAGCCAGTAGGCGGTCGGCTGCGCCGCGAGGTAGTCGGCGGCATCCTTCTGCTCACCGGAGAGCTCGCGCGCGGCTGCGGCAACTTTCGCCTGGGTCGGCGCGATGACCGTCGTCCCCATCTCGGGGGCGCGCGCCGTGAGGGCGTAGAATCCGCGGGTCACGGCGCCTCCGATGACGCCCACGAGCACGAGGACCACGACGAGTCCCAGCACGATGCCCAGGGGGACGAGTACGCGGGCCGGCGGCATCCGCAGCTTCTTCCTGCGAGCCACTCTTGAACTCTAGTCATAGGCTGATACTCCGATGATCACTGTCGTCTCGTACAACCTGCGCAAGCACGCCGCGGCGGGCGAACTCACCGAACTGGTGAGTCGCTACGACGTCGACGTGCTGTGTCTGCAAGAGGTGGACACGACCGACATGCCCGAGCGCATCGGCGGCCTCGTCCTCGCCGATGCGACCCGCTCCAATCGATTGGGTCTGGCGATCTACTACCGCGAGAACGGGTTCCGCGCCGGTGCGAGCCGCACCTTCTCGCTCAAGAAGTCGTTGCACGACATCGTCCTCAAGCCCGCCGACGAGCGGATGCTGGGGCTCCACCTGCGTGACATCGATCACGGCACCGAGTTCATCGTCGCGTCCTTCCACGCGGCACCGCTCACCGCGCTCAACTCGCTGCGTCGTCATCAGATCCGGGCGGCGCTGCGCGAGCTGTCGACGCTCGGCAAGGGCGCGCCGATCCTCATGGTCGGCGACTTCAACTACCCGGTGTTCAAGGAGAACCTGGGGCAGGTCATCCGCGAGAGCGGATACGAGCTGAGTCTCAGCGATGCGCGCACGTACACGCGGTACAAGTTCTTCAAGGGTTACTACGACTTCGCGACCTCGAGCGGGTTCGAGATCCAGCAGGTGCGGACGCTGCCGCAGGGCGCGAGCGACCACCTGCCGATCCTGGTGACGGCTGAGCCGATCGCGCGGGCGAAGCCCGACGTCGCCTGACGTCAGTCGTCGATCCGGTCCCGTCGGCCACGCAGACCCGCGGTGACGAGGATGACGGCACCCGCGGCGACGAGGGCGCCGGCGCCGATCCACAGCCCCGTGAGCTGGCTGCCGTCGAAGCCCGCCCGCACGAGCGGGTCGGTGCTCTGACTGGTGTCGATGACGGCGCTGGCGGTGCCGCCGGCCGACGTCGCCGAGACGGCGGCGATGTTGTAGACCCCGCGGGCGTCGGAGGGCAGGGTGATGCGGACGGTGGGCAGCGCCCCGCTCGCGTCGGACTCGTACACGGCGCTCGCCGTCGAGACGGCCATGCGCACCATCGCGAAGGTCGCGCCGGCGCCGTTCTCTCCCGTGACGGTGACCGTGACGGTCTCGTTCGGGCCGAACGTGGTGTCGTCGCACGAGAAGCTGACCGTGTCGCCCGGGCCGGCACCGGCGGCATCCGACTGGCAGGCGTCGACCGGCGGGTAGATCGTCGAGGCGTGAGCGGCGACGGGCGCGCCGACGGCCAGTGTCGCGAAGACGGCGGTCGTGAGGAGGGCGCGGGGGAGACGGCGCATGGATGCTGCTTTCAGGGCGGGTACTCACCCGAGTGTAACTGAGGCCGCCCGACCTGCGGTTTCCGTCGCGTGACGATTCGGGGTGCCCGCCGGGTCAGCCGAGGATCGCGCCGTCGGGGTCGCACGACGCGCGCACGACCGGCGAGAGATCGGCGTCGGCGGTGGGGGTGACCCATGCCTCGGCGTCGCGGATGTCGGTGTCGGCGGTGACCTCGATCGTCACCGTCTGCGTGTCGCCGGGTTTCAGGTCGACCGAGTACGACAGCACCTGGCGGCCGCCGACCGTGCCGCCGCCGAACCCGCGCTCCGTCGTGATCTCGGAGGAGGCGACCTCGAAGCCCTCGGGCAGGTAGACCTCGCCGACGACGCGGGCGATCCCGGGTGGGACTCCGTTGGCGCCGCCGCCCGTGATGTAGTCGGGGAGCGAGGTGGCGGCGTCGGCGGGGGCGTTCGAGGTCAGCGTGACCTGCACGGTGAGGGTGCGCGGGGTGGCGCCGACCCCGCATCCGGTGATGGCGAGGTTCACGTCGGGCGTGACGTAGTAGTCCATCTTCGAGCCGGTGCCGTCGTTGAGGTACACGCCGAATCGCGCGGTGTCGGCGTCGTTCGTCGGGGGAGCCCCTGCGAGCGTCGTGCCGGCGAGAGCTTCGCCGTCGGTCGGGACCGCGCTCCACAGGTAGAGCCGGTGCTCGGAACCGGCGCGGGACAGGGCCCGCAACAGTGCGCCGGCGTCGACGTCGCCGCTCGTCAGCGCCGAGAACACCGTGCCCGCCGCAGCCGAGAAGACGAGGTCCTGCTGGTCGGCGTCGGGGTAGTCGAGATACACGTCGTTGAGCAGGAACTGTGCGGCGTTGGCGCTCGTCAACGTCACGCCCGTCGGAAGGTCGACGGGGCCCGTCGCCTCGAGCAGGTATGACAGGGCGACGGGGTCGATGGAGATGACGCCGTCGACGGGCACGTCCTCGCGCGCCGCGAACTCCTTCGCCAACTCGGCGGTCAGCCGGAAATCGGGCACCTGCGTGATGTTCTGCAGGAAGCGCCCCGGTTTGGCCTGGTAGATCGAGGCGTACTCGCCCAGATCGAGGATCGACTCGGGGTACTGCGTCGTCGCGCGGGCCTGGATCTGCTCGCCGAGCGCGAGGCGTCCGTCGTCGGCGCGCACCGGGGTCATCGAGCCGACGATGCCGCCGAGGGTGCGCCATTCGGCGTTGTTCTGCACGAGCAGAAGGTGGTTGCGCGCGCCCTCGGCGCCGAGCATCGACGGCAGGAGCGTGCTGGCACGAGCGAGGGCGTCGGTCCCCGCGGCGACCTGCGAGAGGGCGTCGCCCAGCTGGTCGACGGCGTCGGCGATGGGGGCGACGAGGGGCGTGCGGTCGATCGCCGCCACGTCGTCACGAGCGGATGCCGCGACCCCTGCGGCATCCGTGGCCGGATCCGCGAGCGCCGCGAACGCCGATGTGTCGATGCGCCCGTCGACAGGAACGAACGCCTCGGCGCCGAACCCGACGGCGACGGAGGCGATGGGGCGGGCGGTGCCGGTGACGACGTCGTCGACCGCCGCGGCGACGTCGGCGACCGCGGCGAGCTGCGGGCCGATCCAGGCCACGCCCTCGGCGCCCTGCCAGAGGGGGTCGGAGGTCAGCTCCCGCGCGGCGGCGGTGTGGCGCGCGATCTCGTCGATCGCCTCACCCGCGGCGCTCAGGTCGCCGAGGTCCGACGCGATCTCGGGCGCCCGCTTCTGCGCGCTCGAGAGGTGGTCGTAGGCGAGGTACCCGCGCACCGCGATCCACCCCAGGGCGAAGAGGACGAACAGGAGCGCGAGCCCGAGGACCCACACGACGACGCGCCCCGCGGTGCGGGCGGCAGGGGGCAGGAAGGTCTCGGGCATCGGCATGATCCTACGGGGGTCGGCCGACCGCGCCGGATCAGGGGGCGAAGACCGCGCGTTCCCAGCGGTCGCCGCCCGAGACCTGCGCGTGCGCGGCGGCCTCGGCCGCGGCGGCGCAGAGGCGGTCGAGGTTCCAGTCCGCGAGCGGCGCGGCGGCCACACCGATGCTCGCCGAGAGCCGGACGGGCACCGCCTGCTGGTCGGTGAGCGTCCCGATGCGATCGAGCAGTCGCGAGAGCAGACCGCGGACGGCGGTGTCGGGGCGCGGCAGCAGGACGAGGGCCTGGGTGGCGGAGACCGCGTGGATGTCGGCCTCGGGAGGCATGACGTCGCGGATGTCCTGCGCGAAGCGCGCCGTCACGCGTTGGAAGGCGCGACCGCTCGACGCCTCGAGCAGCTCGCCCGGATCGTCGAGGCGCACGTCGAGGATCGACCACCACCGGTCCTCCGCGGCCTTGGCGCGCGCGAGGCGGTCACGCGCGATGCCGAAGAAGTCGAGTCCCTGTCGGGGGTCGACGTTCTGCGAGCCGCGACGCACGAGGTAGAGCAGGGTGACGACCGCGCACACGAGGTACACGAGCGCGACGAGCTCGTTGAGCGAGTAGAGGGCAGTCATGTCGGCCTCGGTCTGCGCGCCGGCGCCCTGGGCGAGGCGCACCACACCGTCGACGACGACGAGGGCCGCGAGGCCGATGAACCCGAGCGAGACGACGAGCAGCGGCAGCGACATCTCGCGCTCCGGCTTGCGCAGCCGCAGCAGTTCGACCGCCGTGAGGGCCGCGACGACGGCCGCCACCGTGAACGAGATGCGCAGAACCGTGCCGTAGGCGCCGCTCTCGGCGGCGAGGCCGAGGATGATCGCGAGCGCGCTGAAAACGACGATCGTGGGCACCAGCATGATCGGTTCACGCCCCCGACGGGCTCGCAGTCCGACCCACACGAAGGCGGAGGCGCACAGGATCGGGCCGTGCGCGGCGGCGCGCAGGAAGCTCGAGTCGAGCTGGTCGGCGACGACGAGCAGGTAGCAGCTCAGCATGGCGAGGGCGAAGCCCGACGACCAGATCGCCGCGGCGCGGCCCGGGAACGGGAGGAAGCCCAGCCCGATCATCATGATCGTGCAGGCGGTCGCGATCGCGACGAGCGCGATGGTCACATCGACCTGCGTCATGACTCGACCCCCTCATCACGATCCGCGGCGGGCAGTCGGACCGTGACGGTCGTCCCGCGTCCGAGGGCGCTCTCCACCGCGATGCTACCCCCGTGGGCCTCGACGATGTCGCGGGCGATGCCCATGCCCAGCCCCGTGCCCGACGCTGAGCCCTCCTGCGCGTTCTGCGCCCGGAAGTACGGGGTGAACACGCGCTCGACGTCCTCGGCTGTCATGCCGATGCCCTCGTCGGCGATCGAGACGGCGACCCAGCCGTCGTCGTCGAGCGCCGCCGCGACGCGCAGGGTGCCGCGGTCGCTGTACTTGATCGCGTTGCTCATGATGTTGTCGACGACCTGGCGCAGCCGGAACTCGTCGCCCTCGACGAGGAGGGGACCCGCGACGACGGATTCGATGGCGAGGGCCGAGGCGGATGCCGCGGGCTCGAACGCCTCGATCGAGGCCTCGACGAGCGCGGCGGCGTCGAACCTCGCGTGGTCCTCCGCGGCATCCGTCGACTGCGAGAGGAGGCCCTGGATGAGGGTGAGCATGCGCTCGCTCGCCGATTCGATGACGTCGAGGTGGTCGCGCTGCCCGGGGGTGAGGTTCGAGCCCTCGAGGAGCAGGTCGGCGTGGCCGAGGATCACCGTCAGCGGGTTGCGCAGCTCGTGCGCGACGACGCGGGTGACGTGGGGTCGCTCGCGCTGGGCCTCGGCGACGGCGGTGAGGTCGGCGAGCTCGATGACGACCGTCTGCTGGCCGAGGGAGTTGGGGGCGGCGGCGCGGATCGACAGTCCGAGCGCACGCCAGGTGCCGCTGCGGTCGAAGAGCCAGAGCCGCTCGTTCTCGACCAGCTCGCCACGCACGGCGCGCGCGACGGTCGTCTCGGCAGGGCTGAGCGCCCGCCCGCGATAGTCGGAGTACTCGACGGCGCCGCCGACGGGGAAGCGCAGGTCCTGCGTGTCGAGGGAGTACAGGGCGCGGTACGCGGCGTTCGCCGAGATGATCTCGCCGCCGGGCGTGACCCGCGCCAGCGCGACCGAGATGGAGTCGAACACGGCATTGACCCGCTGCTCGGCGGCCTGGACCCGGTCGACCGTGGCGGCCAGGCGGCGCGCCTGGTTGCGGGCGAGGACCCGGAACGCGCGGATGCGGCGGGCGCCGCTGGCGACCGTGATGGCGAGGAACGCGAGCGCCAGCAGGATGATCAGCAGGTCGACGATCACGTCGGGCGAGAAGCCCCAGTGTGACGGGTCGGCGAGGCTCATGATCGCGACGGCGCTGATGGCGAGGACGATCTCGGCCGATCCGTAGTAGGTCGCGATCCAGGCGATCGGGAACACCCACAGGTAGCCGAGGCTCGGTTCGCTGAGGGTGAGGAACCCGATCGCGACGATGTCGACCAGTGGGAGGACGAAGGCAGCGTGCCGAGGCGTGCGGGCCCACGGAGTGACCAGGGTCGCCATCGAGCAGATGATGATGACGAAGATCCCGACGAGGAAGCCGGGGCTCGCGAGCAGGCCGACGTTGAGGACGCCGACGGCGACGGTGATGGCCACGACGCTGAAGGTGAATACCAGCTGCCACTGCCACACGGATCTCACACGCGTGCCGATGAGCTGACTGTCCGCCCAGCGGCTTTCGGTTGTCGGCATCAGTTGGCTCCGTCGCCAGTGTAACCACGCGCAGAGCGCGCGACGTCAGAAGGCGGTGTCGCCGGGGGCGAGCGCGGCTCGTGCGGTCTTGAAGAGGATGACGACGTCGCCGACGAGCGTCCAGTTCTCGACGTACGACAGGTCGAGCCGCACCGACTCCTCCCACGACAGCGAGGAGCGGCCGCTGACCTGCCACAGTCCGGTGATGCCGGGCTTGACGAGGAACCGGCGGTGGACGTGGTCCGCGTACAGCTCGACCTCTCGCGGCAGGGGAGGACGGGGGCCGACGAGCGACATCGATCCGCCGATGACGTTGAACAGCTGGGGCAGCTCGTCGAGGCTGAGCCGCCGCATGATGCGACCGATGGGGGTGACCCGGGGGTCGTTCCTCATCTTGAAGAGGACGGTGTTGCCGGCATCCCGTTCCTGCGCGAGGAGGGCGTCGAGACGCTGCTCGGCGTCGATGACCATCGACCGGAACTTCAGCATCGTGAACTCGCGGCCGCCGTGGCCGACGCGCGTCTGGCGGAAGAGGATCGGGCCGGGGCTGGACAGCCGGATCGATGCGGCGAGGAACAACAGGACCGGGCTGATGAGCGCCACGCCGAGCGACGCCGCGCTCACGTCGAGGATGCGCTTGGCGACACGCTGACCGCCGCTGAAGCGCGGCGTCTCGACGTGCAGCAGGGGCAGGCCGGCGACGGGGCGGCTGCTGATGCGGGGGCCGGCGATGTCGGCGATGCCGGGGGCGATCACGAGGTGCTGCCTGCCCGCCTCGAGGCTCCACGAGATCTGCTTCACCTTGTCGGCGGGCAGTTCGTCGGTGCTGGTCACGACGACGGTGTCGGCGTTCGTGACCTCCATCGCGCTGCTGAGGGCCGAGATCGACCCGATGATCGGGATGTCGGTGCCCTCGACCGTGTCGGCGACCGCCGCACCCGGGATGCAGGCGCCGACGACGTGGTACCCCGCGCTCGGGGTGCGGACGAGCTCGTTCGCGATGTCGACGACCGACCGCCGCGACCCGACCAGCAGGACGCGCGCCGAGAAGTCGCCCGTGCGGCGCTGGGCGATGAGCCACTGCCGCCAGAGCCACCGTTCGAAGAGAAGGACGAGGATGCCGAGGGGCAGGCTGATGAGCAGGAAGCCGCGCGCGACCTCGATCTGCGTCAGGAACGCGACGATCGCGATGACTCCGAAGAGGGTGACGCTCGACCGGGCGATCCGCACGTACTCGGCCGAGCCGGCGCCGATCACCCGGTGATCGCGGGTGTCGGCGAGGCTGAGGGTCAGCATCCACACCAGGATGAGCCCGGTCGAGAAGGTCCAGTACGAGATCTCGCCCGCCACCCTGCCGTCGCGGATGGCGATCTCTGCGGCGCCGAGGCCGAACCAGGCGATCTGGGTGCCGTAGACCACCCAGATCAGAGCGAGGAGGTCGCTGACCCACAGGCGCCGGGCGTAGACGCGACGCCACGAGACCGAGCGAGTTGCAGGCGCGGCGGCGTGCGGCATCCGCTCGGCCTGCTCATCCCCGGTGTCGGCGGTCACCGTGCTCGCCATCTTTCCCCCCACACGAGAGTGCTCTCACGCGCTCTCGGATGCACCGTACCAGGGGCCTGTAACACCCGTGTGTCGGAGATGTCATCGGTCTACGCCGACGGCAGCCGGAGTGTGGCGACGACACCCTTGCCCGGTGTCGAGGTCAGGGTGATGTCGCCGTCGTTGCGGCGGGCCAGGTCGCGGGCGGTCGCGAGGCCGAGACCGATCCCGCTCGCCGTGCGCCCCTCGGCTTCGGGGCCGCGGAAGAAGCGTTGGAAGGCGTTCGCGAGCGTGGTGGGGGACATCCCGGGACCGTCGTCGGACACGACGATCGTGACGTCGTCGCCGGCGCGTCGGGCGGAGACCTCGACGGTTCCGGCTTCGGCGAAGGTGACGGCGTTGGCGACCAGGCTCCACAGCGCTCGCCGGGCGTCGGATTCGACCGCGGTCACGTGCAGGCCGGATCGCGTCGTCACGAGGTCCGTGCGGCGCGCGACGGCCTCGGCGTGGTGCGCCGCGCAGACGTCACCGATGAGGTCGTCGACGGACAGGCGGACCCGCTCGCCCCCGGCGGCTGCCTGCGTCAGTCCGTCCAGCAGGCCGGCAAGTCGCGCGGCACCTCGTCGCGTGGCGTCGACCCACGAGCGCTGCTCGGCCGTGAGCGGCGACTCGCCCAGCAGGTCGGCGTACCCGAGCACGGTGGTGACGGGGGTGCGCAACTCGTGACTGGCGGCCGTGACGAAGTCCTCGCGTTGACGCTCGAGATCGAGCTGGGTGGCCATGGCGGATGCGCGTGCGCGCTCTGCGGCGGCGATCTCCTCCGCGGCCTGCACCGCTACGGCGGCGTTGCGGCGCCCCTCGAACCGTGCGACGGAGACGAGGACGGTGAACAGGCCGATGGCGCTCATGAACACCACGAGGGTGACGGCGGCCTCGGGGGAACCGACGGTGCCGAGCTTCGCGGTTCCTCCGGAGGTGAGGGTGAGCAGGAGGACGGCGACTGAGGTGATGAGGGAGGACCAGATCGCGACGCGGAGCGGGAAGCGCAGGCATCCGGCTGCCAGAGCGGCGAAGGTCAGGAACGACAGCTGGGTGTACCCGAGCGGGCCGAAGGCGAGGACGACGGCGCCGCCGACGACCAGGACATGCGCGACGAGTTCGGCCAGGTGGGCGCGCGGGCCGCCGTCGCGGGGCAGGATCGCGAGGCTTCCGATCAGCATCATCGCCGAGCTGTGCGAGGCGAAGATGACGACCGACGTGGGGAAGAAGCCGCCGCCGTCGACGACGACGTTCGCGGTGGTGATGCCGACGGCCGCGACGGCGGCGGAGGCGAGCACCGCGCCCACGAACCGCGTGGCGGCATTCAAGGAGTCGAGCCGGAACGTGCTGTCGCGTCGGCTCAGGAGGCCGACGACGAGCACGATCTCGACCGCGTTGAAGGCGCCGTACAGCAGACAGAGCTGCCAGGGGCGCCCGCCGATCGCGTTGGCGACGGCAGTGAGTCCGAAGATCAGGACGATCACGACCCATCGGTGCTCGCGTGCGACCCGCAGCGCGAAAGCGAGCGAGACACCGGCGGCGGGCCACCAGATCGCGATGGGCAGTCCACTCGCCTGCAAGCGGACGCCGATGAGCGCGAGGAGCAGGATGGAGAGCGCGGTGAGCGTCCACAGCGCGATCCGGTGAGACGCCGGCATACGGCCGGCGCGCTCACTCTGGATCCCGCTCACGCTCACACCGTATATGCGGTGACTCTTCTGCGGTGACGAAGTGTAATCTCAGCACCATCGCCGATGTCCGGGTTCGGCGGGATGACGCGAGGTGACCGCGTGGCGCATGTGCTGGTCGTGGAGGACGACGTCGATGTGGCGTCGTTGCTGCAGCAGGTGCTCTCGCGCGTCGGTCACGAGGTGGACGTCGTCCACGACGGCGGTGCCGGGTTGGACGCCGCGCATGCCCGGCATCCGGACGTCGTCATCCTGGACTGGATGATGCCGATCAAGTCGGGCATCGAGGTGTGCTCGGAACTGCGGTCGGACCCGGGCTTCGCCGACACGCGCATCATGATGCTGACGGCCCGCTCGTCGCCGCAGGACGTCTCGCGCGCGAAGGCGGCGGGAGTCGACGACTACGTCACGAAGCCGTTCACGCCGCGGCAGCTGCGCGAGCGGATCGAGCTGCTTCTCGCCGGCTGAGCGGGCGGATCACTGCGGCGGGAGCTCGAACTCGCGCTCGAGTACGACGTGCTCTCCGACCTGACGGAGGGTCGTGCCGGCGGCGCGTGTCCCGATTCCCTGCGGCGCGGCGTTCGCGGATGCCCGTGGGGAGAGGATGCCGGGGCTCGAGACGCGCAGCCGCAGCCGGTCGCCGGTGTGTTCCAGCTCGACGGCTGCCTCGCGTGCGGCGGAGTGCTTCACGGCGTTGACGAGCGCCTCATTGATCAGCCGGCTCGCCTCCTCTCCGATGGCGGGGTCGTCGAAGGCCGCGCGTGCCGCGGGCTCGGCGCCGACGCGCACGTCCATCACGACGGACCATGCCTCGACGAGATCTTCGATCGTCTCCTCGATGACGAGGTTCGCGCCCGTGCGGAGTTCGTCGAGCACCTCGTCGGTCTGCGTGCGGAAGGTGTCGAGGGTCTCCGCGTCGGCGGGGGACTCGTCCACGTGCGCGGCGAGAATCACACACCTGCTCTGCAGGCGGCCGTGGAGCAGGTCGCTCGCGCGGCGCAGCGGTGCACGCGCCGACTCGGCGGCGGAGGCCAGGGCGCGTGCCGAGGCTCGCAGGACGGAGGTCGCTCGTACCTCTTCGGCTCGTGCTCGGCGGTAGGCGTCGACGGACATGCTGATGACGGAGGCCGTGAGCGGCAGCGCCAGCAGCGGCACCAGACCGAGAGCGCCGACGTTCGGAAGCAGGGCATAGGTGAGCGCCACCACTCCCACCCCGGCGAGGGCCCAGGTCGCCAGGAACACGAGGCCGCGCAGCGTCACCCGCAGGCCTCGCGCACGGCGCGTGATGAGATATGCGGCGAGGTCGAGGGCCGCGCAGGCCGTCACCGCCGCCACGGCGACCGAGGGACCGCCGCGGGACAGCCCGAAGGGGAGTGTCGCCGCGACGTAGGTCAGTCCGACGCTCAGCGGTGGCGTGGTGCTGAGGCGTGCGAGGACCGGCACACCCCGCGCATCGTCGAGATCGATGTCGACGGGGGTGTCGTCCGGCGGCCACTGCGTCAGCTCGTCGAGTCGATGGCTCGCTGCGCGCACGCGGGCGGCGTAATCGCGCACCGCGTCGTAGTCGACGGCGCCGTCGAGCAGAAGATCGCGATGCCGCCGCAGGTCGTCGGCGATCTGCGCGAACACGGTCGGCACGGTGCTCTGCAGGTGCGCGGCTTCGGCCGTGCTGACGCGCATGAGCGCGCTCGCCGAGCGCAGGCGACGCGTGGTCGCCCGCAGGCGTCGGTGGTACGTGACCGCGATCGCGCAGACGGTGAACAGGATGACCGACGTGACGATGTTCGTGGTGATGCGCGTCGCCCAGTTGCCGCCGGTCGAGAGCCCGAAGAGGAACGCGCTGACCGCATCGTTCACGAAGGGACGGATCACCGAGAATCCGACGAGGGCCGTCGCGATCACGGCGACCCGCTCGCCCGGGCTCGACGCGAGGCGTCGCTCGGCGTAGGCGGCGAGCAGTCCGAGCGCGGCGAGCGGTATCCACCCGACAGCCGCGACGACGACGCCCCGCAGGTATCCGTCGAACGAGGGGATGCCGACGCTCGGCACGCTCAGGAAGGTGCCGACGACGAACGACATGAGGAGCGACCACCGCGTGAAGTACTCGCCGCTGACGAACGGTGCGGACAGCACGGCGAGAGAGGCGTGGATGCGTCGTTGCAGCGCGGCGCGACGATCGTGACGCGTCACCGTCCCCCCTTCCTGCATGACGGCCATGGGAAGCGTAGCGCTCGGATCAGCGGGGCGCGGACGTCAGTTCGTCGGCGTTCCAGAGCCAGATCGCGTCGTCGGTGAGGGCCAGGGCCGTCGGTGCGGCGGCATCCGCGTCGACGCAGGCGATCTCCTGGCCGTCGCCCGACAGTGCGGTCAGCTGCAGGCCGTCGCAGTCCGGTGCCACCGATGCGGCGACGACGTCGCCGTCGTGGATGTCGAGCGCGACGACGCCGTCACCGATGCGTGAGGTCTGGCCGTCCGTCGTCTCGTACGCGGTCCCGCCGCACAGGAAAGCCGCGGTGTCGCCGGAGGCGCGCAGTCCCCACGGCTCGGCGCAGGGCGCGGCGAGTGCGGTTCCGTCGATCACGACGGCGTCGCCTTCGAGGTAGGTCGATTGTGCGAGGACCTTCTCGTACGGCGACCAGAAGGCGCCGTCGGTGAAGGTCTGCAGCGCCTGGATCTCGCAGTCGCTACCGACGTCGGTGACGGCGGTGGCCTGCGTGTCGGCGAGGGGGGTCAGGGCGCGGACCTGTGCGATGTCGCGGTACGTGGGTGTCACGTCGTCCCAGGTCTCTCCGGCGTCGTCGGATCGCTCGACCACCGGGGCGGTTGTGCCGCAGCTGCCGGCGATCGCACGCCAGATCACGTCGTCGCCCGCGGCGAGGAAGCGCTCGGCGGCGCCGGGCGCGGCGATCGCCGTCGGTGCCGCGGAGGCCGACGGTGCCGGTGAGGGAGTCGTCGCAGGAACGGGGTCGGCGCTGCGGTCGGCGACGGGGGTGCCCTGGCCGCGCTGGAGTGCGAGCACGACCAGGCCGCCGACCGCCACCGTCAGCGCGACGACGAGGACGGCGACGACGACGGAGGGCAGGCCTCGGCGCACCCGCGACCGGCGAGCCATGGATCAGCGGACGGCGGTGTCGCCGGCGTCACGCGCTTCGCGTCGCGTGTCGAAACCGATCTCGCCGATGGCGGGGGCGGTGTCGGGGACGACGGCGACGGGCGCCTTGCGCTTGCGGCCGCGTGCGGCCTTGGGCTGCTCCTGCGTGTAGCCGTAGCCCCCGTATCCATAGCCGTAGCCGTACCCGTAACCGCTGTAGTACGAGTCGGGTCCGCGGGTCGGCACCATCGACATGACGAATCCGGCGACCTTCGCACCGACCGTGTGGAGTGCCTCGACGGCGCCCTCGAGCTGGTGGCGGGTGACCTTGCCGGCCGAGGCGACGAGGATCGCGCCGCTGGTGCTGCGGGCGAGGATGGCGGCATCCGTCACGGGCAGCAGCGGGGGAGCGTCGCAGAGGACGACGTCGAAGTCGCGCTCGAGCACGTCGAGGAGGGTGCCCATCTGCGTCGAGCCGAGCAGCTCGCTGGGGTTCGGCGGGATCTTGCCGGCGGGCAGGACGAACAGGCTGCGGCCACCCCACGGGAGCATGACGTCGCCGACGCGGGCGCGACCGATGAGCACGTCGGTGAGGCCGACGCCGCCTTCGATGCCGAGGTACTCAGCGACCTTGGGCTTGCGCAGGTCGGTGTCGAGGAGCGCGACCTTCTTGCCGGCATCCGCCAGGGCGATCGCGAGGTTGATCGTCGTCGTGGACTTGCCCTCGCTGGGAACGGAGCTCGTGATGACGAAGCTCGACCGACCGCCCATGTCGAGGAACTGCAGGTTGGTGCGCAGGGCGCGGAACGACTCGGCGCGGGGGCTGAGCGGGTCGGCGTGGACGATGAGCGGACGCTCCTTGGCCTTCGCGTCGTAGGCGATCGCGCCGAGCGAGGGGGAGGAGGTGATCTGCTCGGCCTCGCGCGGCGTGCGCACCTTGTTGTCGAGCACCGTGCGCAGCACCGCGATGCCGATGCCGAGCGCGAGGCCGACGAGGGCGCCGAGGGCGAGGTTCAGCGGGACGTTCGGGCTGGCCGGCGCGAGGGCCGGCTGGGCGTCGCTGACGCGAGTGAGGCGGATCGGACTGCCGCCCTCCTCGATCTGCGGCTCGATCTCGGGAACGACGGTCGACAAGCTGGCGGCGATCTGGTTGGCGAGGTTCGCCGCCGCGACGGGGTCGGGGTCGGACACCGTGATCGTGATGATCGTGGTGTTCAGCGCGGACGACGCGGTGACCTGCTGGGCGAGGGACTCGGCCGTGACGCCGAGGTCGAGCTCGGCGATGACGGGGTTCAGGACGATGGGGGTCCGCACCAGTCCTCCGCGCTCGTCATCGGCGCCGTCGGCCCAAGCGGTTTCGGGTTCGTGACTCTGTTGGGCACTCTGTTCCTCCTCCTCCCTTTTGCAGATCTCGGACTTGGCGCTGCCGTGGTCAATGCCGTGGCGGCGCGGGATGGGTCGGTCACCAGGGAGAGCGATGCGATTGCGGTCGTGCGCGCATCGATGGTCGTCCTGTCGGGGGTCGCGGTGCTCCTTGGCGTGGTGGCAGCGGCACTGACGGCGACGGGGTCACTTCCTCGATGGTTGGGGCTCCCACAAGACCTGGTCGCGTCGCCGGATCGGTGGGCAGTCTTCTTGGCGATCATGCCGTTTGCCTTCTCTTTGCCGTTTGGAATCGGCCAGCGAATCCTGGTCGGACTCGGTCGGGCGCACGTGGTCAACCTCCTCGCCGCTCTGACGCCGATTGTTGCGTTGGCAGCGACCGCCTCGCTCATTACGCTCGGAGCGCCTGCCCTCTATCTCGGCGTCGCTACGCCGGTCGGAATCCTTTTCAGCGCTATTGCGATGTTTTTCGTTGCTGTGCGTCAGAGCGGGTGGTCAGGGTCGGTGCTCCTCCGAAAGAGAGACTCCGCTCAGACAGGCGTTTTGTCCGGGGCGCTGTGGGCTGCCGCTGCCCCGATGCTCGTCATAACCATCGCTTCGCCAGTCGGTCAGCAGTCGGGACGCATCGTCCTCGCGAATGTGAGCTCAGCACATGAGCTGGCGCAATACTCTCTGGCGTTCCAGTTCTATCTCCCGGCTGTGTCAGTAGCGTCCGCAGCAGGCGTGACGCTGTGGTCGACGTTCGCGCGGAGGTCCTCGGGGCAACGTCGCGGTCTACTGGTCGCGAGTGGGTACATGCTCGCCCTCGGTCTCGCCTTATCGGTCGGCTTCACTCTCCTGATCAACCCGGTGGCGCAACTCGTGTCCCACGGCCAGATCAAGGTCTCCTTCGCAACCGCCGCTTCTTTGGGAGCGCTGATACTTTTCACGAGCGCTTTGCAAGCTCCCGGGATGCTCCTCACCCGCCCCAACCTTCTCGCGATCCAGGCGGTCTGCGCAGTCGCCATGTGTGTAGTAACGGTTGGTCTGAGCGTCCTGCTCGCCCCTGGGATCGGCGCGGCTGGCCCGGCTCTCGCCGCCGCCATCGGCGTTCTAGTTGGGCAGTTGATTCCGACGATGTCGGTCGCGCTGTGGGTCACGAAAGGAAGCTCCTAATGAATGAGGGTCTTTCCCGCGTCCATATCTACGACCCCAACGTGCTGAATCCCTACGGGTTCGAGCTGGCGCGAACGTTGGTTGAGGGCGGCGAGGACGTGACTTTGTGGACGTCTCGGGCACAACCATCCAGACCTGTCGCGAGCGGAGCGCTCCAAGTGAAGCGCGTCCTGGCGGCAGACCGAAGCGCGGGGGTGTCTCTCGTCAAAGCCGTCGTGGAACGCCTTTGGGGAATAGTCCGGCTCGTTGCATCGGCCCGGAGGACCGACGTCGTGGTGGTCGCGTGGACCCGCGATTGCTGGGACACTGGCCTTCTGCTGTTGCGTACGCTGGCGGGAGGCAGGATCGTAACGGTCTATCACAATCCTCGTCAGATCAGGCCGCGCTCTGGGCTCGTTGGTTGGCTTGAGCAGCGCCTCCTCAAGCGGGGCATCGCGGTAGTTCATTCCGCTTGGCTCAAGCAGGTCGTTCAGGCGGACCTCCCTCACGTCAGGGTGGCGACACATCCGCCATACCTGACGATGCGTAGGTTCAGGGCCGACCGTGTCGCGGACGAACCCACCTTCATCTATGTCGGCGCGCTCCGCCCCGACAAAGGAAGCGCAGCGCTGCTTGAGCTTGGAGAAGAGGCCCGAAGAAGCTGGACGCTCCAGTTTGTTGGTGCCGGCGCGGCGGCTGACGCGTTCGCGAGCCAGATGAGGCCGCCCATCCGAGTGGTCAACCTGCCCGAGCATGCGCGGCCGTCTGACGAGATCCTCGCGCACGAGCTATCCGCCGCGTGGGCACTTGTTGCTCCCTATGACAGTGTCACGACGAGTGGCACGATGGTGCTTGCTGCCACTCTCGGCGTTCCGGTGGTCACGTTCGACTCCCCCGCCCTCGAGGGCCTCCCGTCGAGGTTGGTACGTTCCGCAGAGACGGTCAGGGAACTGGCGGAGATCGTGGACGACCTGGCGACCGAAGTGACTCCCCGCGTCGACGACGATGAGCTGCCGGGTTGGCTTCATCGATGTCGCGAGGAGTGGCGCGCGGTCATCAAGTCCGCGCGGGCCTAGGCAGTCGCTCAGTCAGACCAAGCCACAAAGCGCGTCGATGCGCTGCACCTTCGTCCCCAAGGAACTTGCGAACTCCGATGACTCGAGCCATGAGGGCTGCGTAATAGGGCGTTGAAAGTAGCCAGAGGAGGCGTACCGGTGCCCCGAAGCGTCGACCGACGAGTCGGCGGTTTCGGAAGATATATCGGACGTACGTGGGCGACTTGCCGTCCCCCTCTTGAGTTCCACCGGCGTCATGGTAGGCGACTACTTCCTGGTCAATTCGCAGCCTTATGCCCATAGCGCGGGCTCTCACGCTGAGGTCGACGTCCTCCCAGTAGAGAAAGAACGAGGCGTCAAATCCTCCCAAGCGATCCCACGCTTCTCGTGGGATCAGGAGGCAGGCGCCGGTGAGCCAGTCGGGAGTGGTCGTCTTGTTGAGTCGGTGAGAGTGGCGTGCGATGCCCGTCACGCGATTTAGGGCTGCTCCGTCGAACCAGACCGTTCCGTCCGATTGCAGGATCCGGGGCGAAACAATCTCCATGCTCTCGGCTCTGGCGGTTAGTCGTTCGAGAGCTGAGCTATCGATTCGCGCATCTGGGTTGAGTAGCAATACGAGACTCGCTCCAGCTGCAAACGCTTCATCGACGGCGAGATTTGCTGCCGCGCCGAAACCAAGGTTTTTGTTGCTCTCGATCAGTTTCCACCCGTGGGTGGCGCAAGCGCGCTGCGCATTGAGTCGCTCTTCGTGTGAGAAGTAGTTGTCGACCACGATCGTCTGGGCGGCGATATCGCGGAGGTCGGGAAGGTGCCGGACAAGGAGCTCTGTCGACCCATAATTAACGGTCGCGACCATCACGGACTGCATCATCTGACTGACATCTCTCTGTTGTCTCGAGCATTAGTTCGGTGGAACGTCACGAGCGCGAGGGCGCTCGCCAGTTCCCACCAGTTCGTGCCGATAGGTGAGAATCCCAGGTGCCACAGCCCCAGGGCAGCCAGGAATATCTTGAGCGCAATCGCGGGATCGCCCCAGGAGCGCATGATGCTACGAACAAAAACCAGACCGATACTGGCGGCGAGGACGATACCGATCGGTCCGAACCCGACCCACAAGTCAGCGAGAATGGAGTGCAACTTGATCGTCGCTGCGAAGACGTAGTCGGTCAGGTATCGGACCTCGTCTGAGCCAGCCGTTATCAGTGCGGTGCCGCCATCCACGAAGTCCGCACTGTTTGCGATCACGCCGGGCGCGTAGCCGGAGGGGCGAGCGGCGAGGAGTTCGAAGAAGATCGGAGTCTCGACTCGCGCACCAGCGATCAAGGATCCGCCGCGGGCGATCTGTGCCACCGACACATCTTGATTTCGAGCGCCCAAAAGCCCACTAACTGCGAGAAACTCGATGACGCGGTAAACAAGGACGGCAGCCAGTGCCGTGATGACGAGTGTGGCAATCTGCCTGGTGCGACCCATCGACTGACGGTTGATCAGTTTCATCGCAATGATCATGGCGATAGTGGCAAGAGCGACTCCGGAGTAGGTGCGATAGTCGTTGAGGGCGGAGACAATCCCAATCGCTGCGAGCGTGATGATCGAAGCGCGCAACTTCTTTGACCGTGACGCGACGGCGAGCGCGGCCAGCGCGACAGGAAACGCGAACCCAAACTTCCACGGCTGGATCTGCCAAACGTCTGGGCGGCCCAGAACCTGAATCATGAACCCGCACGCGAGAAATAGTGCTGTAGCTCTGGTTCCAATAGTGGTTCGCGCCCAAATCGCCCCCCAAACAAATAGCGCGAAGCCCGCCACGGCCACCAACAGTGCCAACATCGCGACTTGATCGATTCCGTGATCACGCCGCGTCAGGGCGAGATTCGCCGGCGTCGCGGCTAGGCAGAGCAGGATCAATACGGACATCGCGGGCACGCCGGAGTACTGCCATGCACGCCTTGCGAGGACCGGAATGAGCAGGCATGCGAGAAGAATCCCGATCGACGTGGCGCTCGGGAAGACGGGAGACAGCACTCGCGCGGGGAGCAATACGCAAAGTCCGACGGCAAGCGACTTCGACCATCCGTCGGGCGAGCGCACGACTGAGGCGCGGGTAATCGTTGAGAACTGTTCGGGGACTTGAGCGCCTTTGATCATTACGCGCCCCCTTGCGTCAATTCACGAACTCGCCGGGCCGGGATCCCCGCGTACAGGTATCCGGGCTCGCAGTCTGTCGTGACGACCGCGCCGGCCGCGATCACACAAGACGACCCGATTGTGACCCCTGGCAGGACTGTGACGCGGGCGCCCAACCACGATCCGTCGCCGATGTGGATCGCGTGACTTTCGTTTGCTCCAGCGCGGCGATATGCGGGCCCGATCTGATGGGTGCTTGTTATGAGCGCAACTTCGGGACCCAGGTCGCACCGACTGCCGATGTGGATGGGAGCCGCAAGGTCGAAGAAGCAGTTGACGTTGACGAAAGATCGCTCACCGATGTGGAGGCCGGATAGTGCACCAATGAATGCACCTGCGTCGATCAGCGCCGTCGGGTGGACGTCAAGGCCAAGTGCAGTCCAAGCTCTCGAACGCAGCGAGCGGGGAAACGCATCTGAATTGATGATAGAAAGAACCACTCGCCGTGCCGACCGTTCGATGTCTCGAGCTAGCGTGACGATCTTCACTCGGGTCCCAACTTTACGAGGGCCGGCGCATGGCGCCTAGGGTCGAGCAACCGTAGCAGGTGGACGTAACGTCACTGTTTCGCCCGACTGGCTTCGCTCAGAAATGCGTCGCCTTGCGGGGGATGCCACATCCGGATACCCTAGACATTTGGTGCCTGCGCCCTGCTGGCCTCGCACCACGAACGTGAGCCCTCCACTGGCGTGTTCGACCGGCATCCCGAGCGAACCACCCCGGAGTGGGATTCACGAACTCCTCCGTTCGAATCAATGAAAGCAGCACTACTGTGACGCGCACGTACACCCCCAAGGCCGGTGAGATCACCCGTGAGTGGGTGGTCATCGACGCATCCGACGTCGTCCTCGGCCGCCTCGCCTCGCACGCCGCCACGCTCCTGCGCGGCAAGCACAAGCCCACCTTCGCGAACCACGTCGACACCGGCGACTTCGTGATCATCATCAACGCCGACAAGGTGGCCCTCACCGGCCAGAAGCTCGAGCAGAAGAAGGCCTACCGCCACTCGGGCTACCCGGGCGGCCTCAAGTCGGTCACCTACTCCGAGCTCCTCGAGAAGAACCCGGTGCGCGCCGTTGAGAAGGCCGTCCGCGGCATGCTCCCCAAGAACAGCCTGGGTCGCCAGCAGCTGTCCAAGCTCAAGGTCTACGCCGGTGCCGAGCACCCGCACGCGGCCCAGCAGCCCACCACGTACACCTTCGACCAGGTCGCCCAGTAAGCGCCGCAGAGAAGAACAAGGATTATCTGATGGCGAAGATCGCTGACTCCCTCGACCAGACTCCCGAGAACTACTCGACCGAGACGCCGGCTGCCGCCGAGGCCGCCCCGGCTCGTCCCGTCCTCTCCGTCCCCGGCGCAGCCGTCGGCCGCCGCAAGCAGGCCATTGCCCGCGTGCGCCTGGTTCCCGGCTCGGGCACCATCACGGTGAACGGCCGCACGATCGAGGACTACTTCCCCAACAAGCTGCACCAGCAGCTCATCAACGACCCGTTCACGGTCCTCGGCCTCGCCGGTGGCTACGACGTGATCGCCCGCATCTCGGGTGGTGGCCCCTCGGGCCAGGCCGGCGCCCTGCGCCTCGGTATCGCGCGCGCCCTCAACGAGATCGACGCCGAGAACAACCGCCCGACCCTCAAGAAGGCCGGCTTCCTGTCGCGTGACGCTCGCGTCAAGGAGCGCAAGAAGGCTGGTCTCAAGAAGGCGCGCAAGGCTCCCCAGTACTCGAAGCGTTAACCCTTCGATGGCACTGTTCGGGACGGACGGTGTGCGGGGCCTCGCAAACGGCCCCCTCACCGCCGATCTCGCGCTCACCCTGGCCCAGGCGACCGCGGTCGTCCTGGGCCAGGGTCGTATCGCCGAAGCTCGCCGCCGCAGCGGACGCCGTCTGACGGCCGTCGTCGCACGCGACCCGCGGGTCTCGGGTCACTTCCTCAGCGCAGCCGTCGCCGCAGGACTCGCATCCTCCGGCGTCGACGTGCTCGATGCCGGCGTCCTGCCGACCCCGGCCGCCGCGTTCCTCGTCGGCGACATCGACGCCGACTTCGGCGTCATGATCTCGGCCTCCCACAACCCGGCGCCCGACAACGGCATCAAGATCTTCGCCCGCGGCGGCGTCAAGCTCCCCGACGTGGTCGAGCAGCGCATCGAAGAAGCCATGGCTGGACCAAAGCTCGCCCCTACCGGGGGAGCCGTCGGCCGCATCAGCCGCTTCGCCGACGCCGAAGACCGCTACGTCGTGCACCTGCTCGCATCCCTGCGCACCAGCCTGCGCGGCCTGCACGTCGTGCTCGACTGCGCCAACGGTGCCGCATCCGGCGTCTCACCCGAGACGTTCCGGGATGCCGGAGCCAAAGTCACCGTCATCGGCGCCGACCCCGACGGGCTCAACATCAACGAAGGCGTCGGCTCGACGCACCTCGACGTGCTCACCGCCGAAGTCCTGCGCACCGGCGCCGACCTCGGCATCGCCCACGACGGCGACGCCGACCGCTGCCTCGCCGTCGACGCCGACGGCCGGATCATCGACGGCGACCAGATCATGGCGATCCTCGCTGTCTCGATGAAGGAGCGCGGCCTGCTGCGCGACGACACGCTCGTCGCGACGGTGATGAGCAACCTCGGACTCCACCGAGCGATGGCGGCCCACGGCATCCACCTCGAAACGACCGCCGTCGGCGACCGATACGTCCTCGAGCGCATGAACGAAGGCGGCTTCTCGCTCGGCGGTGAGCAGAGCGGCCACGTCATCATGAGCGACTACGCCACCACCGGCGACGGGCTGCTCACCGGCCTGCACCTCGCCGCAGAGGTCGCCCGTCAGCGCAAGCCGCTCTCGGAGCTCGCGAAGGTCATGACCGTGTTCCCGCAGGTGCTCATCAACGTCAAGGGCGTCGAGCGGTCGCGGGCGACGGATGGCGATGTCTTGTCGGCCGTTGCTGAAGTCGAGGCGGAGCTCGGCGATTCGGGGCGGGTGCTGCTGCGGCCCTCGGGCACCGAGCCGCTCGTGCGCGTCATGGTCGAAGCGGCGTCGGAGGCCGACGCGCAGCGAGTCGCGGAGCAGCTTGCGGAGGTCGTGCGGGGCTGAGGGTGCTGTGCCCGCCGAGATCAGGGGGCGCGCGGCATCCCCGCCGGCACGCCTCTGAACGTGCCGCATCCGGGGTACTGGAACGGATCGCTCTGGACGCTGTTCTGGGAGTACCTCTGCTACCTCGGCGTCCTCGCCCCCGGACTGCTCGCGCTCTACCGCTGTTGCGCGACCGTGCCGATCATCTTCGGCCTCACGCTGCTCGGCCTGATCGCCACCGCCTACGGCCCCGATCAGCGGATCGCCTCGCCGCAACCGCATCGGCCGTCGCCGTGCGCGGCGATGTCCCGGAGCGCGGCCAGCACCGCGGCGTGCAACTCCTCCGGCGTCCATTCGGCGAGAGGGCGCGTCTGCACCCGCGCACCGACGATCCCGCAGGCCGAGCGCGGGATGTTGCGCGTCTCATCGCCGATGTGCCCCACCCACCACGGGAAGACGTCGAGGTCGTTGCCGGACACCCGGAACCGCGCCACGCCCTCGACCCGCTCGTTGAACGTGACACCCTTGCCGCCCTGGTTCACGCGCACCGTGCGCAGATAGCCGCCGAGGCTCTGCTCCGGGCGCACCGTGGCCACACCGTCGCGGGCGCTCCGCAGCGCCCTCCCTGTGACGCGCTCCGCGTAGGCGGAGAAGAACGCCGCCACGCCCGGCGCCTTTGCATGGTCCTGTGCGAGTATGCGCGGCGCGTGATCCAACACGTAGGACAGCGTCCGCACCAGCTCCGAGGACGAGCGTGACCGTTCCTCGAACCGTGTCGTCAACCTGCCGAAGACATCGGACGCCGCCGGTGCCGGCGCCGAGCTCCTCAGCCCCGCCACGTACGCGGCGAGCCGCGCATGCGGCGCTCGCCTCTCGGCATCCGCAGGTTCGATCTCGTCGGCCACCGCCAGCAGCAGGTCGGCGAACCGCACCTGCGCGGGCTTCGGCTCAGCGGCATCCGTGAAGAAGAGCCCCGCGATGCGCTCGTCCGCAGGTCCCGCACCGCGTCGGTCGACGTCGGCCACGAAGTCGTCGATCACGGCGTCGACCCGCGACGCCACCTTGCGCGTCTCCCGTGCCGCCGCGATCACGTCGACGAAATCGCCGTACGTCAACGCGGTCCACCCCTCGTCGTCGGGTTGCTCGGCGACCTCGGTCAGGAACACGAACACGTGCTGCCACCCGGCATACGCCGACGTGATCCACTCGCGGTATCGGCGCAGCTGCTCGTCGTGCGCGCTCGAGGCGAGTTTGCTCTCGATCGCGATCACGACCCGATTCGCATGATCGACGACGGTGATGTCGATGCGCCCCGCAAGCGCGGTGTCCGAGGCGCGGGGGACCGGCGTCTCGATGCCCGTCCGCACCCGGCGTACGCCGACCACGGGCTGCTCGCCCGGCCCACCCCACACGGCGGCGATCAGCGCGTTGACCACCGCGGCATCCAACCCGTGGTTCTCGGTCGGGTCGAGCAGCCAACGCACCACCCGGTTGTACCGGTTCTCGTAACTCTGCTCGCCGTAGTGGACGATGCTCCAGAAGTTCGCCGGCGGCAGGGCGCGCCGCTCGATCGCCGGCTCGTCGAGCAGTGCGAGCAGGGCATCGGCGAGGTCATCGGCGCGGGGGTCGGGGTCGGTCATCAGAAGCCTTTCGGTGAGGATTCAGCGCACGGCGTCGTGCGCGGCGATGCGGTTGTCGGCGTCGGCCGTCGGCGAGGGCGGTGACGAGGGGGCGGTCGCCCCGCGTTCGGACAGGGTCTTCTCGACGCCCTTCCATTCGCCCGGCGGAACGTGTGCCTCCCAGAGGTCGAGGTCGCTCTGCCCCTCCTTCTTCGCCCCGAACCTCACGCCGACGTCATGGGCGATCGCGCCCGCGCCGTTCGTGATGACGACACCCTGGTCGTCGGCATCCGACCGCGCGAGCCACGCCACCAGGGACTCGGCTCCTGCCGTCGATCCCGCCGCGGTTGCCAGGCGACGGCCAACACCACCGTGACGCCGAGCACGAGGGCGTTGAGAAACGGGCCGAGGAGCCCGCCGAACGTGTCGCCGACCGCCCCCGTCCGGTCGCTCCAGTGCTCGTCGCCGGGAGCGGCCGCGGTCTGGAAAGCGGCGACGATCGACGCCGCCATCGTCAGAAGCAGGGCCGTGCTGAGGGCGGCGATCAGGACCCAGAGAGCGATACGCCCGGTGAGCCACACCCACCGCCGGTCGCGGAGGCGGATGCTGTCTTCGTCGGTCATGCGAGTTCTCCTCGGCCGTCGCTGGTGCGCAGACGTGTCGGGAGGCGGACGCGCGCGGAGCGGCAGGCGGGGCGAACACCCGCCGTCGGTGCGACGTTAGGGTCCGGCGGGGGCGGGGACGGGTGGGAATGCGGAACCCGGACGATTCCGAACACCCCTGCACCATGCTGGGCCAGTGGGTTATCCACAGGTTGGGGAACACATGTACGAATGTCGGAGGTGTGTGGCATCGTACAGATATGCCATTCGCGACGACGCTGCGAGAGAGTGTCGAGGGCCTCACCGCCCTCGATGCGCTCGACGTCGACGCGTCTGACCTGGCGGCATCCGTCGGTCGTCTCGATGACGACACGGTGCGGACGCTCATCGCCCGCGCGGGGCGGGTGGCCCGCGAGATCGGTGTGCTGCAGGCGGTGCTCGCCGGTGTCGCGGCGCAGCGATCGAGCCGCGAGCGGGGAAGCGGTGGGCTCAGCGCCGAGACCGGGCATCGCACGCCGGTCGAGATGATCCAGGCGACCACCGGCATCACGCGCGCCGAGGCAACGCGCGCCGTGCGAGTGGGTGAGGCGCTGATGGGCACGGGGGATGCCGGGTGGCACGGCGCGCTCGATCGGCTCCTCTACGACGGGGCGCTGTCGTCGGCGCAGTACGGGGCGATCCTGACGGGGCTCGGCGATCCGCCGACGCTCGGTGTTGCAGCGGCGTGGTCCAGGGGAGCGGAACGGCTCGCGGACGAGGCCGACCAGTGGTCGGTGGAACAGCTCACCGCGCAGGCGCGCACACTGCGCGACATGCTCGACCCCGCCGGAGCCGAAGAGCGGTTCGCGCGGCGCTTCGAGCGCAGGTCGTTCCGGCTCTGGACCGACGGCGACGGATTCTCCCGAGGATCGATGGTCTTCGACGACGAGATGGGGCCGTGGATGCGGAGCGTCCTCGACGCCGCCCTCCGCCCCCGCCGGGGTGGGCCCAGGTTCATGACCGACGCCGAACGTGCCGAAGCCGCCGCGCTCGTCGACGACGCGCGGTCGAACGAGCAGCTCTCGTACGACGTGCTCGTCGACGTCCTGCGCGCGGGCGCGCTCGCCACCGCGAAAGACGTGTTCGGAGCGCGTGAGCCCGGCGTGCGCGTCATCGTCACCGAGGCGCCCCGCGACGGGCTCGGGCGTCACGGAGCGACCGGGATCGTCGAGGACGGCGGCTCAGCCCTGCCCGGCTCGGTCGTCGACCGCGCGCACTGCACCGGCGGCCGCATCCGCATCGAGGTGGATGCCGCCGGCACACCCCTCGCCGTCGGACGTGACGAGCGACTGTTCACCCGCGCGCAGCGGGTCGCGCTCGCCGCCCGCGACGGAGGATGCCTCTGGCCCGGGTGCGAACGACCGCCGTCGTACTGCGAAGCGCACCACAGCGTGCCGTGGTCCGAGGGTGGGAGGACCGACACCGACGAGGGCGTGCTGCTCTGCCGGTTCCATCACCTGCTCCTACACAACAATGGGTGGCGCATCGAGCGGGTCGAGGCCGGGTTCGTGCTGCACGCTCCGCCCGGCAGCGGGCGGGAGCCCGTGCCGCTCCGGTCGAAATCGCCGCTGCGATGGCTGTGGGACCCGCCGCCCGATCGTGCCGGATGGCGCACCGCCGGGGTGCAGGCGCGGGCGTCGTGACGGGGCGTGTCGCGGCGGAAGGTGCGGCGCGGGTTACGACCAGGTGTGGACCGGCTCGTTCGTGTGCATCGCTTCGCGGTACTCCAGAAGGGTGGCGCGCAGGGCGTCCGCACGTTCCATGCCGGTGCGGGCCCGCATCCGCTTCGCGAACCACTCCGCACCGTTCGTCTTCGTCGCGCAGCGCCCCTCGATGATCCCGAGATACCGGTCGCGCTCCGCAGCCGACACGCCCCACGCGTCCAGGCCCTCGGCGGCGAGCGGCAACAGCGTGTCGCGCACCAACTCGGTCGCAGGCACGTGGCCCACACCCGGCCACGACAGCCGCGCGTCGATGCCGTCGCGCGCCGCCGAGAGGAAGCTCTCGCGCGCCGTCGCGAACGGCATACGCGACCACACCGGCCGCTCATCCTCCCCGAGCGAACGCACCAGACCGAAGTAGAACGCCGCGTTCGCGACCGTGTCCGCCACCGTCGGCCCCGCCGCGAGGATCCGATTCTCGACGCGAAGATGCGGCATCCCGTCGGCCACGTCGTACACCGGACGGTTCCACCGGTACACCGTCCCGTTGTGCAGCTTCAGCTCCGCCAGCGACGGCACCCCGCCCGCCTCGAGCACCTCCAACGGATCCTCATCGTCGATGATCGGCAGCAGCGCCGGGAAGTACCGCACGTTCTCCTCGAACAGGTCGAACACCGACGTGATCCAGCGCTCGCCGAACCACACCCGCGGACGCACCCCCTGCGCCTTCAACTCCTCGCTGCGCGTGTCGGTCGCCTGCTCGAACAGGGGGATGCGGGACTCCCGCCACAGCTCCCGCCCCAGCAGATACGGCGAGTTCGCCGCCACCGCCAACTGCGCCCCCGCGATCGCCTGCGACGCGTTCCAATACGCCGCGAACTGCGCCGGCGACGTCTGCACATGGAACTGCGTGCTCGTGCACGCCGCCTCCGGCACGATCGAGTCGGCCGTCGTCTGCAGCCGCTCCGGCCCCGCGATCGAGATCGCCAGATCCTCGCCGCGCGCATCGAGCACCTGCTCGTTCAACAGGTCGTACCGCGAATCCGCGCTCAACGTGCTCCGGCTCAGGTGCCGCTCCGCCAGCGTGGGAAGGATGCCGATCATCACCAGATGCGCACCCAGGTCCTCCGACCGCGCCTCGGCCTCGTTCAGCCGCTCGCGCAGACCCTCCTCGAACGTCGTCAGCCCGCCCTCGCGCAGCTTCGCCGGCGGGACGTTGATCTCCACGTTGAAACGCCCCAGCTCCGTCACGAACGCCGGGTCCGCGATCGCCCGCAGCACCTGCTCGTTCCGCATCGCCGGGTCACCGACGGCGTCGACGAGGTTCAACTCGAGTTCGAGCCCCGTCATCGGATCATCCGTGTCGAAGCGCGCCTCGCGCAGCATCCGCTCGAACACGTCGAGGTTGCGACGGATCTTCTCGCGATGAAGGGTGCGGTCCGCGCCCGTGATCTCCTGGCTCTCGACTTCTTCTCCCACCCCGCCACGATAGGTCGCGACACCGCCGCCCGCCGGGGCGTTGACAACCCGCGCCCCGTCGACCATGACGCGCTAACCCATCACGCCGCGAATAGCCAGGGGTTGGTTCGCATCCGGCGCCTGCCTAGCGTGGGTGGTCCCGGAACGCGCCGCTTCCGGAAAGATCGACGGAAGGACCAGATCATGGGACTCGACGACAAGATCAAGAACGCCGCACAGGACCTCACCGGCAAGGGCAAGGAGGCCGCCGGCAAGGCGAGCGACAACGAGCGCCTCGAAGCCGAAGGCCACCAGGACCAGACCGAGGCCAACCTCAAGAAGGCCGGCGAGAACGTGAAGGACGCGTTCAAGTAAGCCTCCCTCCACCGAACGCCCGGGCCCGCCACGGACCCGGGCGTTCGGCATCCCACCCCGCATCCGACGACTCACAGACGGATGCCGGGGCCCGCCACACCCGTTCACGTACACTTCACTCGACGTTTTCCCCGACGCGACGCGTGAACTCCCCCCTTCACGGCCGTCGGCGGGCGCCCCGGGAGATCCATGAAACGGCTGACATCGCTCGACGGTCTGCGCGGACTCGCCGCGCTCATCGTCCTCGTGCACCACATCATGCTGACGTTCCCGCTGTTCGCGGAGCCCTATCTCAAGGGCCGCGCCGAGAACGGCCTTCCCGAGCTGCTCGCATATACGCCTCTCCACATCTTCTGGGACGGCGCGGGCGCGGTCTTCATCTTCTTCGTCCTGAGCGGTGTCGTGCTCACGCTGCCCGTGCTCAAGCAGGGCCGCGACTTCTCATGGGTCGGCTACTACCCGCAGCGACTCCTGCGCCTCTACCTGCCGGTCTGGGCGGCGATCATCGTCTACCTCGGCTGGGTGCTGATCATCCCGCGCGACCGCGGCATGGAGAGCGCCTGGCTCGACATCACGAGCAAACCGGTGAGCCCCGAAGCGATCTGGGGCGACGCGACCCTGCTCTTCGGCACCGGTGACCTCGTCAGCCCGCTCTGGTCGCTGCAGTGGGAGATCGCGTTCTCGTTCCTGCTGCCCGTCTTCGTCTTCCTCGGCGTCCGGTTCGCCCGGTACAACTGGATCCTCGCGATCGCCGCCGTCGTCGGCATCGGCGTCTCGGCATCCCTCGGCAACCGTGCGCTCGTGTACCTGCCGATGTTCCTCATCGGCGTCGTCATCGCCACCTGGCTGCCGACCATCCGCGCGTGGAAGCCGAGCCGCGGCACGCAGGCGCTGCTCCTCCTCGCCGCACCCATCCTGCTCGTCTCGCCGTGGCTCATCCGCCCGTTCGAGTCGCTCCGCTTCCTCGTGAAGCCGTTCGACGCGGTCACCACCATCGGCGCCGTCGTCGCCGTGATCGCCGCGATCGTCGTCCCGATCTTCCGCCGCTTCCTCGAGAGCCGCGTCATGCAGTGGTTCGGGCTCATCTCGTTCAGCCTCTACCTCGTGCACGAGCCCGTCGTGATCTCGATGGCGCACCTGTTCGGCGACCAGAACCTGCGCATCGCCGCCCTCGTCAGCGTCGTCCTGTCGATCCCGCTGTCGTGGGTGTTCTTCAAGATCGTCGAGATCCCGAGCCACAAGCTGTCGCGTCGCGTCGGCGACTTCGTCCGTGCGCGCACGAAGAAGCGGCCGCAGCCGCACGCGCCCATCGCGCCCGACGTCCACGCGCACCGCGCCTGACCCCTCGCTAGACTGACGCCGGGCCGACCCGGGCCCGCTGGGGAAAGACGCAATATGGCCGGGGGAGATCCCGCACCCGTCGCTCGGCGACGCATCGGTCTCGGCGCTCACGTGTGGTGGGATGCCGTGACCAGCGGTGCCTTCTTCTCGCCCGCGGCGCTGTGGATCAGCATCCTCATCGCGGTCACGGTCCTCGCCCCGTTCCAGCACATCGACGAGGGCGCCGGGGTGGTCCACGTCGTGTCCGTCGGATTCCTCGGGTGGGCGGCGCTCGCGGTGCTGCTCGTCCCGGTCGCGCTCGCCGAGCGGCGACTGCGCCGCGCGTCGCACCGCGGCATCCTCGTCCTCACCGCGGTCGCGGTGGCCGCCGGCATCCGTCCGTTCGTCAACGAAGCCATCTACGTCGGGCTGTACGACGGGGTGCCCGACTTCGACGGGATCGCCGCACGCATCGGGTCGAACGTGTTCGTCTGGCTCGCCGGCCTGTCGATCATCGCGATGACCGTGCGGTCGATCGAGCTCACCCGCGGTTCGCGCCGGCGACTCACCGAGGCGATCGCGGTGCTGACCGCCGGTCGCCGGCGTCTCGCCCGGTTCGAATCCGAGAACCGTGCCGAGCTCACCCCGCTCGTCTCGCGGCTGCGTCGCCGCCGCGACGAGATGCTCGCCGGCACGGTCGACTTCGCCGCGGTCCGCGCATACTCCGAGGAGGTGCGCACCGCGAGCCACCGTCTCGAGGAACGCGCCGGGCTCGACCTGCGCGCCGTCGAGGGCGGTACCGGTGAGCACGCCATCGAGCCGCCGACCCGGTCGGCGTTGACGATGCTCCGCCCCGCGCCGTACCTGCTCACCGGCTTCGTCTTCCTCGTCGGCGCCGTGCCGTACGCGTATGAGTCGAACGGACCGTGGGCGGCGCTCGCCGCGATCCTCGCCGGAGCGCCGGTGACCCTCGCGGCCGACGCCGTCATCCGGTGGCTCGCCCCCGGCAAAGCCCCCGCGCGACGCGGACGGATCCTCGTCGGCGTGTGGTTCGCAGCCGGCATCGCGATGACGGCGGTCGCGTGGGGCATCCTCGGACCGGCCGATCCGACCCGCTTCGTGCCCCTCATCTCGCTGCCGCTCGTCGCGCTCGCGCTCGCCGCGTGCACCGACGCGCTCGCCCGCGCCGCCGACAGCGCCCATCGCCTCGAAGCGGTGCTGAGCCTCGTCGCCCGCACCCTGACCGCGAAGACCGCGTCGGCCCGCCGCCCGCTGCGGCACGCGGCGCACGTGCTGCACGGGCGGGTGCAGGGACGGTGCGTGCTGCTCGCCGCGGCCGCCGACGAGTGGGAGCTCACGCCCGACGACATCGAGACGTTCCGGCGAGAGACGGATGCCGCCTTCGACTCGATCCTCGCGTTCATCGCCGAGACGGATTCGGCCGCGCTCGAGGGAACCCTGCAGGGAGCGCACGAGGACCTCTTCGAACTCGTCGCGACCTGGCGGACGGTGCTCGGGGTGTCGAGCGAGATCTCGCCCGAGGCGGTCGACGCGCTGCAGGACCCGGTGCTGTCACGCCGCGTCGCGACCGTCGTGAACGAGGGGTTCGTCAACGCGATCAAGCATTCCGAGGCGAAGGAGGTGTGGCTGTCGATCGACGTCGTCGACGGTGCGCTGCTCGTCCGCACGTGGTCGCGCGGAGTGCTCGATCGCCTGCCCGCGGTGGGTCCCGAGCTCCGCGGCATCGGCGTGCTCGGCGTCGGGTCGCGCATCTACCAGCGCGACGACGTCGTCGTGCTCGAGGTGCCGGTGCCGCTCAGCCCCGGGCTCGCCGTCGCGGCCGAGCCGGTTCGGCGGCCATGGTGGACGTCTCGGGCGTCGCGCGTCGGCTGAGGATCAGTACTCGGGGATCAGTACTCGAGCAGCGCCGCGACGACCAGCGCGAGCGCGCCGAGAGCGACCACGACCAGCACGGCATACGCCCACCGGGGCAGGCCCGGCGGCTTCGGAGCAGACCGTTTGCGACGGCGACGGGTCGACGAGCGAGCTGACATCAGTTTCCTCCCCCAGAGCGGTCATATTCGCACACATGCATTTCGTCGCCGTTAACGGGACCCTGCGGCTTGGGGGCTGGGTGTCGTCGCGTTGCCGCGTTCACGGATGCAATGGATGCCGGGCGACACGCGGCATCCGATGGTTCGGGGTCGGCGTGTCGGGTCGGATCTGTTGCATCCGTCAACGCCGGTAGCGCGGGTCGGTGCGGGCGACCCACCGTTCGCGGATGCAATGGATCTTGGGCGACACGCGGCATTTAATGGTCAGGGGTCGGCGTGTCGGGTCGGATCTGTTGCATCCGTCAACGCCGGTAGCGCGGGCGGCCCACCGTTCGCGGATGCAATGGATGCCGGGCGACACGCGGCATCCGATGGTTCGGGGACGGGGTGTCGGCTCGGATCTGTTGCATCCGTCAACGCCGGCGACCGACCAGCCTCAACGCGCGGCGAGCATGAGGTCGGCGGTCCGCAGCGACAGGGCCATCTGCGTCAGTGCCGGGTTCGCGGTCAGCGCGCTCGGGAACGTCGAGTTGTCGCAGATCCAGAGGTTGTCGACCTCGTGGGAACGACCGGATGCGTCGACGACGCCGTCCTCGGGGTCGTCGCTCATGCGCGCCGTCCCGAGCGTGTGGCACGAGCGCTGCGTGACGCGCGTGCTGCGCGCCCCCGCCGCCCGCAGGATGCGCTCCATGACGGCCGCACCGTGCTTGTCGATGGCGCGCTCGTTCTCTCCCTTCGAGAACGAGATCTCGGCGCGCGGCATCCCGTCCTCGGCGAGTTCGTCGCTCAACGTCAGCGCGTTGCGGTCGTCGGGCAGGCACTCGCCGTTCATGCCGACACCCGCGCTGTACGGGTACTCGTCGACCGCCGCCATGAGCTCCTCGCCCCACAGCCCCGCGCCGCGCACGAGCTGCGTGCCGAAGTTCAGCGGCATGACGCCGAGGCTCTGCAGCAGGTACCCGCCCACGAAGTCGGCATCCGCGGGGCGCACGAAGTCCTCGCTGATGATCGACGACGGGTAGCCCCGGTATGCGCGGATCGGCTTGTCGAACCGGCCCCACACCTGCACGCCGCCGTGCGCCATGAACCCGCGCCCCACGACGCCGTTCGCGTTGCCGACCCCGGTGTGCAGCAGCAGCCGCGGCGTCTCCACGCCGCCCGCCGCCAGCACGAGGGCGGCGCACCGCTGCCGCCGCTCGACCCCGCCCGAGCGGTACACGACCGCGGTCACCCGGCCTGCGGCATCCCGTTCGATCCCGTGGACGAAGGCATCCGGGCGCACCTCGGCACCGGCCGCCACCGCGGCGGGGAGGTACGTGTTCGCGGTCGTCGCCTTCGCGCCGAACCGGTCGCCCTGGTGGATGTCGCCGTTGTCGAGCGTCGCCGGACGCACGCCGAAGTGCGGCTGATCGTGGTCGCGCGTGAGGATCGCGGCCGGTCCGTCCGTCGCGGTGATACCGAGTGCGTCGCAGCCGCGGATCATCACGTCGGACGACCCGTTGCGGCGCACCGGGGGATAGGCGTACCGGCGCGACGGATCCCACGGGTAGTGCGCGGGGCCGCTCACCCCGATGTCGGACTCCACCCGCTCGATGTAGCGGATCAACTCCGCATGATCGATCGGCCAATCCCGGCCCTCGCCGGTCTCCGAACGAAGCCGCAGGTCGCGGGCATCGGGCCGCGGCGTGAACGCACCCCAGTGCAGCGTGCTGCCGCCGATCCCGTAGCCGCTGTTGTTCGGTCCGAACGCCGTCGGGTCGGCGCCGCCGCTCAGCCGGTCCGACATCCAGTTGATCTCGGTGGACTCCAGCTCGTCGGGCGTGAACTCGGCGGGCGCGAAGTCCGGCCCCGCCTCGAGCGCCACGACTCGCAGCCCCGCCTGCGCCAGCCGTGCGAGCAGCGGAGCACCGCCGGCGCCCGTGCCCACCACGACCACGTCGAGGACCTCGTCCAGATCGAACCTCTGCATGCCGGGGGCGTCGGTCACCCGGCGACGATCGCCGCTCATGCCGCCCCCTCCCCGAGCTCGGCCGGTTCCCACGACTCGCGTCTGCCGGCGGAGATCTCCGACCACCCCACGGGTCGCGGACCCGTCCCGCCGATCGCGAACGCGTCGAACCCGATCCGCGCGAGCGACGCGGGGTGCGACAGCCACATGCGCAGCATGTCGTTGCGCGCATCCTCGAACCATGAGCGGATGCCGTCGGCCCCCAGACCCGCCGCCGGCATCCCGTCGGTGATGAGCCGAGTGATCAACGCGCGCTGCTCGGCGGCGTCGCTCGGCCACACCTCGGCGATCGCGTCGAGCCCGCGAGCGTACGCGACGGTGTCTACGGGCGATCCCGCCGGCCGCCACCCGTCGCCGCCGCCGTCGGCGAGCATGTCGTCGATGCGCGCGGCCAGGTCGACGGCGGCGCCGTGCTGCGGCACGATCCGTGCGGCCAGCTCGCGCAGAGTCCCGATCTGCGCGTCGGTGAGGGCGCGTGGCACGCGACGCGGGTCATCCGCGATCGCGCGGTGCGCGAGCGTCCGCCGCACCGCGACGTCGACCCGCGATGACGCGATCACCCGACCCCATTCCGCGGGGACCGTCGGCGCCGTCGTGCGGATGCCGTCCCAGAGCTCGGCGAGCACGGCGGCGACCCGCTGGGGAGCCTCGTACGGCAGCAGGTGGCCGACCCCCGGCATCCGCTCGACCCGCGCCCGGGGGTAGACGTCGGCGATCAGCCCGGGCTGCGCATCGGCACCGAGCGCGTCGTCCCCCGTCCCCGCCAGGACGACCACGGGCAGATCCAGCACGCCCACGAGTCCGGTCGCGTCCTCGAGGCTGCCGGCGGTGAGCCAGTCGCGCCACGCGGATGCCGGCTGTCGCACGACCGCGTCGACGGCGGCCTCGTGCAGCTCGGGGGCGAGCGGGGCGGCGACGTTCGCGGCGACGAAGGCCGCGGCATCCTCGCGCGACAGGTGCGCGCCCTGCGCCGTCGCGAGCATCTCGGCGCGCTTGTCGTCGGGCATCGGCTCGGGCGTCGGGGGAGAGGCGGCGAGCAGCACGGCGCCCGCGAGCCCGAACACCGGCTCGGTGCCCGCGAGCACGCGGGCCATCACCCGCGCGGCGACCTTGCCGCCGAGGCTGTGCCCGCACACGAGGAACGGGCCGCCGTCGGACGCGGCCGCGATCCGCTCGAGCGCCGTGTCGGCGAGGTCGTCGACCGACGCCGCCCGTCCGCGATCCAGCAGGTCGATCCCGACGATGCGCAGACGCGGGTCGGCGGCGGCGATGATCGGGTCGGCAGCGGCGGCATCCAATCCCAACCCGGGCAGGAAGAAGACGGTGCACTCGGGGGTGGGGGAAGAGGCGCTCGGCACGCGCTCACTCTAGGAACGGGGGCCGCCTCGTCCGAACGCTTGCGCCCGGGGCGGGCACCTGCGATCATCCCGGCGCGCACCGCACCCCCGTTTGCACCAGAAGCCGCCGCTCGCAAGGGGGCGAGCGGATGCCGCATCCCGATCTACGGTGGCGCGATGACCGATCAGTACACGTTCGACAATCCTGTCACCCGGTACCCGCGTGTCGAGCCGCCCCTGCAGCACCAGCCCGAGCCGGGCGTGCAGGCGCGAATGACGCCGGTGCCCGACCTCGGCGAGTCGACGTACCGCGGGTCGGAGCGGCTGCGCGGGCGCCGGGCGCTCGTCACGGGCGGCGACTCGGGCATCGGCGCGGCGGCGGCGATCGCGTTCGCGCGCGAGGGCGCCGACGTCGTCATCGTGCACCTGGCCGACGAGCAGGAGGATGCCGACCACGTCCTGGAGGTCATCGCCGACGCGGGCGTCCGCGGTCATGCGATCGTCGCCGACATCAGCGATCGTGAGCAGTGCCGTGAACTCGTGGCCGAGGCCGCGGAGTTCCTCGGCGGCATCGACATCCTCGTCAGCAACGCGGGCAAGCAGGTGGCGGTCGAGCGCGTCGAGGACCTCTCCGACGAGCAGTTCAGCGAGACGTTCGAGACCAACGTCTTCGCGTTCTTCTGGATCGTGAAGGCCGCCCTGGTTCACATGCCTCCCGGGGCATCCATCATCAGCACCGCCTCTCTCGAGGCCTACAAGCCGGCGCCCGACCGCCTCGACTACGCGGCGACGAAGGCCGCGGTCAACAACCTGTCGAAGGGTCTCGCGCAGCAGTTGGCGCCTCGCGGCATCCGGGTCAACGTCGTCGCTCCCGGCCCGGTATGGACGGCCCTGCAGGTGAGCGACGGGGTCTCTGACGAGCAGATGCGCGCGTTCGACGAGGAGAACGAGTACAAGCGCGCCGGCCAACCCGCCGAGGTCGCACCGGCCTTCGTCTTCCTCGCGTCGGCGGAGTCCAGCTACGTCTCGGGCGAGACCCTCAACGTCAACGGCGGCATGGTCACGCCCTGACCGTCAGACGCCCGGCGCGTTCCAATCCGGGGCTAGCGGGTGACCGAGAGCGAGAGTTTCGGCCTCGCGGGCGGCTGCGGCGCGCTGAGGATGACACCGACGTCGACGCGCGCGCCGTTCGTGAGGTTTGCGACACCCCACTCGGAACCGCGGCACGTGACGCGTGCCGACGACGAGCCGGCCCCTGCGACGGCGCACGACATGCCCCACGCGTTGTCGATCGCGCTGGCCCCCGGCGACGCCCAGGAGGTCGTCCACGACCGCACCCTGCCCGTCGACGGTGCGGTCAGCGAGAGCCCGACCTGGTACTTGCCCTGCCACGCGCTCGTGACGGTCAGCGTCGCCGACACCCCGTTCGACGACGCACTCGACGTCCCGCCGACGGCGGGCGGCTGCGACGGCTGCGGCTGCGAGGGCTGGCTCGGCTGCGGCTGCGGCTGCGGCTGCGGCTGCGGCTGCTGGCTCGGTACCGGCGGCGCCGGGTACGGCACCTTCTTCGGCGTCAGGATCGGCTTCAGCGCCGCGAGCTTCGTCTTCTCGCGGGTGTACCAGTCGTCCTTCAGCAGGCCGCCGGTGTCACCGCTGTTCGGGTTGAACGACCAGTACCCCCAGCTCATGCGCCGATCCTTCAGGTAGGCGACGAGCTTCTTCATCCACGCTTTGTCGGACGCGCTCTGCAGCTTCGTCCCGAACTCGCCGACGAAGACCGGAGCGATGTTCTTCCGCGAGATGTAGCCCCACTGCTTGTCCCACACCGAGGTGAGGTTCGCGGGGTAGTTCTTCGCGGAGAACCAGGTCTGGTCGAACACCGAGGCGGGGTACTCGTGCGGCGAGTAGACGACCCGGTTCTTCACCTTCAAGGTGACCGGCTTCGTCTTCACGCCGGTCAGGTTGCCGCCCCACCAGGAGTTGCTGCCGTCGGCGCCGTACTGGACGCCCTCGACGATCATGAGCAGCTTCGGGTTGACGGCGTGGATCGCGTCACCCGCCCGCATCGCCGCGGCCCGCCAGTCGCGCGAACGCACGCCGCACCCCCAGCAGGCGTTCCCGCTCGGCTCGTTGTGCAGGTCGAACCCGAAGACCGTCGGCTCGCCCTTGTAGCGCTTCGCGAGCGCCTTCCAGTCCGAGATCCATTTCGCCTCGGAGTAGCGCGCGGTGTACCAGAGCGCGGACTGCGCGTCCGACCCCGGGCGGTGCCGGTCGAGGATCACGCGCAGCTTGTACTTGCGCGCCGTCGCGACGACGGCATCCAATACCGTCAGCGTCGAGGCGCCCGCGAGCTTCGGGTTGAGGGCCGTGTTCACCGACCCGACGGACTTCTTCGCCAGGCACTCGTTCGAGAACGGCACGCGGACGGTGTTGAACCCCATGCCGGCGATCTGCGCCATGCCCTGATCGAGCGAGATCGACCACAGTCCGTGGGGCGCGCAGGTCTCGGTCTCCATGCCGAACCACGATGTCGCGCGGATCGTGAACGTCTTGCCGGTCGAGACGTACTGGATCTTGTTGCCGTTGGTCTTCAGCCACGACAGGGGGGCCGTCGCGGCATCCGCCGTCGTCGGTGTCGCGGCGATGCCGAGGGATGCCGCGAGCACGAGCGCGGTCGCGACCGCGAGCACGCGTCGGAACATGGAAAACCCCCGTCGAGAGCGGCAGAATCGCCGCGTCGGAACACCGGATCTCAGGGTACGGCACGCGGACCCGCACGCGCGCGCGTCAGGGGCGACGGCGGCACGGCTAGAGTTGCCGCAATGTCCCCCGACGAGACGCCGACGACGAACGATTCGTTGTACCGCGAGATCCCCCGTGCCGAATGGGCGCGGATGGCCGCCGGCATGGAGCAGCCCCTCACCGAGACCGAGGTCGTGCAGCTGCGCGGCATCGGCGACCGCCTCGACATCACCGAGGTGCGCGAGGTCTACCTGCCGCTGAGCCGGCTGCTGTCCCTGTACGCCTCGGCGACCAAACGGCTCGGCGCCGACACGGCGGAGTTCGTCGGCGAGAACGACGCCACGACGCCGTTCATCGTCGCGGTGGCGGGATCGGTCGCGGTCGGCAAGTCGACGGTCGCCCGACTGCTCCGCGAGCTGATGAGCCGGTGGCCCGGGACCCCGCGCGTCGAACTCGTGACGACCGACGGCTTCCTCTACCCCAACGCCGAGCTCGAACGCCGCGGGATCATGGACCGAAAGGGCTTCCCCGAGTCGTACGACCGCCGCGCGCTCGTCGAGTTCCTGCTCGCGGTGAAGTCCGGCGAGGCAGAGGTGAAGGCGCCCTACTACTCGCACATGCGGTACGACATCATCCCCGACGCCCAGGTCACGGTGCGCCGGCCGGACGTCATCATCGTCGAGGGGTTGAACGTGCTCGCCCCGGCACCGAATCCCCACGACATCGCCGTCAGCGAGCTGTTCGACTTCTCGGTCTACGTCGACGCCGACCACGACCACATCGCCCAGTGGTACGTGAACCGCTTCCTCGCCCTCCGCGAAGCGGCGTTCTCGAACCCGAACTCGTTCTTCAAGGTCTTCGCCGACATCTCCGACGACGAGGCCGTGACACGCGCGCTCGGATACTGGAACGAGATCAACCTCCCCAACCTGGTCGAGAACGTCGAACCCACCCGTCACCGTGCGAGGCTCATCCTCCGCAAGGCCGCGGACCACACCGTCGAGACGGTGCGCCTGCGCAAGCTCTGACTCAGGCGCGCCGCATCCGGCGCCACAGGGCGAGCACCAGCATCCCGATACTCGCTCCGGTCACGTTCGCGACGATGTCGAGCACGCTCGGCACCCGGTGGCTGAGCAGCAGCGCCTGCCCGCACTCGATCGTGACGGTCGCGACCAGGGCGATCGGCAGCACGAGTTCGGGCGAGCGGCGCAGGATCAGCGGCAGCAGCACTCCGAACGGCACGAACAGGGCGACGTTGGCCGCGAACTCGACACGGGGTCGCGTGATCGCGGGCAGGCGCCGCGAGAGCGCGTCGATCAGCGGGGCGACATCGGCGTCGACGGGCGTCGGCCAGAACGCGATGACCGCGAGCAACAGCAGGTACCCCGCCAGGACGAGCACGGGGACGGATGCCGGCGGTCGCCGCGTCCGCGCGGGAAGCGGCGGGCGGGGCGGCGTCCCCGGCGGCAGCGGGGGCGGGGTGTCGGGCATCGGTCCTCCTCGGGGGTGACGCGACGCTGCGACGTGAGCGCGAGTCTACGGCCCGCGCGGGCTCACATCGTCATGACACACCACGGCCTCCCCCACTCTGCTAGGTTGCGGCCAGGGGTCGTGGGGATCCCTGGATTCTGGGGAGAACAATGAGCGTTTCAGCGCGCAAGATCAGGGGTTTCCGGGCCGCCGCGGTATCGATCGCGACGGCCCTCGTCGCATCCGTGCTCACGTTGGGCGGCGGATCGGCAGCGACCGCAGCAACGGTGTCGGAGGTGGAGCCGAACAACGGGATGGCGGCGGCCAACCTCATCGCGTTGGGTGACACGGTGTCGGCTTCGTCGTTGTCGTCGTCCTATTACGACGACGACTGGTACGCGGTCGACATCCCGCAGGCGGGGAGGGTGACGTTCGATGTGCGATTCCCGCGGAATCTCACGGGTCAGGCGTACGACTTCGAGGTCTATGACGCAGCCGGCAATCAGAGATACGCGTTCGACCTCAACGCTCTCGACTACGACGGCAAGGCGCTTCGTGACTCCGCCACGTACCTGTCCGCGGGGCGCGCGTTCATCCACGTGTACGGCAGGAACAATCGTGACAGCTGGGGCGCGTCCTACTCCCTGTCGGTGACCTCGAAGGCGGGGTACGTCGAGACGGAGGGCAACGGCGAGCAGGCCGCGGCGGATCTGATCTCGCTCGGCAAGACCGTGTCGGCTTCGTCGTTGTCGTCGTCCTATTACGACGACGACTGGTACGCGGTCGACATCCCGCAGGCGGGGAGGGTGACGTTCGATGTGCGATTCCCGCGGAATCTCACGGGTCAGGCGTACGACTTCGAGGTCTATGACGCAGCCGGCAATCAGAGATACGCGTTCGACCTCAACGCTCTCGACTACGACGGCAAGGCGCTTCGTGACTCCGCCACGTACCTGTCCGCGGGGCGCGCGTTCATCCACGTGTACGGCAGGAACAATCGTGACAGCTGGGGCGCGTCCTACTCCCTGTCGGTGACCTCGAAGGCGGGGTACGTCGAGACGGAGGGCAACGGCGAGCAGGCCGCGGCGGATCTGATCTCGCTCGGCAAGACCGTGTCGGGTTCCTCGTTGACGGCGTCCTACTACGACGAGGACTGGTACGCCGTTCGGGTCCCCTCAGCCGGGCCCCTCGTCGTCGACTTACGCGGTCCCCGCGGAACGAGCGGCAGCACGTACGACGTCGAACTGTACGACGCCATCGGGAACAGTCTCTTCAGCGCGGATCTGGACAGCGTCGTCAACACCGGATCCTGGCTCGCAGCGCAACGCGTGACGGCACCGAAGGGGTACGTCTACCTGCGGGTGTACAGCCGGAACAACCGCATGACGTGGGGCAAGACGTACACCCTCACCATCGGCCAGAAGCTCACGAAGACGCCGACGGCGAGCATCTCCGGACCGCCCCGCGTCGGCAAGACTCTGACGGCCGAAGCCGGCACGTGGGCACCGTCTGGCGTGAAGGTCTCGTACCAGTGGCTCCGCAACGGCAAGCCGATCGCGAAGGCGACGTCGTCCACGTACAAGGTCGTCGCTGCTGATGCGGGAACATCCCTCTCGGTCCGCACGACAGGCTCCAAGTCCGGCTACGTCTCCGTGACGCGCACCAGCAAGGCCGTCAAGCCGCTCTACTCCTTCACGAAAGCCCCCACTCCGACGATCTCCGGCTTGGCAACCGTGGGCAAGAAGCTCACGGCCAAGCCCGGTACGTGGGCCCCCGCGACGGCGACCCTCTCGTACCGATGGCTTCGCGACGGCAAGGCGATCCGTGGCGCGGTGAAGTCGACCTACACGCTCACGAAGGCGGACAAGGGAAAGAAGATCAGCGTCGAGGTGACGGCCACCAAGAAGCTGTATGCCACGACGAGCAAGACGAGCAAGCCGATCACGGTGCGGTGACGTCTGAGAACGGCCGGTGTCCCGCTCGAAACGCCGGCCGTTCTCCCGGCACCGCAGCGCGCGCCCGTCACCGCGCCCGTCACCGCGCCGGGTAGTACCCGAACACCTGCGTGTAATAGGGGAGGCCCTTCGACGAGCACGCGACGCCGATCCCGATGCGGTTGTACGAACCCAGGATGTTGGCGCGGTGACCCGTCGATCCCATCCACGCGGCGGTCACCTTCTGCGGGGTGTACCCGAAGGCGACGTTCTCACCCGCGCGGGTCCATCCCTTCGGGATCTGCGATGCGTAGTACGGGTTGTGGCTCATCCGGTTGGCGGCGGCCTGCTTGCCGGACCAGTTCACCGCGACGGTCGACATCGCCGAGTTCAGCGACAGGGCGGACTTGCCCTTCGCCTTCCGGGCGGCGTTCACGTCGGCCAGGATCCGCTTCTGCACAGCGGACTGGGTCGTTCCGGTGCAGGACGTCGACACGGCCGCCGACGCCGTGCCGGCGGGCAGCACGGAGAGGGCGAGCGCGAGGGCCGCGGTGAGGGCGAGCGCCGACCGTCGTCGGACGCGAGGGGATGCGGACATGGGGGGAACTCCATCGTGTGGGGGCACGGCCGCGCTGGGGACGCGGAAGTCCATAGGTACCAAACGCATGTTTCGGGCACCACCCCTTGCCGTTGCCGACGGCGACGCGCCCGGCGCCCCGCCGGGGGCGGAGTCCCAGCCGCCCGCACCTAGCATGGAGCGCATGTGTGGAATCGTCGGATACGTGGGGCCTCGGGACAGCCAGGCCATCCTTCTCTCGGGTCTCGCCCGTCTCGAGTACCGTGGCTACGACTCCGCCGGCATCGCCGTCATCGACCGCGAGGGCGACCTCGACATGCGCAAGCGCGCCGGCAAGCTCCAGGTGCTCCGCGACGACCTGACCGCGCACCCGATGGCCGACGGCACGACGGGCATCGGCCACACGCGGTGGGCCACCCACGGCGGACCGACCGACGTCAACGCGCACCCGCACCTCGCCGACGACGGCAAGCTCGCCGTCATCCACAACGGCATCATCGAGAACTTCGCCGAGCTCAAGGCCGAGCTCCTCGCCGAGGGCTACACGTTCCGCAGCGAGACCGACACCGAGGTCGCCGCCGTCCTGCTCGGGCGGGAGTTCGCGGCATCCCACGATCTGGTCGCCGCCTTCCGCGCCGTCGTCGCCCGTCTCGAGGGGGCGTTCACGCTGCTCGCGATGCACCAGGACCAGCCGGGCCTCGTCGTCGGCGCGCGTCGCAACTCGCCGCTGGTGATCGGGCTCGGCGAGGGGGAGAACTTCCTCGGCTCCGACGTCGCCGCCTTCGTCGAGCACACCCGCAACGCCCTCGCGATCGGGCAGGACCAGATCGTCGCCATCACGCCGCAGGGCGTCGAGGTCACCGACTTCGCCGGGAGCACCGTCGAGGTCGAGCCGTTCGAGGTCGTCTGGGACGCGTCCGCCGCCGAGAAGGGCGGCTGGTCGTCGTTCATGGCCAAGGAGGTCTCGGAAGAGCCCGAAGCCGTCGCGAACACGCTCCGCGGCCGACTGCACGAGGGTGCGGTCGTCATCCCCGAGCTCGACGGGCTCGACGACCTGTTCCTCGGCATCAACCGCGTCATCGTCGTCGCCTGCGGCACCGCCGCGTACGCCGGCATGGTCGGCAAGTACGCGCTCGAGCAGTGGACGCGCGTGCCCGTCGACGTCGAGCTCGCGCACGAGTTCCGCTACCGCGACCCCGTCATCGGCCCCGACACCCTCGTTGTCTCGATCTCGCAGTCGGGCGAGACGATGGACACCCTCATGGCCGTCAAGTACGCCCGTGAGCAGGGCGCCAAGACGCTGTCGATCTGCAACACGCAGGGCGCGACGATCCCGCGCGAGTCCGACGCGATCGTCTACACGCACGCCGGTCCTGAGGTCGCCGTCGCCTCGACGAAGGCGTTCGTCGCCCAGATCACCGCCCTCTACCTGCTGGCCCTCCACATCGGGCGCGTCCGCGGGTCGCTGGCGACGGAGGTCGCCCGCGACGCCGTCGCCCAGCTCGAGGCCGTCCCGGCCGGCATCGCACGGGTCCTCGAGACCGAGCAGGAGCACATCGAGCAGTTCGCGCGGTGGATGGGCGACACCCAGTCGGTGCTCTTCCTCGGCCGTCACGTCGGGTACCCGATCGCCCTCGAGGGTGCACTGAAGCTCAAGGAGCTCGCCTACATCCACGCCGAGGGGTTCGCGGCCGGCGAGCTCAAGCACGGCCCGATCGCGCTCATCGAGCCCGGTCAGGCGGTGTTCGTCATCGTCCCGTCGCCGCGGGCCTCGCGCGAGCTGCACAAGAAGGTCGTCTCGAACATCCAAGAGATCCGCGCTCGCGGCGCTCGTGTGATCGCCGTCGCCGAAGAGGGGGATGCCGCCGTCCTCCCGTTCGCCGACGAGGTGCTCCGCATCCCGCTGGCCGGTCCGCTCTTCGAGCCGCTGCTCGCGGTCGTGCCGCTCCACATCTTCGCGATGGGTCTCGCCACGGCGAAGGGCCTCGACGTCGATCAGCCGCGCAACCTCGCGAAGTCCGTCACGGTCGAGTGAGTCAGGCCGGGTTCGGTCCCGGCCCGAACGACGCGTTCCGCGCCTCGTCGACCCAGGCGCGCAGCTGCCACGGCGCGAACCGGAACAGCCGGGCGACGTCCGCCTGCGCATAGCCCGCCTCGAGCACGGCCGCGACCGCGAACTCCTGCATCGACCCGAAATCCCGGCCGGCGAGCGGACCGGTGCGGAGGTCCCGGAAGCTCCGCGGCGTCGCCGGCCCCGCGGGAGCGCGGGGCGTCGCGGCCGGGGCCGGTGACCCCTCGTAGGGCACCGAGATGACGTAGCCCGGGACGGGACCGGCCGCCGGCGCGGGCTCCGGTTCCGGCGGCTGCTGCCGGGTCGGCGCATACGGCGCGTACGGCCACGGCTGCGGGGGCGCCGCCGGCGCGGCATCCGGCTCCCACACCTCCGGCATCTCGAGCGGCTCGTAGTCCGGCGGCGGCGCGGCCAGGAGGTGCGCGTCTGGCCAGAGGAGCGAATGATCCTCGGGGGCGACGCGGTCGTCGGGCGTGTACGCGGGCGCGTCGGTGTGCGCAGGCGGAGGTGATCCGGCCTGTGAGGCGCCTTCTGCGGAGGTGCTCATCGTGACGTCCTCTTCGGGTGAGGTGATGTCAGAACTCGGAAGCGATGGTGCGGTTGCGCTCACGATAGCGACCCGTGCCCTCGGCGTCACGTGTCGGACCCGGCCCGTCGACACGATCCGCACGCGCGACGACACGGCGGCGAAAAAAGAACGTGACCGGAATCTGGTAGACACGACCGGGGCGTCGACGACACGGCGTTCGTTGTGGAGGGACTTTTTCAATGCGACTTTCTGTCATCGGATGCGGCTACCTGGGCGCCGTGCACGCCGCGGCCATGGCCTCGATCGGCCACGAGGTGGTCGGCATCGACGTGGATGAGCGCAAGATCGCGTCGCTCGCCGCGGGGGAGGCGCCGTTCTTCGAGCCCGGCCTGTCCGAGATCCTCTCCGAGGGCATCGCCTCCGGTCGACTGTCCTTCTCGACCGACTTCGCCGCCGCCGCGGGCGCGGCCGTCCACTTCGTCGGTGTCGGCACGCCCCAGGTCAAGGGCGGCTACGCGGCCGACCTGACCTACGTCAACGCGGCCGTCGACGCGCTCCTCCCGCACCTGTCCGAGGGCGACATCGTCGCGGGCAAGTCGACGGTTCCGGTGGGCACCGCTGCATCCCTCGCTCCCCGCGTCAGCGCGACGGGCGCGACCCTCGTCTGGAACCCCGAGTTCCTGCGCGAGGGGTTCGCCGTGCAGGACACGATCGACCCCGACCGCCTCGTCGCCGGTGTCCCCGCAGGTGACGAGGGCGAGCGCGCCACCCAGGTGCTCCGCGAGGTCTACCACCCGTCGATCGCGAAGGGCACGCCCTTCATCGTGACCGACTACGCGACCGCCGAACTCGTGAAGGTGTCGGCCAACGCGTTCCTCGCGACGAAGATCAGCTTCATCAACGCGATGGCCGAGATCGCCGAGGTCGCCGGCGCCGACGTCACGATGCTCGCCGACGCGATCGGCCACGACGCTCGCATCGGTCGCCGGTTCCTCGGCGCCGGCATCGGGTTCGGCGGCGGCTGCCTGCCGAAGGACATCCGCGCCTTCTCCGCCCGCGCGGAGGAACTCGGCCGCGGTGAGTCGGTCGCGTTCCTGCGCGAGGTCGACGAGATCAACATGCGTCGCCGCGAGCGCGCCGTCCAGCTCGTCCAGGAGGGCCTCGGCGGCGAGGTCTACGGCAAGAAGGTCACCGTGCTCGGTGCCGCCTTCAAGCCGCACTCCGACGACATCCGCGACTCCCCGGGTCTCGACGTCGCCGTTCGGCTGCACGGGCTCGGCGCGAACGTCACCCTCACCGACCCGGAGGCCATCGAGAACGCCCGTCGCCAGCACCCGCAGCTCACCTACGTGGCCGACCGCGACGAGGCGCTGACCGGCGCCGACGCCGTCATCCTCGTCACCGAGTGGGACGAGTACCGTCGCGAGCTCGCCCCCGAGCATGCGGCATCCCTCGCCACCGGCCGCGTCGTCGTCGACGGCCGCAACGCCCTCGACCCCGCCGCGTGGCGCGCCGCCGGCTGGACGTACTACGGGATGGGTCGCCCCTGACCGATGCGCTGCGCTCCGGCGGGTGGTGTCACTGCCCGCCGGAGATCGCCGCGCCCGCCGCCATCAGGAGCAGCGCCGTCGCGTTGTAGACGATGTGCGCGAACACGGCGCCCCACACGCGACCGGTCAGGATGACGAGGGTCGCGCAGACGAGGCCGACGGCGCCCACCGAGAGGGACTCGCCGAGCGGCAGCGAGCCGTCGACGACGTGGATGAGGATGAAGCTCGCCGTCGAGACGAGGACCGCCGCGACCGCCGCCGCCGCGCGACCCGCGGTGCGACGGAGCAGCCCGTACATCGCGACGAGGATGACGGTGCGGAAGAAGAACTCCTCGACCACCGGGCCGACGAGCCCCGACGGGATCGCCTCGGTCAGCAGCCACGACGAGGTGAGGTTCGCGGACGGGAACGGGCGGGCCGCGGCATCCGACACCCATCCCTCGATCACCCGCAGGCCGAGGCCCAGAGCGAGTCCGTAGATCAGGTCCGCGCCGCGCACGCGCAGCAGCCCGGCCGGGCGTCCTCGGCGGAACGCCACCACGACGGGGACCAGCATCCCGACCCACAGGACCGCCGTCGAGACCAGCGGCGCCGACGGCGACCGCCACAGCAGCTGCACGAGCGAGCCGGCGAAGATCGCCGCGCCCAGGCTGAGCAGCGCGATGACCAGCAGGCTGCCGTTCCAGGGGCGCACCCCGGTGCCGCCGAGGCGCCAGTCGGTGCGGCGCCGGCGACGGCCGCGGCGGCGCCGCTCATCGCCGTCGGGGCGGTGCTCGGGCTCGGCGATCGGGGTCTCCGCCTCCGCCGCGGGGGACGAGGGGCCGTCGCTAAGCTGATCCTGCACGGGCCTACCGTATCGGGTGCCCGTCCGCGTCCCACCCCCGCGCCACCGTCCCGCCGAGCACCGAGGGGGAGACTCCGGCGAGGGCGAGTCGCGGCATCCGTCTCGAAGGGCCCCGCGTGATCCACATCCTCACCGTCTGCACGGGCAACATCTGCCGCTCGCCGCTCGTGGCGCTCGTCCTCGAGCAGCGCCTCGCGGACCTCGGCGTGGTGGCGACGAGCGCGGGCATCCGCGCTCGCGAGGGAGTGCGGATGCCGGTCGAAGCCGCTGAGCTTGCGATCGCCCGCGGCGTGCCCGCCGACCGGATCGCGGCCCACGGATCGCGGTACCTGACCGAGGCGATCCTGCAGGGCCCCGACCTGGTGCTCGCCATGGATCGCGACCACCGGCGCGCGGTGGTCGAGCTCGCCCCCGGTCAGCTGCGGACCGCGTTCACGATCCGTGAGTTCGAGCGGCTCGCCGCGGCGACCCCCGACGAGGCGCTGCGGGCCGGTGCGGTCGGCGCGGAGCCGCGGGACCGCCTCCGCGGCGCGCTCGCCGTCCTGTCGGGGCAGCGCGGTCTCGTGCTCCCGCCCGCGGATCCCGCCGACGACGACGTGGTCGACCCCTACGGACGCTCCCGCGAGACCTACGCACGCTCCGACGCGCAGCTCTCGCCGGGTCTCGACGCCGTCGAGCGCGTCGTCCGCCTCGCCGTCGGCTGATCCCGGCGGCTGATCTCGGCGGCTGATCCCGTCGGCTGATCCCGGCGGCTGATCCCGGCGGCTGATCCCGGCGGCGGCAACATCCGCGGAGAAATCGGCGCCACGGAGCGACTCCGGGCGGAAAGTCCGCCTTTCTCCTCGCACACCGGCGCCGGATCTCCGAAGTACGTGCCGGCCGCGCCGTGCGAACGTCCTGCCGCGCACCCCGGATATCCTGATCTGATGCCGTAGAGCGCGGCGAGGGGGAGGCGGCATGATCATCGGCATCGGCGTCGACCTCGTCGACATCCCGCGCTTCGAGGCGTCGATCGCCCGCACCCCGAAACTCATGCAGCGCCTGTTCACGCCCGCCGAGCAGACCCTCAAGCCGCACTCGCTCGCCGCCCGCTACGCGGCGAAGGAGGCGCTCATCAAGGCGCTCGGCGGCTCGGACGGCGTGCACTGGACCGACATCGAGGTGGCCTCCGAACCTTCGGGGCGCCCCGTCTTCGCGCTGTCGGGCGAGACCGCCGTCACCGTCGCCGACCGCGGCATCACGACCGTGCACCTGTCGCTCTCGCACGACGCGGGACTCGCGACGGCCTACGTCGTCGCGGAGGTGGGATCGTGACCCGGATGCCGGAGGGCGTCGCGCGGGAAGCGGTCATCGACGTCGGCGCGATCGAGCACAACGTACGACACCTCGCGCGGGTGACCGCGTCCGAGGTCATCGCCGTCGTGAAGGCCGACGGGTACGGTCACGGAGCCGTCCGCTCGGCGCGGGCGGCCCTCGCCGGCGGGGCGGCGCGCCTGGCGGTCGCCGACGTCGGCGAAGCGCTCGAGCTGCGCGCCGCGGGCATCGACGCCCCCGTGCTCGCCTGGTTGCACGCCCCGGGCGCGGATTTCGCCGAGGCCGCCGCCGCCCGCGTCGAGCTCGGCGTGTCGAGCCTCGAGCAGGTCCGCGCCGCCGCGGCGGCCGGGTCGCCGGAGCGGCCCGTCACGGTGCAGCTCAAGGTCGAGACGGGCCTCGGCCGGAACGGCATCGCCCCCGCCGACTACGGCGCGGTGTTCGCCGAGGCGGCGGCCCTCGAGGAGGCCGGTGTCATCCGGGTCCTGGGCCTGTTCAGTCACCTCTCCAACACGTCCGCCGCCGACGACCGCACGGCGCTGTCGCGCTTCACGGTCGCCCAGGCGGCGGCCGAAGCGGCGGGTCTCCGTCCGCCGTTGCGTCACATCGCGGCATCCCACGCCGCCCTCGACCTGCCCGAGGCGCGCCTGGGCTGCGTCCGTCTCGGTGTCGCGATCTACGGGCTGTCGCCGTTCGCCGACCGGTCGTCCGCCGACCTCGGGCTGCGTCCCGCGATGACGCTCCGGGCGGCGGTCGCCGCTGTGCGCCGCGTGCCCGCGGGGCAGGGGGTCTCCTACGGCTACCTGCACCGCACGGCCAGCGAGTCGACGCTCGCGCTGATCTCGATGGGCTACGCCGACGGTGTTCCGCGCGCGGCCTCGGGAGCCGGCCCCGTCTCGATCGGCGGGCGCACGTTCCCCGTCGCCGGACGCATCGCGATGGACCAGTTCGTCGTCGACGTCGGCGACGCCCCGGTCGCGGTCGGCGACGAGGCCGTGCTCTTCGGCGACCCCGCGACGGGTGTGCCCGCGGCGACCGACTGGGCCGACGCCGCCGACACCATCAACTACGAGATCGTCACGCGCATCGGCCCGCGCGTGCCGCGACGGGAGGTGCGGTCGTGACCGGGATGGAGCACTTCGAGGGGCGCCGAGAGGTCGCCTCGCCCGAGGACATGGAGCGACTCGGCCGCGAGCTGGGCGGCGCCCTGCGCGCCGGCGACCTGCTCGTCCTCACGGGTCCCCTCGGCGCCGGCAAGACGACGCTCACCCGCGGCATCGGCGCGGGTCTGGGGGTCCGCGGCCCGGTCCAGAGCCCCACATTCGTGATCGCCCGCACCCACCCGTCCGAAGTCGGCGGCCCGGCGCTCGTGCACGTCGACGCCTACCGGCTCGGTTCCCCGGCCGAGCTCGACGACCTGGGCCTCGACCCCGACCGGTCGGTCACGATCGTCGAATGGGGGCGCGGCATGGTCGACGGCCTCGTCGACACGTGGTGGGAGCTCGAGATCGAGCGCGGCTGGAGCGGTACGGGCATCGACAACGCCTGCGGCACGACCGGCCCCTACGCCGCCGAGCTCGAAGACGCCGCGCCGCGCATCGTCACCGTCACGCGACGTCCCTGACCGCGGCGGCCGCGTCGCGGCATCCGTCCTCCCGATACCCTTGATCCTGTGATCCTCGGCATCGACACGTCCCTCGGCACGGCCGTCGCCGTCACCGATGTCGACGGTGCGGTGCGCGCCGAGGTCGCCAGTGCCGACCCGCTCGGGCACGCCGAGATCATCGGCTCCCTGCTGCAGCAGGTGATGACGGATGCCGCGCACGGCCCCATCGGTGCGACCGGCGCTCCGCAGCCCGTCGCCCTGACCCACGTGGCCGCGGGCATGGGTCCCGGGCCGTTCACGGGGCTGCGGGTCGGAATCGCGGCGGCGCGCGCGTTCGCGCTGGGCCGTGGCATCCCGGTCGTCCCCGTCCGCAGCCACGACGTGGCCGCCCTCGCGGTGCTGCTCGCCGACCCGTTCGCCGAGCTGCCGCGGTTCGCGGTCGTTACCGACGTCCGCCGCCGCGAGTTCGCGTACACCGTCTACGACGGCATCGACGACGACGGACTCCCGCGGCGCGTGATCGACGCCACCCTGACCCCGCGCGACGCCGTCGACGACGCGCTCGCCGCGCACGGCGCCGAGCGCCGGGACGTGACGGCGATCCCGGGCGCGATGGTCGCGCTCGTCGCGGCGCGCGCGGTCGCGGCGGGCCGGGTCGAGTCCCTCGGCGAGCCGCTCTACCTGCGCGCACCCGACGTCACCCTCCCCGGCGCTCGCAAGAGGGTCGGCTCGTGACCCTCCGCACCGCGACCGCCGCGGACCTCGACGACATCATGCGCCTCGAGCGCGCGTCCTTCCCGACCGACGCGTGGAGCGACGCCCTCATGGCGGGCGAGCTCGCCTCCCCCCACGGGCGGTACGTCGTCGACGTCGAGGCGGGCCGCCTCGTCGGGTACGGCGGTGTGCGCGCCGTGCAGGGCGCAGCGGATGCCGACATCCAGACGATCGCCATCGCCGCCGACGCGCGGGGGCACGGCCGGGGCCGCGCGCTGCTGCGCGAACTGCTCGCGACGGCCCGGTCCCGCGGCGCGCGCGAGGTGTTCCTCGAGGTGCGCGCCGACAATCCCGGAGCCGCCGCGCTCTACCTGTCCGAAGGGTTCGCCGAGGTGGGCCGCCGGCCGCGCTACTACCAGCCCGACGACGTCGACGCGGTCGTCATGCAGCTGAATCTCGTCGCCTGGGACGCCCGTCGCACCGCGGCGCCGACCGCCGCCGAAGGATGGTGCTGAGATGACGCACGAACCCCTGGTGCTCGGTATCGAGACGAGCTGCGACGAGACCGGCATCGGCATCGTCCGGGGTCGCACCCTGCTCTCGAACACGATCGCGAGCTCGATGGACGAGCACGCCCGCTACGGCGGCGTCGTGCCCGAGGTCGCCGCGCGCGCCCACCTCGAGGCGCTGCAGCCGGCGATCGAGGCGGCGCTCGCCGAGGCGCAGGTCTCGCTCGCCGACCTCGACGCGGTCGCCGTCACGAGCGGGCCGGGTCTCGCCGGCGCCCTCATGGTCGGCGTGGGCGCCGCCAAGGCGCTCGCCGTCAGCCTCGACAAACCGCTGTACGCCGTGAACCACCTCGTGGGGCACATCGCCGCCGACATCCTCACCGGTGACGAGGTCGAGTACCCGACCGTCGCGCTGCTCGTGAGCGGCGGGCACACCTCGTTGCTCCTCGTCCGCGACCTCGTCTCCGACGTCGAGCTGCTCGGCGAGACGATGGACGACGCCGCCGGCGAGGCCTTCGACAAGATCGCCCGCATCCTCGGTCTGCCCTATCCCGGCGGCCCCGAGATCGACAAGGCCGCCGCGACGGGCGACCCGCAGGCGATCCGGTTCCCGCGCGGCATGTCGCGTGCGTCGGACATGGCCGAGCACCGCTACGACTTCTCGTTCTCAGGGCTCAAGACGGCCGTCGCGCGCTGGGTCGAGCAGCGCGAGGCGGCCGGTGAGCCCGTCTCGGTGCCCGACGTGGCGGCATCCTTCCGCGAAGCGGTCGTCGACGTCCTCGTGACGAAGGCGCTCGACGCCTGCGCGCGTCACGACGTGCCCCGCCTGCTGCTGGGCGGCGGCGTGATCGCGAACAAGCGCCTGCGCGACGTCGCGCTCGAGCGTGCGCAGGCCGCGGGGGTGGCCGTCCGCATCCCGCCCCTCTCGCTCTGCACCGACAACGGGGCGATGATCGCGGCACTGGCGTCCGAGCTCATCATGAGCGGTCGCCCCGCCTCGACCCTCGCGTTCGGCGCCGACTCGACCCTGCCCGTCACGACGATCCAGGTGGAGCCCTCGTCATGAGCGACGAGCGGATGCCGCCGCCCGCCGTACCTGCCGCGGACGAGCCCCCCGCCGCCCCCGCCGTCGAGGTGGCATCGCCCGACGTCGTCCTCGCGCCGACGGACACCGCGCTCCCCGGCGTGCACCGGGGCGGTTTCCGTCGGGAGCTCACGCAGCCGCTGCCCGTCGCGCCGCCACTCGCGGTGCACCCGGATCCCGCCGAGGCCGCCGCCCCGGACGTCCGCTGGATCCCCCCGGCGCCGGTGCTGCCGCGGAGCGCCGGCTGGTCGCTGCTGTTCGGGTCGCTCGCGCTCGTGCTGGCCTGCTTCGTCGGCTGGGGGTTCCCGGTCGGCGTGATCGGCGTCGTCCTCGCGGTCCTCGCGCTGCGACGCCCGTGGGAGAAGCGCGAGACCGCGCTCTGGGGGCTCGGCCTGAGCATCGCCTCGCTCGCCTACAGCGCCGGTTGGCTGTGGTGGGCGGCCTCGCAGGGCGCCCTGTCCGCCTGACTCAGACGCGCTCCGCGAGCACGGCGACCCGCTTCGCGTCCCGCCCCTCGCCGACCCTCGTGAGGATCAGCGTCGCTGAGGCGTCGCCGCGCAGCGCGAGCTTGCGCCGGAACTGCGCCGGGTCGACGTCGACGCCGCGCTTCTTGATCTCGACCGTGCCGACGCCCCTGTCGCGGAGAGCGGCGTTGATCGCGGGCACCTTCATCGGCAGGACGTCCCGCACCCGGAACGTCCGCACGAAGGGGTTCGTCAAGGCGGCATCCGAGGTCAGGTAGGCGATGCCCTCGGCCACCATCCCCGCCCGCAGTTCCCGGGCGACCTCGCCGATCAGGCGCGCGCGGATGACGGCGCCCTCGGGCTCGTGGAGGAAGGCGCCGAGCTCGCGGACCGGCTCGTCGGGCGCGTCGGCGGCCGCCGTCAGTTCCGCCGCGGCCCGGCCCCGCATCACGAGCGCCGAGCGTGCCACGCCGTCGCGACGCAGGGCGCCCGACCACAGCACGAGCTCGACGGTCGAACCGTCGACGCTGATCCACTGCGCCTCGACGTCGTCGGGGAGCAGGCTGCGATCGAGGCCCGGTCCGAGTTTGATGCCCACCGGCATCCGCTCTGCGAGGGCGAACGCCCAGTCGAGCGAGGGCGACCAGTCCTCGGGCCGGGTGCGGCTGGTCTCGCTGTGCCCCGCGGTCCGACGGGCGGGGTCGAGCCAGACCGCGTCCCAGCCGTCCAGGTCGGTCTCCTCGGCGAGGCCCTGCCGCACGGTGACCGCATCGCCGAACGGCGCGAGGTTGTAGGCGGCGAGGGCGGCCGTCGTCTCGTCGGCGTCGACCGCGAGCACGTCGAGGCCGATGCCCGCGAGTCCCAGGGCGTCGCCGCCGATGCCGCATCCGAGGTCGGCGACGCGGGTGATCCCCGCGGCCCGGAACCGTCCGGCGTGCCGGGCGGCGACCTCGAGGCGGGTCGCCTGCTCGAGTCCCGCGCGGGTGAACAGCATGCGCTCGGCGAACGGACCGAACTTGCCCTCTGCACGCACCCGCAGGTGCGCCTGACCGACGACGGCCGACACGAGATCGGGGGAGTGGCCGGCGGCACGCAGCCGCGAGACGGCCGCCGCGACCTCGGCGGTGGATGCCAGGGGTCCGACCTCGTCGATCATCCGCAGCCCCTGGGGGGTCAGGAGGGCGGTGAGCTCGGCCTTGTCCATCCGGCCAGCCTAGGTCTCCGCGGTCGGATGGTGCGTCGCCGCATCCGTCATCGTGTTGGCACTCGCGTTGCATGAGTGCCAACCGCGCTCTAGACTCTTGTTAGCACTCTCGGTAAGCGAGTGCTGATGAGTCTTGTAGCAGGACCCCACCAGCAAGAAAGAGGTAGACCGTGTCGGTTTCCATCAAGCCGCTCGAAGACCGCATCGTCATCAAGCAGGTCGAGGCCGAGCAGACCACCGCAAGTGGCCTGGTCATCCCTGACACCGCCAAGGAGAAGCCCCAGGAGGGCGAGGTCGTGGCCGTGGGCCCCGGCCGCATCGACGACAACGGCAACCGCGTTCCGCTCGACGTCGCCGTCGGCGACCGCGTCCTGTACAGCAAGTACGGCGGCACCGAGGTCAAGTTCGGCGCCGACGAGTTCCTCGTCCTGTCGGCTCGCGACGTCCTGGCGGTCGTCGTCCGCTGACACGCAGCGACTGCAGCGCAGGGCCCGGATGCTTCGGCATCCGGGCCCTGTTCCGTTGATGGCAGGATCCGGGCGATCGACGGCAGTGCGGATGACGCGCCCGCTGTCATGACCGTCGTAGGCTTGTGCTCATGACACCCGAGCAGGCCGCGCGCGAGAAGTCCCTCGGGGGCGTCTTCGTCTTCTCGGCCTACGTCCTGTGGGGCTTCCTGCCGCTCTACTTCGTCAGCCTCGCCCCGACGACCCCGTGGGAGGTCGTCGGCTGGCGCATCCTGCTGAGCCTCGTCTTCTGCATCGCGCTGCTCGCGATCACCCGCGGCTGGGGGCGGATGCGGGTCATCCTGCGCGATCGTCGCCTCATGCTTTGGACGCTCCTGGCGGGCCTGCTCATCTACGTCAACTGGCAGGTCTTCCTCATCGGGACCCTGACCGGTCACGTCGTAGAGACGAGCCTCGGGTACTTCATCAACCCGATCGCGACCGTGCTCCTCGGCGTCATCGTGCTGAAGGAACGCCTGCGCACTGCGCAGTGGGTCGCGGTCGGCATCGCGGGCGTCGCGGTGGTCGTGATCATCGTCGCGGTCGGCCGCGTGCCCTGGATCGCGCTCGCCCTCGCGGCGAGCTTCGCGACGTACGGTCTCGTCAAAAAGAAGATCGGACCGTCGGTGGATGCCGTGAGCGGCCTCACCCTCGAGTCCTTCTGGCTCGTGCCGATCGCCGTCCTCCAGCTCGTCCTCGTCGGCGTCACCTCCGGACTGACGATGGGCCGCGAAGGGACCGGGCACACCGTCCTGCTCCTGCTGGCGGGGGCCGTCACCGCCGTTCCGCTCCTCTTCTTCTCCGCCGGCGCCCGCCGCACCACGCTGACCGTGGTCGGCATCCTGCAGTTCATCGCGCCGATCATGCAGTTCCTCACCGGGGTGCTCATCCTCGGCGAGCCGATGCCCTTCGAGCGCTGGATCGGATTCGGCCTCGTCTGGGTCGCCGTCGCGGTCTTCACGGTGGACTCGCTTCTGTCGTCCCGGCGCAACCGGACCCGCGCCGAAGCGCTGGTGCCCGACCCCGTCTGACCGCGCTTTCCGAGACCGTTATGGGAGCGTGCCCACCTCGTTACACATCGTTAACGAACGGCAACATTGGGGAGACGAGCGCGCCACTAGGTTGAACACACCGGGCTGGTCCCGAACTGACCCGTGTCACCACAGCAAGGAGCACAATGAGCGTTCTCTCCCGTTCGCGTTCCGCAAAGGTCATGGGCGCCATCGCCCTGGTCGGCGCGAGCGCATTGGTCCTGGCCGGTTGCGCCGGATCCTCGACCCCCACAGCGTCCGGCGGCGCGTCCAACGAGCCGGCCGGTTTCAAGTTCCCGGTCAACTGCGACGAGGCCGAACCGGCCTCGTACACCCCGGAGTACACCTCCACGTCGGAGGGCCCCGCCACCGACCTCGAGTTCACCATCGGCACCGCGTTGCCTGTCACCGGAAACCTCGCCTTCCTCGGCCCGCCCGAGATCGCCGGCACTGAATTCGCTGCCGCTGAGGTCAACGAAGCGGCGAAGGGTGTGACCATCAACCTCGTCCAGGGCGACTCGGGCGACACCGACAACAAGGCCTACGAGACCGAGATCCCCCGTCTGCTGAACGCGGGCGCCACGGCGATCATCGGCGCGGCGTCCTCCGGCACGTCGCTGCAGTTCATCGATCAGGTCATCGCCGCCGACGCGATCCAGTTCTCGCCCGCCAACACCTCGGCCGCCTTCACGGGTTACGAGGACAAGGGTCTCTACTGGCGCACCGCTCCTTCCGACGTCCTGCAGGGCGAGGTGCTCGGCAACCTCATCGCGGGCGACGGCGCCGAGACGCTCGGCATGATCATCCTCAACGACTCGTACGGAACGGGTCTCGCCTGCTTCACGAAGGCCGCCTTCGAGAACGCCGGCGGCGAGGTGGTCTCCGCGTCGCTGTACAACACGGGTGACACCAACTTCTCGGCTCAGGTCGAGGACGTCCTCGCGGCTGACCCCGACGCCATCGCGCTGATCACGTTCGAAGAGGTGAAGACGATCATCCCCGAGCTCGTGGGTGCCGACTTCCCGAAGGACAAGATGTACCTCGTGGACGGCAACCTCTCGAACTTCGGCGACGAATTCGAGGCCGGCACCCTGACGGGCGCCAAGGGAACCTACCCCGCCGTCGACCCCGACAGCATCGCCACGTTCCGCGAGGATCTCAACGCGTTCTGGACGGGCGAGGGCAACGAGGAGCTCAAGGACTACACCTACGGTCCCGAGTCCTACGACGCGGTCATCCTCCTCGCACTCGCTGCCCTCGAGGCCGGCTCCAGCGAGGGTCCGGACGTCGCTGCGCACTTGCAGCAGGTGTCCGGCGGCTCGGGTGACGGCACGAAGTGCACCACCTATGCGGAGTGCGCCGACATCATCAACGCCGGTGAGGTCGCCGACTACGACGGTGTCTCGGGCCCCATCACCTTCAACGAGGTGGGCGACCCGACGGAGGCATCCATCGGTGTCTTCCAGTACGGCGAGGACAACAACTACTCGTTCCTCAACGTCGGCTGATTCGACGATCACAGAACGGCCCCGGTCCTCGGACCGGGGCCGTTCTCTGTGCGCCCGACGCGCTGTCACCGGCAGCGATGGGCCGGCGCTCGGTGCATCGCGGCAGGGGAGCGGATGCCGCCGCCGAGGACGTCCGCCGGCGGCATTTCGTGCGCACATGACGACGCCCCCGACCGAAAGCCGGGGGCGTCGAAGGGTCCTTCTGGAGGTCAGGTGCCGAGCGTCCCCAGGTAGAGGCCGATGACCTTCGGATCGTTGAGCAGCTCGCGGCCGGTGCCCGTGTAGGCGTCACGGCCCTGATCGAGGACGTAGCCCCGGTCGCAGATTTGCAGGCACCGGCGCGCGTTCTGCTCGACCATGATGGTCGTCACACCGGCTTTGTTGATCTCCGAGACGCGGAGGAACGCCTCGTCCTGGCGGGACGGCGACAGACCGGCCGACGGCTCGTCCAGCAGGAGGACGTAGGGGTCCATCATCAGTGCGCGGCCCATGGCGACCATCTGCCGCTCGCCGCCCGAGAGCGAACCGGCCCGTTGCTGCAGACGCTTGGCGAGGTCGGGGAAGATCGACGTCACGAAGTCGATGCGTTCGTTGACGACCTTCGGCCGCTGATACGCACCCATCTGCAGGTTCTCAGCGATCGACAGGCTCGGGAAGACGTTGTTCGTCTGCGGGACGAACCCGACACCCTTCGCCACCAGCTTGTTCGCTCGCAGGCCCGTGATCTCCTCGCCATTGAGCATGACGGCACCGGAGCGGACCTTCACCTGCCCGAAGATCGCCTTGAGCATCGTGGACTTACCGGCGCCGTTGGGGCCGATGATCCCGATGAGCTCGCCCTTCGCGGCCGTCAGATTGGCGCCGTTGAGGATGTTGACGCCCGGCAGATAGCCGGCGTGCACATCTCGCAGCTCGACGACGTTCTGAGCACGTGCAGTCGCAGTCGCGCCCGCGGGGGATGCGGCGGTGTCGCTCACTTGGTCTCCTCCGTTCCGCGCGTCGAGCCCGGAGTGCCGGGTGCCGACGAATCCTCCGCGGCGTGCGTCGTGGCATCCGCCTCGACGGTGTCCTGCAGCTTGTGCTGCTCCTCGATCAGTTCCTGAGCTTCGGCGGTCAGCTCGCCCTCGTAGCGGCCCGTGACGACGCCGAGATCGACGTCCTGGTGGGCCCCGAGGTAGGCGTCGATGACGGCCTGCTCTTTCATGACGGTGTCGGGCGGCCCCTCGGCGACGACCTTCCCCTCGGCCATCACGACGACCCAGTCGGCGATGTGACGGACCATGTGCATGTCGTGCTCGACGAAGAGCACCGTCATCCCGAGGTCCTTGAGATCCAGGATGTGGTCGAGGAGGGACTGCGTGAGCGCCGGGTTGACGCCGGCCATCGGCTCGTCGAGCATGACCAGCGTCGGGTCGCTCATCAGGGCGCGCGCCATCTCGAGGAGTTTGCGCTGACCGCCAGAAAGCGATGCTGCGAAGTCCTTCTCCTTGGCGTCGAGCTTGAACCGGGCGAGCAGGCCGCGGGCCTTGTCCTCGATCGCTGCTTCCTGCTTGCGCCAGAGGAACGGCAGGATGCCGCGCCAGATGGTCTCGCCACCCTGACCGGGCGCCCCGAGCTTCATGTTCTCGAGCACCGTGAGCAGTCCCAGCGACTTCGTCAGCTGGAAGGTGCGCACCTGGCCCATCCGGGCGGCCTTGAACGCCGGGATGCCGGCGAGGTTCTGGCCGTCGAAGGACCAGGTGCCCTCGTTGGGCTTGTCGAACCCGGTCAGCAGGTTGAACAAGGTGGTCTTGCCGGCACCGTTCGGGCCGATGAGCGCGGTGATGGCATTCCGCGGGATCTCGAGGTGGTCGACGTCGACGGCGGTCAAGCCGCCGAAGACTCGCTTGACACCGTCGGCGACGATGATCGGGTCGACCTTCTCCACACCGGGGCGGATCTCGCCCTTGTGCAGGCCGGTGGCCTTGGGACGGGGAGCGGGGGGCGCGACGTCAGCGGACAAAGGTCAGCTCCTTCTTGCTTCCGAGGATGCCCTGCGGTCGGAAGATGACCAGCAGCATGAGGGCGACACCCACCAGGACGAACACGAGCATCTGGCTCTGCTCCGCGGTGAGGAAGGGCAGCCAGCCGATCTTCACGAGCGCGGGGAGGAGGTTGGACAGGAATGCGCGGACGACCCAGAAGAGCACCGCTCCGAGCACGGGGCCGAAGATCGTGGCGGCGCCGCCGAGCAGCAGGGCCGTCCAGACGTAGAACGTCTGCGACGTCACGTACACGTTCGGGTTCACGTTGGTACCCATCGCCGTCACGATTCCGCCGGCCGCGATGATCACGCCGCCCACGATGAGCGCCTGCATCTTGAAGGCGAACACGTTCTTCCCCAACGAGCGCACGGCGTCCTCGTCTTCGCGGATCCCGCGGATGACACGTCCCCAGGGACTCCGCATCAGCAGCCAGACGAAGGCGACGACGACCGCGATGACGACGATGCCGACGATGATGACCCACCACTGGTCGGACTGATACGTCCACGGTCCGAAGCCGTAGCGGCCCGGCGGCAGCGGGTTGCTCGCGCGGAAGTCGCGCTGGAAGCCCGAGAGGCCGTCCGCCGAACCCGTCACCTCGCGGTAGGAGGACGTCAGGAAGAGCAGACGCACCACCTCCGCCGCAGCGATCGTGACGATGGCCAGGTAGTCCCCTCGCAGACGCAGAGTCGGGATGCCCATGACCAGGGAGAACAGCACCGCGCCGACCAAGCCGATCAGGGCTGCCACCGCCCAGGGAAGGCCGAAGGTGAGTGTCGAGATCGCGAAGCCGTAAGCGCCGACGGCCATGAAGCCCGCGACGCCCATGTTGAGCAGGCCGGCGAAGCCGAAATGAACGGAGAGACCGATCGCCGCGAGAACGAAGCCGAGGGTGACCGGCGACAGGATCTGCGCCGCGGTGTTGCTGAGGATCTGGAGGAAGTCCATGAGGCGTTATCCGATTCGCTCTCGGCGCCCGAGGAGACCCTGCGGACGGAACAGAAGGATGACGATGAGCACGACGAGCGCGCCGACGTACTTCAAATCGGACGGGATCCACAGCGTCGAGACCTCGACGAGCAGGCCGACGATGATCGCGCCCACGAGCGCGCCGAAGGCGGTGCCGAGACCGCCCAGCGTGATGGCGGCGAAGACCAGGAGCAGGATGCTCGTGCCCATGTCCCACTTGATCCCCGGGCGGAAGTAAGCCCACAGGACGCCCGACAGTCCCGCGAGCGCAGCGGCCATGATCCAGACGATGCGGACGACGTTGTCGACGTCGATGCCGCTTGCCGCTGCCAAGGACGGATTGTCGGAGACGGCGCGCGTCGCGCGACCGATGCGGGTGCGCATGAGCCAGAAGGCGAATGCCACGATGACGACGATGGAGACGCCCATGCTGATCAGGTCGGTCACCGTCAGCCGGATCGGGCCGAGCCCCGGGATCGTTGCGGATGCTCCGCCCGGCAGATTGACCGTCCCACCGCCGACGAACATCTGGAAGACGTAGCGCAGCGCCAGCGACAGGCCGATCGAGACGATCATGAGCTGGACCGTGCCGATGCCCTTTCGTCGCAATGGCCGCCACAGGCCGGCATCCATCCCGAATCCGAACAGCCCCGAGACGATCACCGCGAGCGGGATCGCGATCCAGATCGGCATGTCCACGGCTACGGAGAAGAAGAGCGCTGCCAGTGCGCCGAAGGTCACCATCTCGCCGTGCGCGAAGTTCGACAGACCGGTCGTGCCGAAGACGAGGGAGGCGCCGATCGCGGCGAGGGCGAGCATGAGACCGAAGTTCAGCCCGTTCACGGCTCGAGACAGGAACTGGTCGAAGAAGGACGTCGTCGTCCGTTCCGCCGCTCCCAGCGTGAAGTTGCGCGTCACGTTGCTCGTCGCGCCGAACTCCACCTCTTGCGTGAACTCGAAGCCGTCGGGCGCGCTCACGCCGTCCGGAAGCGAGTCCTCGACGAGCTCGACCGTGTAGGGCACGTCCTTCGTGGGGACGGGCACGCGCCACGATCCGTTCGCTGCGGTCTCCGCCTCACCCGTGTATTCACCGCCCATCACGACCACCGTGGCACCTTCGACGGGCTCACCAGCGGCCCGGACGTTGCCTTGGACGGCGAAAGGGAAATCCTCCGGATCTTGGGTGCCGGCCATCGCGGGATTCGCGAGGCCGAACAGCAGAGCGCCGGAGAAGACTCCGGCGATGAGGGCTACGAGTGCGCGTCGCCATCGATTGCGGGCGCGCACAGAGCGGGTGGTCGTCACCGACACCTCCTGGTTGAAGCATGGTCAGCGCGCAGAGGTACGGGTGCCCCCGGCGCCACACGACCGTATCCAGCGATTGTTGCCGCTGTGTTTCCCTGCCGCAACCATCGACACTCCGCCTCTTGCCCTCATCTCGGGCGGAGGGAATGAAAGCAGCGCCCCGCGCCTTAGAATTCAGACAAGCCGTTCGATGCAGGAGAGCACATGGAGCACAACGACCCGTTCGGATTCGTGGGACTGACGTACGACGATGTCCTGCTGCTGCCCGGTCACACGGACGTCATCCCGTCCGAGGCCGACACCTCCTCCCGGGTCACGCGACGCATCACCGTCGCGACTCCTCTCCTCTCCGCCGCGATGGACACCGTCACCGAGTCGCGCCTCGCGATCGCCATCGCGCGCGAGGGCGGCATCGGCATCATCCACCGCAACCTGTCGATCGCCGACCAGGCATCCATGGTCGACCGCGTGAAGCGCAGCGAGTCGGGGATGATCACCGACCCGATCACGACGACCCCCGACGCGACCATCGAAGAGGTGGACGCGCTCTGCGGGCAATACCGCATCTCGGGTCTCCCCGTGGTGGATGACGAGGGGCACCTCGTCGGCATCGTCACCAACCGCGACATGCGTTTCGTCTCGGGCTTCGAGCGCCAGACGACGAAGGTGCGCGACGTCATGACGAGCGAGAACCTCGTCACCGGCAAGGTCGGCATCGGGGCGAACGAGGTCATCGCCCTCTTCGCCCACCACCGTGTCGAGAAGCTCCCCCTCATCGATGAGGAGGGAAAGCTCGCCGGGCTCATCACCATCAAGGACTTCGACAAGAGCGAGAAGTACCCGCTCGCCACGAAGGACGATCAGGGCCGGCTGCGGGTCGGCGCAGCGATCGGGTTCTTCGGCGACGCCTGGGAGCGCGCCGAGGCGCTGCGGGATGCCGGGGTCGACGTCATCGTGGTGGACACGGCCAACGGCCAGTCCGCCGGAGTCATCGACATGGTCAAGCGGATCAAGGCCGACGCCTCGTTCGCCCACATCGACGTGATCGGCGGCAACGTCGCGACCCGCGAAGGCGCGCAGGCGTTGATCGACGCCGGAGTGGATGCCGTCAAGGTCGGCGTCGGGCCGGGGTCGATCTGCACGACCCGCGTCGTCGCCGGCGTGGGCGTGCCGCAGGTGACCGCCATCTACGAGGCGTGGCTCGCGGCGCGCGAGGCCGGCGTGCCGATCATCGCAGACGGTGGTCTGCAGTACTCGGGAGATATCGCGAAGGCGCTCGTCGCCGGTGCGGACACGGTCATGCTCGGTTCACTCCTGGCGGGTACCGACGAGTCCCCGGGGGAGGTCGTCTTCCAGGGCGGCAAGCAGTTCAAGCTCTACCGGGGGATGGGTTCGCTCGGTGCGCTGCAGACGCGTGGCAAGAAGACCTCCTACTCGAAGGACCGTTACTTCCAGGCGGACGTGCCGAGCGACGACAAGCTGATCCCCGAAGGCATCGAGGGGCAGGTCGCATACCGCGGTCCGGTCTCGGCCGTCGCGTACCAGCTCGTCGGTGGGCTTCGCCAGTCGATGTTCTATGTGGGCGCCCGCACGATCGAGGAGCTGAAGGCGCGCGGCAAGTTCGTGCGCATCACCTCGGCCGGTCTGAAGGAGTCCCACCCGCACGACGTCCAGATCGTCGTCGAGGCGCCGAATTACAAGCGCTGAGCGGGTCTGCGAGCCCGACACGCCCGGGATGCGGGGCTGATTTGCCCAGTCCCCGAACCCCGCGTAACTTATTACTTGTTCGCCCCACAGGGAAGAGCGAGAGGCCGAAAGGCCCGCCGCCCTCAAGATGGCGAACCACCCCCTCCAAGAAGAAACAGTCGCTCTGCGATTGGGTCTGACCTCAGGTCTAGGACGGGGCATCGGGACGCTCCCGCAGCCGTCACCTCCCACACTCCGGATCTTTCGAGATCGCCGGCGTGTCGGGTTTGACGGGTTCGCGGGTGTCGTCCTAAGGTAGAGAAGTTGCCTCACTACGAAGCCCTTGCGGGGGTGGTGTGGGAGCATCCGATCCTTGAGAACTCAACAGCGTGCACTTGTCAAATGCCAAATAACCTCGATCTCGGCTTCGGCTGAGGTGAGATTCCTTTGGATCAAAGTCGGCATTTCGGTGTCGGCGATGGATAGTCAGCAATGATTTATCTTTTTGGTCAGTTCAAACTCGCTGCTTCGGCCTATTCCGGTCGTTGTCAGTATTTTTCTTTTACGGAGAGTTTGATCCTGGCTCAGGATGAACGCTGGCGGCGTGCTTAACACATGCAAGTCGAACGGTGAAGCAGAGCTTGCTCTGTGGATCAGTGGCGAACGGGTGAGTAACACGTGAGCAACCTGCCCCTGACTCTGGGATAAGCGCTGGAAACGGCGTCTAATACCGGATATGAGCTGCGATCGCATGGTCAGCAGTTGGAAAGATTTTTCGGTCTGGGATGG
>NZ_JBMWDR010000005.1:0-218958 GCF_049545525.1 Microbacterium sp. NPDC064942 | reverse complement strand
ATGCGCGCGGGCGATCGTGGAGTCCACCGACAGCGACCACTCCACCAGCCCCGCCTCGTCCGCGGCGGCGGTGAGTGTGGCGAGCACCTTGTCCCGGGTGCCTTCCGTGGCCATGCGGTGATGCCAGGTCCATACCGTCTGCCACGGCCCGAACACCTCCGGCAGATCCCGCCACGCGATCCCGCACCGATACCGGTAGACGATGCCCTCGACCATCAACCGCGCGTCCGCGAAGGGCCGTCCCCTGCGCCCGGTCGGGCGCGGCAGCATCTCCTCGAGCAACGACCACTGAGCATCCGAGAGCACCTGAAACCGCGTCACGACCTCAGACTCTCAGCGCGCCGCCGAACTATTTGTCAGACACGCCCTAGGTCGCGACGGCGGCACGACATGGGAGCCGGTGGCCTTCACGGGCGAGAATGACTTCCACGTTCTCACCGCCGCACCGGACGCATCATCGCCACGACGCCCGACGGGCCTCAGGTCAGTACCGACCAAGGGCGACGTTCGGACCGCTGCCAGACAGCCCGATCATGTCCCTCATCGCTGTGTCCCCGGACGGCCAGCAACTGATCGGCGTGGGAAGCAAAGGCAGCTCGGAGAGGAGCACGACCCGCGATCTATCGTGGCGAAACATCGGCACGGCGCACGGCTCCGCGCAGGCATTCGCCATTACCGACGCTGGCGACATTCTCATCGTCGATGACAGCGGACCCAGCCAGCTGCCCTCCACCTATCGAAAAATTACAAGCCCCTCCGTCCATCCTCGACCTCGCTTTAGCGTGACCGCATTGGGGGAAGTGCCCCCGAAGAAGGAAGAGCCGCCATGACTGTTGCAGATCAGATGCTCGCCACCCACCCGAAAGTCGGTTTCGCCGCAGCACAGGACGCCCTTCTGCGCTGTATCGAGGCGTGCGCCGAATGCGCCCAGGCATGTACCGCCTGCGCGGACGCATGCCTCGGAGAAGACATGGTCGCGGAGCTCGTTACATGTATCCGGAAGAACTCGGACTGCGCAGACATCTGCGCCGCCACAGGTGCAGTGCTCTCCCGCCAAACCGCACCGGATGTTGCAACGGTTCGCGCCCTGCTCGAAGCCTGCCGCACCGCCTGCGCGTCCTGTGCCGCCGAGTGTGAACAGCACGCAGACATGCATGAGCACTGCCGCGTGTGCGCCGAATCCTGCCGCCGCTGCGAGGAGGCATGCACCGACCTTCTCGCCGCTCTCTAAAGCGGCCCAGGTTCGCAGTCCTCCTGCGAGCACTACCCGCCATTGGCGGTCGCTGACGGGACGGTCGATGCCGCAATCGCCCGCCCCGTCACCGTCGCCGCACCCCCTCCCATCCGAACAGGAGACGTCATGACCGCGAACGACCACCACGACCCCCAGCAGAACGACCGAAGCGCAGCGACCGGCGATCACAGCCAACAAGGTCACTCCACGCCCTGGAAGATGTATCTGCGATTCGGGGCGATGATCCTCACCGGAATGGTTGTCATGTACTGGGTGATGTTCGTCGGCTCGTGGGAGTGGAGCCACGTCCGCTTCAGCGAAAGCCGCGTCTTCATGGCCCTGACCATGGGCGGTGCGATGGGGTTGGTCATGCTGGCGTGGATGCTCAACATGTACAAGAGCGTCAAAGCGAACATCGCCGTCGCCACAGTTAGCGTCCTGCTGCTCGCCGGCGGAGTCGCGCTTGACCGCAGTCAGATCACCGTGGACGACACCGCCTGGATGAACGCGATGATCCCCCACCACTCCCTCGCCATCACCCGCTCCGAACGTGCACAGATCCAGGACGTTCGCGTCTGCGAACTCGCCGCCGAAATCAGCGCGGCGCAGCGCAACGAAATCCTCGAGATGAACTGGCTCATCGACGACATTGCGAGCAACGGCATCGCTGGAACCCCCGAAGAGGCGCAGGCACGTCCCGCCCCAACATTCGATGAGACAGCTCTGCGAGAGTGCCCCAAGGAGTAGCTCGTCCAGATCTGCATGACCCGAGTGCGGTCATGACCTAGGAGCGAGCGTCATCACGTTGGCTGCGCCGAAAACGATCGTTTGTGGCATGCGCCGCGGCGATCGCGAAGTGAGCCCCCGAAACCCCGCACCGTTTCAGAACCTCGTTTCGGGACAGATGGAGTCGGTGCGGGGTTTCGGCACGGCGGGTCGGTGTGGGGAGTCGATCAGTTCCACGCCGAGCGACGGAGTAGCCGGAGTCCGTTGAGGGCGACGATGACGGTCGATCCCTCGTGGCCGGCAACGGCGAGAGGAAGCGGCAGCGTTCCGATCAAGTCCCACAGGACGAGTGTGGCGATGAATGTCCCGGCGATGATCAGGTTAGCGATGACGAACCGGCGCGCCCGCCGGGAGAGGGTGATGACGTTGGGAATCGCGCTGAGGTCGTCGCGGATGATGATCGCGTCGGCGGTGTCGAGCGCGAGGTCCGATCCATGGCGTCCCATAGCGACACCGACGCTTGCGGTTGCCAGCGCGGGTGCGTCGTTCACCCCGTCGCCTACGACCATGACGGCCGTCCCTGATGCTTGCAACCCGCGCACGACGTCAGCCTTGTCCTGCGGGAGCAGCCGGGCGTGCACCTGGGCGATGCCGGTCTGCGTGGCGACCTCACGAGCGGTCGCGTCGTTGTCACCCGTGAGAAGGTGGACGCGGCCGGTTGTGACGGCTGAGAGTCGTTCGACGACGGCGGCTGCGTTCGAACGGAGGGCGTCGTCGAGGACGATTGTTCCGATGGGTTCGCCGTCGACGGTAACGGTGACGACGGTTCCGATCCGGTCGGTGTGCTCACTTGCGTCCTGCGCGACGCGCACAAGCCGACCGTCGACGGTGCCCTCGACACCCACGCCGGGGATCGCCCGGAAGTTGGTCGCGGCCGGTATGTCGAGGTGCACGGCCGCGCGAACGATCGCGTAACCCAGCGGGTGCTCGCTCTGCTGCTCAACGGCTGCCGCAAGCTGCAAAATCGTGTCCGCATCGTGTGTGCCGAGGGGGTCCACGGTGCGAACGATGGGCGCACCTTGGGTCAGAGTGCCGGTCTTGTCGAACGCAGGTCGACCAGGCGGCAATGACGGCGAATCGGTACCCATTCGCAGGGGCCCCGGCGACCCGGTGCTCTCAGGGACGGTCAACGGCACCGGAGCGCGCCGGGTGCGCGTGGGACGTCCAGCCTCGGAGTCGGTCATCGCCCGTGTCGTGGCGCTGGTTGAGACGGCATCTGCCACCAAGGCAAAAACTCAGCTGTTCATCGAAAAGGTCGAACAGCGTTACTCGGTGGGCGTCGTTGTCGCCACGCTTGTGGTGTTCTTCCTCCCTCTTGCGCTGGGTGAGGACTTCCAAGCGCGCAACCGCGCCAGACAGGTGCGCGTCGCGGCCGGCGTCATCGGGGAACACGTCGAAGATCCCGAAGGAGGACGGGCCGAGACGGATCGCGAACCACCCGATGGTGGCCGGCTCCTCCTCGACGAGTCCTCGCCCGATGCCGAGGAATTCCTGGACCTCGTCTTCCTTGCCGGGCAGGGCCTCCAGCCTGACAACGAGACGTAGTTGCCGAGTCCCGACTGTGAGGTGCCACCGCTGTCCATACAGCGAAAGTGCGCGGGGATTGCCGCGTACCTTGCAGATAGCTCTAGGAGCTCGAAAGCGCCCTGCGGCTACTCGGCGAAGTGACCAGTACTCGACTACCAAACATTCAAACCCCTCGATCGGGGAGTGAAGTTTCGGTGCTTTACCGGGAGTTTTGGTGGACCTGAGGGGACTCGAACCCCTGACCCCCTGCATGCCATGCAGGTGCGCTACCAGCTGCGCCACAGGCCCTTGGTCGCCGCTCGCGGCAACTCATTCAGCTTACTACACGCCGAGGAGTGCTCTGAACACGAGGCGACATCGTCACTCGCTCGGAGTGGGCTCCGCGATCGTCACAGGGATGACCGGGCAGTCCTTCCACAGGCGCTCGAGCCCGTAGAAGACTCGCTCCTCCTCGTGGAAGACGTGCACGACGACGTCGCCGAAGTCCAGCAGCACCCAACGCGACTCGTCGCGGCCTTCGCGGCGCAGACGCTTCTGCCCGGCCTCGAGCATCTTGTCCTCGACCTCGTCGGCGATGGCGGCAACATTGCGCTCGCTGTTTCCCGTCACGAGGAGGAACGCGTCGATGAGCGGGAGCGGACCGGAGACGTCGAAGGCGACGAGATCCGTGCCGCCCTTGCTGTCGGCGGCGGCGGCGGCCACCTGGACGAGTTCGTGCGTGTGCTCTGCAGCGACCATCAGAAACTTCCGTTCACAAGGATGAGGACGAGCACTGTCGCGATGGCGAGCCCGAGGGCTCCGGCGCAGATCGCGAGTGTCATCATGAGGCGGCTGCCCTTTTCGGGCGCCGGGGGGCGGATGATGTCATCCGCACTCTTGATCGTACTGATCGCGGCCGACGCGGCGATCGGGGTGGGCGACGACGCCGGCGGGAGTTCCCCGTCCATGAGGGCGGCGTCGGCATCCTTCCCGTCGGAGACCCCGGGGGCTCCACCGGTCGAGCCGAACGTGTCGGGCAGCTGGTAGCTGCCCGTGATGATCAACTCACCGGTACCGAGGATCGGGACCGACAGCGAGCCGGTGTCGGGCGTCTGCGACAGGATGAGGGCGTTCGGCGCGGAGGCGGACCCGCTCCCTCCCCGGGTCAGCAGGTGGTCGAACGACGGCGGCAGTTCGACGTGCGCCGCCCCGTCCTCGAGCAGCTGCGCGCCGAGATCGGGCGCGACGACGCGCGCCGGCTCCTGCTCCTCGTCGTGCGCCTCCGTCTCCTTGCGCTCCGCGGGTTCGGCGGCGGCGGCGTCGGCCGGTTCGTCGGCTCCCGCCTCTGCGGGCGCGTCGTCCTGTGCGCGCTCCTCCTCGGCGAGGTTCTCGTGCTCCGCGGACTCGTCGCCGTGGGCCGCGGGCTCCTCGTCGTCGACATCGTGCGCGTCCTCGTCGACATCGTGCGCGACCTCGTCGACGGCTCCGTGCGCGTCCTCGTCGACGGCTCCGTGCAGCGGCTCGGCCTCGATCTCGTCCGCGGGCTCATCGACAGCAGGCTCGTCCGCCGCTGCAGGCTCCTCGAGGTGTTCGATGTCCTCGGCGTCGACGACGTCGGAAGCACCCTCAGGCGCCTCATCTCCGGCGTCGGCCTCGGTCTCCGAGGTGGGGACGTCGCCGGTGTCGGTCGGGATCACCTCGACGGTGCCGGTGCGCAGCTTCTCCAGCAGACGCGCCTGTCGCCGCGTGACGGGACGCGCGTCCGGGTCGAGGTCGGAGAGATCGTCGAGCGCGATCGGCGTCCGCTCGGGCGCGACCTCGGCTTCGTGGGCGGCGGCCGCCTCGGCCGCTTCCTCCGCGGCGGCATCCGACATCTCGGCATCCGCCTGCGCCTGCTCGGGCGTGATGATGGGCGTGGATGCCGTGTTGCGCAGCTCGCGCAGTTGGCGCCGGGTGAGCGGCGGAGTGCTCGGCTGGTCAGGTGTGCTCATGCCTTGCTCCGATACAGGTGATGCTTCGCGATGTATTGGACGACGCCATCCGGGACGAGGTACCAGACGGGGTGTCCACGGCTCACGCGAGCGCGGCAGTCGGTGGAGGAGATCGACAGGGCGGGGATCTCGAGCTTGCTGACGTCCTCAGCCGGCAGCCCGTCGACGCTGAGCGTGTGCCCCGGACGCGACACCGCCACGAAGTGCGCGAGCTCCCACAGCTCGGCGACGTCGCGCCATCCGAGGATCTGCGCGATGGCGTCGGCCCCGGTGATGAAGAAGAGGTCGGCGTCGGGCCGCTGCGCCTTGAGGTCCCGCAGGGTGTCGATCGTGTAGGTCGCCCCGGTCCGGTCGACGTCGACGCGGCTCACGGTGAACATCGGGTTGGATGCCGTCGCGATGACGGTCATCAGATACCGGTGCTCCGCCGAGGAGACGCCCGACTTCTGCCATGGCTGACCGGTCGGGACGAAGATGACCTCGTCGAGATCGAACGACTGAGCGACCTCGCTCGCCGCCACGAGGTGGCCGTGATGGATCGGGTCGAACGTGCCGCCCATCACACCGATACGCGGTGCGCGCGTGGTTGCCATGGACACGGCCTCAGTGGTGGCCGTGGCCCGCCTGCTGCACGGGGTTCTTCGCGGCGTACGCCTCGGCCTTGTGCGCGTGGCGGTTCGCCACGTTGCGGTACGACACCGACACGAGCGCGAGCAGCAGGAAGAGCACGAAGGCCACCACACCGTAGACGAAGGTCGTGGCCATGACGTTGCCGCCCTGGTGCTCGGCCTCCGCCGCAGCGGAAACGATGGTCGTCGCGAGATTCATTCGGGCTCCGTTCGAGGGGTCGGGTGCAGGAACAGTTTAGGTGGTCAGGAGCGGATCTGCCCGGCGCCCCGCGCCAGCCACTTGGTGGTCGTCAGCTCCGGGAGGCCCATGGGGCCCCGCGCGTGGAGCTTCTGCGTCGAGATGCCCACCTCAGCGCCGAAGCCGAACTCGCCGCCGTCGGTGAAACGGGTCGACGCGTTGACCATGACGACCGCGGCATCCACCTCGGCGAGGAACCGCTCCGCGGCCGCGTCGTCGGCCGTGATGATCGACTCGGTGTGCTGTGTCGAGTAGCGCCGGATGTGCGCGAGGGCCTCGTCGAGGTCGTCGACGACACGCACCGAGATGTCGAGGCTCATGTGCTCAGTCGCCCAGTCGGCCTCCGTCGCGGGGACCACATCGGCCGCCAGTGCCGCGGTGGCGTCGTCGCCGTGGACGGTGACCCCCTGGGCCTGCAGAGCGGCCACCACGGGCGGCACGAGGCGCTCGGCGGCGCCCCGATGCACCAGCAGAGTCTCGACGGCGTTGCATACGCTGGGGCGCTGCACCTTCGCGTTGACGGCGATGTCGGTCGCCCACTCGAGCGGAGCCGATTCGTCGAGGACGATGTGCACGACGCCCGCACCGGTCTCGATGACCGGCACCGACGACTCCGTGACGACCGTCTCGATCAGCTGCGCGCTGCCGCGCGGGACGAGGACGTCGACGAGTCCGCGGGCGCGCATGAGCGCCCGCGCGCCGTCCCGACCGAAGTCGTCGACGGTCTGGATGGCCTCGGGGTCGACGCCGGCCTCGGCGAGGGCGCCGCGCATGACGGCGATGAGGGCCGCGTTCGAGGACTGCGCAGCGCTCCCGCCGCGAAGGACCACGGCGTTGCCCGACCGCAGCGCGAGGGCGGCGATGTCGACGGTCACGTTGGGGCGGGCCTCGTAGATCGAGCCGATCACCCCGAACGGGACGGACACCTTCTGCAGGTGCAATCCGTTGGGCAGGACGCGCTCATCGAGCACGCGACCCACGGGGTCAGGGAGCTCGGCGACGTCGCGCACGGCGGCAGCGAGGGCGCGCACCCGCTGATCGTCGAGCGTCAACCGATCGAGCAGGCCGGTCGAGAGGCCGTCGGCGCGGCCGCGCGCCAGGTCCTCGGCGTTGGCGGCGACGATGGGCGCGATGTTCGCCTCGATCGCGGCGGCGATCGAGCGCAGGAGGTCGGCCTTGGCGGCATCCGTCAACAGACCCAGGGACCGGGACGCGGTGCGCGCCGCGTGCATGCGCTCCTGGGGGGTGGTCGCGGTGATCGTCATCCGCCAAGTCTAGAGCGGACGGATGCCGCCGCTCCCCCCGTGTCAGGCCTCGGGAACCCGCACGGACCCGGTGATCGACGGCGCGGCCGGATGCGGGTTCGGCGCGAACCACGTGCCCACCTCGTCGCCGCGGAGCGCCGCGTGCACGAGATCGGCGCTCGTGACGAGCACCGCGATCCCCGCAGCGGACGCGAGCCGGGCCGCCGACACCTTCGTGGCCGCTCCCCCGGTGCCGACGCTGTTCACGACGACGGAGCCGAACTGGTACCCGGCGAGGTCGTCACCGAAGTCGACGCGCGTGATGGGGACGGCGCCGGGCTCGTCGGGCGGGCGGGTGTAGAGCGTCTCGATGTCGCTCAGCAGCACGAGTGCGTCGGCCCCGATCAGCTGGGCGACGAGGGCGGCGAGCCGGTCGTTGTCGCCGAAGCGGATCTCGTGGGTCGCGACGGTGTCGTTCTCGTTGACGATCGGCAGGATCCGCAGACCCAGCAACCGCTCCATCGCGCGTCGCGCGTTCGAGCGGTGCGTCGGGTTCTCGAGGTCGCCCGCCGTCAGCAGGACCTGACCCGCGACGATCTCGAACGGGCGCAGCGCCTCCTGGTAGCGGTAGATGAGGACGTTCTGCCCCACCGCGGCCGCCGCCTGCTGCGTGGCGAGGTCGCTCGGACGCGCGTCGAGGAGCAGGAACGGCATGCCTGTGGCGATGGCACCGGAGGAGACCAGCACGACCTCGGTGCCGCGCGCGTGCGCCTCGGCGAGGGCATCGACGATCGGTCCGATCTTGCCGGCGTTCTCACCGCTGATCGAGGACGACCCGACCTTCACCACGACACGGCGTGCGCCGGCGAGGCCTGCGCGGTCCTGCAGCGTCACGACGCGTCCTCGTCCTCCCCGCGGGCCGCGAGGCGCTCGGACTCGAGCTCGGCGCGGGCCTCGGCCTTCGCATCCATCCGCTCGTGATAGCGGTCACGGCGCTGGGACGTCGTCCGACGCGGGTTCAGATCGAGTCGGGGGTCGGTGCCGCGGGGTGCGGTCATGAGCTCGGCCGCGGACCCGAGGGACGGGTGCCAGTCGAACACGATGCCGTCGCCGGGGCCGATCACCACCGTCGACCCGGCCTGCGCGCCGGCCTTGAAGAGGCCGTCCTCGACGCCCAGCTTCTCGAGGCGGTCCGCCAGGAATCCGACGGCCTCCTCGTTCTGGAAGTCGGTCTGCTGCACCCAGCGCACCGGCTTGTCGCCGAGGATGCGGTAGATGTTGCCGTACGTGCCGCCCTCGACGCGGATCTCGAAGTCCTTCGTCGAGCCCTTCGGGCGGATCACGACGCGCTCCGGCGCGGGCGCGGCAGCGAGGGCCGCGCGGTGCTCCTCGACGATCTCGCCGAGCGCGAAGGTCAGCTGACGCAGACCGTCGCGGCTGACGGTCGAGATGTCGAACACGCGGAAGCCGCGCGCTTCGAGCTCGGGCCGGACGAGGTCGGCGAGGTCCTTCGCCTCGGGGACGTCGAGCTTGTTGAGTGCGACGAGCTGCGGACGCTCCAGCAGGGGCACCTGGCCCTCGGGCACGGGGTAGGCCCCGAGCTCGGCGAGGATCACGTCGAGGTCGCTGAGGGGATCGCGACCGGGCTCGAGCGTCGCGCAGTCGAGGACGTGCACGAGCGCCGTGCAGCGTTCGACGTGGCGCAGGAACTCGAGTCCGAGACCCTTGCCCTCGCTGGCACCCTCGATGAGGCCGGGCACGTCGGCGACGGTGTACCGCGCATCGCCTGCCTGGACGACTCCGAGGTTCGGGTGGAGCGTCGTGAACGGGTAGTCGGCGATCTTGGGCCGCGCGGCGGAGATCGCCGCGATCAGGCTCGACTTGCCGGCGGACGGGAAGCCCACGAGGGCGACGTCGGCGACCGTCTTCAGCTCGAGGTGGACATCCCCCTCCCAGCCGGGCGTGCCGAGCAGCGCGAAGCCGGGGGCCTTGCGCTTGGGGTTCGCGAGCGCCGCGTTGCCGAGACCGCCCTGCCCACCCGGCGCGACCACGAAGCGGATGCCGGGGGTCGCCATGTCGATGAGGGTCTCACCGCTGTCGTCTTTGACGACCGTGCCGACCGGGACGGTGAGCTCGAGGGGCTCGCCATTCGCGCCGGAGCGGTGGTCGCCCATCCCGAAACCGCCGTTGCCGGCCGAGCGGTGCGGCGAGTGGTGGTACGACAGGAGCGTCGTCACCTGCGGGTCGGAGACGAGGACGATGTCACCGCCGTGCCCACCGTTGCCGCCATCGGGGCCGGCGAGCGGCTTGAACTTCTCGCGCTTGACAGAGACGCAGCCGTTGCCGCCCTTGCCCGCGCGCAGATGCAGCGTCACGCGGTCGACGAACGTCACCATGCGATGTCTCCTATCAGGGGAAAAGACGAGGGGCGGGCCGTAGCCCGCCCCTCATGAAGGATTGCGTCCGATTACTCGGCGACCGACACGATGTTGACGACCTTGCGGCCGCCCTTCGTGCCGAACTCGACCGCGCCCGCGGCCAGCGCGAACAGCGTGTCGTCGCCACCGCGGCCGACACCGGCGCCCGGGTGGAAGTGGGTGCCGCGCTGACGGACGATGATCTCGCCGGCGAGGACCTGCTGGCCGCCGAAACGCTTCACGCCGAGGCGCTGTGCGTTGGAGTCACGACCGTTACGGGTGGAGCTCGCGCCCTTTTTGTGTGCCATCTCTCGTGTCCTCTCGGCTTCTTACTTGATGCCGGTGATCTTGACGCGCGTGAGGTCCTGGCGGTGGCCCTGGCGCTTCTTGTAGCCGGTCTTGTTCTTGAACTTCTGGATGACGATCTTCGGGCCGCGCTCCTCGCCGAGGACCTCGGCGGTGACCTTGACCTTCGCGAGCTTGTCGGCGTCGGTCGTCACGGCGTCGCCGTCGACGAACAGGACGGCGGGGAGCTCGATCTTGTCGCCGACCTTCGCCGCCTGACGGTCGAGGACGACGATGGTGCCGACCTGGACCTTCTCCTGACGGCCACCGGCGCGCACAACTGCGTAAACCACTTCACACCTTGTTTCTTCTGTGGAGCGCTCGGCTCCGATTGTCTGATGAGACTGGAAGTCGTGGTGCGGAAGCCAGGCTCTGCGTCGCAACTGCCTGCGACACGTGACGCACCAAGGAGCCAGAATACCCGATCGCCGCAGTGAGGGCAAAAGCGCGGCCCGGCGCGCCGCGGGCGGTCCCCCTCGCGCGGCGCGGTCATATGATCGGCGGATGGCCATCCTCGTCGACTCCGCGATGTGGCCGGCGCACGGCAGGCTCTGGGCCCACATGGTCTCGGACAACGACCTCGACGAGCTCCACGCCTTCGCGGCGACCCACGGCATCCCGCCCCGCGCCTTCGACCGCGACCACTACGACGTCCCCGAGGACGCGATCGATCGCCTCGTGGCGGGCGGTGCGGAGCGCGTGAGTGCGCACGACCTGGTCCGTCGGCTGATCGCCTCGGGACTGCGCGTCACCGCCCGCGAGCGCCGCGGACGGTGACGTGCGCGTTCAGTCCTCGGTCGGGGTCTGGACGGGCGTGCCGGTCAGCGCGGCGGTCGTCACGCGACGACGCGCGCGCCCCTGACCGGGCGCCTTCGGCTCGGGCAGCGCCTCGAGCACCGAGTCGAGCAGGCGGTCGGCGTCGGTCTTGGCGGGCTCCGCCTTCTTGCGGCGCGGGCGCTTGGGCCGCTCGGGACGCTCGGCGACGGGCTCCTCCGCGACGACAGCGGTGGGCTCCTCGTGCGGCTGGATGGTGGATGCCGCGATCTGCGCGAGCGCGGACTTCACACCCTCGGTGATCACGTGCGTGCCGCCGGGTGCCGGTGCGGCGGCGGCGCCGTTCTGCGCCGGCGCGGAGCCGCCGTTCTGACGCGGGCGCCGGTTGTTGCCGTTGCCCCCGCCGGACGAAGTGCGGTGCTTGACGACCGGGTCGTGGTGCACGATGACGCCGCGACCGGCGCACACCTCGCACGCCTCACTGAAGGTCTCGAGCAGCCCGAGGCCGATCTTCTTGCGGGTCATCTGCACGAGGCCGAGCGAGGTGACCTCGGCGACCTGGTGCTTCGTCCGGTCGCGGCTCAGGCACTCGACGAGGCGGCGCAGGACGAGGTCGCGGTTGGACTCGAGCACCATGTCGATGAAGTCGACGACGATGATGCCGCCGATGTCGCGCAGCCGCAGCTGGCGGACGATCTCCTCCGCGGCCTCGAGGTTGTTCTTGGTGACGGTCTCCTCGAGGTTGCCGCCCGTGCCGACGAATTTGCCGGTGTTGACGTCGACGACCGTCATGGCCTCGGTGCGGTCGATGACGAGCGATCCGCCGGAGGGCAGCCACACCTTGCGGTCGAGCGCCTTCTCGATCTGCTCCGTCACGCGGAACACGTCGAACGGGTCCTGCTTCCCCTCGTACTTCTCGATGCGCTCGAGCAGGTCGGGGGCGACGCCGGTGAGGTAGGACGTGATCGTCTGGTACGCCTCATCTCCCTGGATGAGCATCTTGCGGAAGTCCTCGTTGAAGACGTCGCGGACGATCTTGACGAGCAGGTCGGGCTCGGAGTGCAGGAGCGCGGGCGCCTGGCCCGTCTGAGCCTGCGTGCTGATGTGCTCCCACTGCGAGGTGAGGCGCTGCACGTCGCGGGTGAGCTGCTCCTCGGTGGCTCCCTCCGCCGCGGTGCGCACGATGACGCCCGAGGACTCCGGGAGGACCTCCTTGAGGATCTTCTTGAGGCGGGCGCGCTCGGTGTCGGGGAGCTTGCGCGAGATGCCGTTCATCGCGCCGCCGGGCACGTACACGAGGTAGCGGCCAGGGAGCGAGATCTGGCTGGTCAGTCGCGCACCCTTGTGGCCGACGGGGTCCTTGGTGACCTGCACGAGGACGCGGTCGCCGGACTTGAGGGCGAGTTCGATCCGGCGCGGCTGGTTGCCGGTCTCGACGGCATCCCAGTCCACCTCGCCCGAGTACAGCACGGCGTTGCGACCGCGACCGATGTCGACGAAGGCCGCCTCCATGCTGGGGAGCACGTTCTGCACGCGGCCGAGATAGACGTTGCCGATGAGGGAGGCGTCCTGGTTGCGCGCGACGTAGTGCTCGACGAGGACGTTGTCCTCGAGCACGGCGATCTGGATGCGGCCGCCGCGCGAACGAACGATCATGTCGCGGTCGACCGACTCGCGGCGCGCGAGGAACTCCGCCTCGGTGACGACGGCGCGCCGACGGCCCGCCTCGCGTCCGTCGCGGCGACGCTGCTTCTTGGCCTCGAGGCGCGTCGAGCCCTTGATGCGCTGCGGCTCGGTGATGACCTCGACGACGCGACGACGCGGCGCCGCGGGCTCGTCGTTCTGTTCGGACGTGTTGCCGCCGCCGCGCCGGCGGTTGCGGCGACGCGATCCCCCGGATGCCTCGGCTCCGGCGTCGTCGCGGTCGTCACGATCGTCGCGCGACAGGGCCGGGAGCGGGGCGACCTCGGGAGCGTAGAAGTGCAGCGCGGTCGACACCGCGGAGACGAACTGCTCCGGGAGCAGACCGAGGCTCACGGCGGTGGGGATCGCGGGGGCGGCGGGCTCTTCCGGTGCCCCCGGCGCTTCCGCCGCGGGCGTCTCGGTCACGGGCGCCTCCTCCGCGGGCGCCTCGGTCCCGTGCGCCTCTTCGGCGGGCGCCTCCGCGGCCGGAGCCACCTCGGCGGGGGCCTCGACCTCGACGGCCGCGTCCACGGGCGCGTCCTCGGTCGGCTCGGCGGGCTGCGACTCCGCCTCGACGGGCTGACCGGTCTCGGTCCCGCCGTCGGCGTCGTGAGGCGTCAGAACGCCCTCGGTCGCATCGGATGCTGTCGTGTCGTTCGTCTCATCTGCCATCTCTGGCTTACTCCCAGCCGACGGCTCCGCGTGCCGTCCGGCGAAAATCGGGCGGCTCCGCTCCGGTCTCGGAGGTGTGCCGCGAACTCATCTGGTCTGCAGCCGATCCCCGCACTCGCGGCGGGGTGATGCTGCGCGGGCGTTGCTCGCCCGAAGTCTTCTGGTGACATCCTGGCGGCGCGGCCGCGGGGACGTCGACCCCCATTATCCCACTTCCCGAGCCGGAGCCGTGACCGACGCCCTCGGATCTGCACGGCCGGCGCCTCAGGGAGCGGATCACGCGCGGTGCGATAATCGCCCGCATGCCCTCCCCGAGCCGCACCTCCCGCCCGACCGTGTTCGCCCTGTGGCTCATCTTCGCCGGCGTCGTGGGCTGGTTCGCCGCCTTCCAGCTGACCACCGAGCGCTTCCATCTCCTCGAGAATCCCGGGTCGGCGGCATCCTGCGACATCAGCCTGCTCGTCCAATGCGGCAAGAACCTCGAATCGGCGCAGGGGTCGGTGTTCGGGTTCCCGAACCCGATCCTCGGACTGACGGGCTGGGTCGCGCCGATCATCGTCGGTGCGGCGCTGCTGGCCGGCGCGCGCTTCGCGCGGTGGTTCTGGGTGCTGTTCGGGGTCGGCGTCACCGCCGCCTTCGCCTTCGTCCTCTGGCTCATCTCGCAGAGCATCTTCGTGCTCGCGACCCTCTGCCCATGGTGCATGGTCACGTGGTCGGTGACGATCCCGACGTTCTTCGCCGTCGCCGTGCATCTGGTGCGGGTCGGCGCGCTGCCGGCCTCCGCGGCCGCACGCCGTCGCGCGGACGCCCTGATGGCGTGGACGCCGCTCATGGCGATCGTCGCCTTCGCCATCATCGGGGTGATCGCGCAGGTGCAGCTGGACTGGATCTCGGAGTTCACCCGCTGACACGACGAAGCGCCCGCCCCGATGACGGGACGGGCGCTCTCATTGACCGCGGGTCAGTCGAACCAGATGGCGAGCTCGCGGTTCGCGGACTCGACGCTGTCGCTGCCGTGGACGAGGTTCTGCTGGACGGCGAGACCCCAGTCGCGGCCGAAGTCGCCGCGGATGGTGCCCGGTGCCGCCGTGGTCGGGTCGGTGGTGCCGGCCAGGGAGCGGAACCCCTCGATGACGCGGTTGCCGGCGAGGCGGATGGCGACCGAGGGCCCCGACATCATGAACTCGAGCAGCGGCTCGTAGAAGGGCTTGCCGGCGTGCTCGGCGTAGTGCTGCTCAAGACGCTCGCGGTCGGGCTCGACGAGGCGGATGTCGACGAGCGAGTACCCCTTCGCCTCGATGCGGGCGAGGATCGCGCCGGTGAGTCCGCGGGCGACCCCGTCGGGCTTCACCAGGACGAGGGTCTGTTCGGTGGCCATGTCAGTCTCCGTTCTTCTCCGCCTCGGCGGCGAGTGAGGCGTTGCGCGCATCGAGCGCGCCGCCCTTGATGGTGCCATAGACGTACAACGCGCCGAAAACGGCCGCCGCGATGAGGAGCGCGGGCACGAGGATCGCCCCGAGCGCGATGACGACCTGCAGGGCGCCGCCGGCGATGACCGCCCAGCGGTACCGGGTGACCCCTGCGAGGGCGATCATCAGGACGCCGAGGACGACACCGCCGACGATCCCCCACCACGGCTCGATGCCCTCGGGCAGCGCGCGCAGGCCGTAGACCGCGAGCCCGGCCAGGAACGCGACGATCGACTCGAACCCGAGGATGACCGAGAGGAGCGACTCCCGGGCGCCGCGCCGGCGGCGCACGCGTGGCCCGCTCACGCCTCGTACCCCGACTTCCAGTCCTCCGCCTCGGCGAGCACGACGGCTTCGCCGGCGAGCACGACGCTGCCGGCGATGACGACGGCCCGGCGGTCGGATGCCGCAGCCCACGCACGCGCGGCCTCGGCGGCATCGGCGAGGTCGCGGTGGACCGTCACGGGTGTCTCGGTCTGCTCGACGAGGTCGGCGACGGCATCCGGTTCCTCCGCCCGGTCGGACTCGGGCGCCGTGGCGAACACGTGCGCGACGGCGGGCGCGAGCGTGCCGACGATGCCGGCGACGTCCTTGTCGGCGAAGGCGCCGAGAACGAGGCCCCACTCGTCGAAGTCGAACGACTCGCCGAGCGCTGCGACGAGCGATCGCGCGCCATGCGGATTGTGGGCGCTGTCCACGAGCACGGTGGGCGCGACTCCCACGAGCTGCAGGCGCCCCGGCGAGGTGGCGGCACCGAGTCCGTCGGCCAGCACATCGGGGGCGATCGGCTGCGTGCCACCGCCGATGAGCGACTCGACCGCGGCGATCGCGAGGGCGGCGTTGCGCCCCTGGTGCGCGCCGTAGAGGGGCAGATACAGCTCCTCGTAGGTCGCGGCGAGTCCGCGGACCGTGAGCAGCTGACCGCCGACCGCGAGCTTCTGGTCGAGCAGGCCGAACTGCTCGCCCTCGACGGACAGGGACGCGCCCTGAGCCCGCGCGGCCGTCGTCAGCACGCTGAGGGCCGCGGGTTGCTGCGCCGCCGAGACGGCAGCCGCGTTCGGCTTGATGATCCCGGCCTTCACCGTCGCGATCTCGGCGATCGTGTCGCCGAGCTTGTCGGCGTGGTCGATGTCGATGGGGGCGAAGACCGCGACGTCGCCGTCGGCCGTGTTCGTCGAGTCCCACGCGCCGCCCATGCCCACCTCGATCACGGCGACGTCCACGGGGGCGTCGGCGAACGAGACGAAGGCGAGCACGGTGAGCAGCTCGAAGAAGGTGAGCGGCGGCTCGCCCTTGCCGTCGAGCTCCTCGTCCACCAGCGCGACGATCGGGGCGATCTCGTCCCACGCGTCGGCGACCGCGGCATCGGCGATCGGCTCGCCGTCGATCATGATCCGCTCCGTGAACCGCTCGAGGTGAGGGCTGGTGAACAGCCCCGTGCGCAGTCCGTGGGCGCGCACGATCGATTCCGCGATGCGGCTCGTCGACGTCTTGCCGTTCGTGCCCGTCACGTGGATGACGCGGTAGGTCCGCTGCGGATCGCCGAGGAGCTCGAGGGCGCGGCGGGTGCGCTCGACGCGGGGCTCGACCCACCGCTCGCCCTGCCGCTGCAGGAGCGCCGCGTAGACGGCATCCGCTCGGGTCCGGTCGCTCATGAGGTCGCTCCGATCCGGCGGACGCCGATGGTGAGGTCGCCGGCGTTCGCGTACGTGCCGGCGGGGACGGATGCCGTGTACTCGGGGCTCGAGCGCAGGGCCTCGCCGCGCAGCGTGTCGCCGTCGGCGGTCGCGACGAGGTCGGCGACCGACAGCGTCTCGCCCGCGACGTCGGCGACGTCGAACGCCGCGGCGACGGCTTCGGCGTCGGCACGGTCGGCGAAGGTGAGCTGCAGCGCGATGCGGTCGCTCACCTCGAATCCGGCCGCCTTGCGGGCGTCCTGCACGGCGCGGATGACGTCGCGCGCGAGGCCTTCGGCCTCGAGCTCGGGCGTCGTCGTGGTGTCGAGCAGGACGAAGCCGCCGCGCGGAAGGAGCGCGATCGCGGTGCCCTCGGCGACGCCGCCCGCCTCGAGCGTGAGGTCGTACTCCCCCGGCTCGAGCGCGATGCCGTCGACGACGACAACGCCGCCCTCCTCGCTCCACAGGCCCGCCTTGGCGCCCTTGATGACGTGCTGCACCTGCTTGCCCAGGCGCGGCCCCGCGGCGCGCGCGTTGACCGCGAGACGCTGGCTGATGCCGTACTGCTCGGCCAGGCCGTCGGTGAGCTCGACGACCTCGACCGCCTTGACGTTGAGCTCGTCGCGGACGATGTCCTCGAACTGCGCGAGTCCGTCGGCGCCCGTCACCGCGACCGTCAGCGACGCGAGGGGCAGACGCACGCGCTTGCCCTCCTTCTTGCGCAGCGCGTTGGCGACCGACGAGACCTCGCGGACGGTGTCCATGGCTTCGCGGATGTCGGATGCCGCGGCGAACCGCTCGGCGTCGGGCCAGTCCTCGAGGTGCACGCTGCGACCCCCGGTGAGTCCCTGCCAGACGCGCTCGGCGACGAGCGGGATGAGGGGCGCTGCGACGCGGGTGAGCGTCTCGAGGACCGTGTAGAGCGTGTCGAACGCCTCGGTCGTGCTCGGGTCGGCGGCATCCACCCCCACCCAGAACCGGTCGCGGGAGCGCCGGATGTACCAGTTGGTCAGCGCCTCGGCGAACTCGCGGAGCTTCGCGGCGGCCATCGTCGAGTCGAGCGCCTCGAGGTCGGCGGCGACGTCGCGGACGAGGTCGCCGGTGAGCGCCAGGATGTGACGGTCGAGGACGTTCGTGGAGTCCGTGCGCCAGACGGCCTCGTACCCCTCGCCGTCGGGTCCGCCGGCCGCGTTCGCGTACGTCGAGAAGAAGTACCAGGCGTTCCACAGCGGCAGGAGGAACTCGCGCACGCCCGAGCGGATGCCCTCCTCGGTGACGACGAGGTTGCCGCCGCGCAAGACGGACGAGCTCATCAGGAACCAGCGCATCGCGTCGGAGCCGTCGCGGTCGAAGACCTCGCTGACGTCCGGGTAATTGCGCAGGGACTTCGACATCTTCTGCCCGTCGCTGCCGAGGACGATGCCGTGGCAGGCGACGCCCGAGAACGCGGGGCGATCGAACAGCGCGCCCGACAGCACGTGCATGACGTAGAACCAGCCGCGGGTCTGCCCGATGTACTCGACGATGAAGTCGGCGGGGGCGTGCTCGTCGAACCACTCGCGGTTCTCGAACGGATAGTGCACCTGCGCGTACGGCATCGAGCCGGAGTCGAACCACACGTCGAACACGTCCTCGATGCGGCGCATCGTGGATGTCCCGGTCGGGTCGTCGGGGTTCGGCCGGGTCAGGTCGTCGATGAACGGGCGGTGGAGGTCCACCTCGCCGGCCTCGTTCACCGGCAGGCGACCGAAGTCGCGCTCGAGGTCCTCGAGCGAACCGTAGACGTCGACGCGCGGGTACTCGGGGTCGTCGCTCTTCCACACCGGGATCGGCGAGCCCCAGAACCGGTTGCGGCTGATCGACCAGTCGCGCGCGCCCTCGAGCCACTTGCCGAACTGCCCGTGCTTGACGTTCTCGGGCGCCCACGTGATCTGCTCGTTGAGTTCGACGAGGCGGTCCTTGATCGAGGTGACCCGCACGAACCAGCTCGAGACGGCCTTGTAGATGAGGGGGTTCCGGCAGCGCCAGCAGTGCGGGTACGAGTGCTCGTACGACGCCTCGCGCAAGAGGCGCCCCTCGGCCTTCAGCAGGCGGATGAGGGGACGGTTCGCGTCCATCCACAGCTCGCCGGCGACGTCGGTCACCTGCGGCAGGAAGCGTCCGCCGTCGTCGAGGCTCATGATGAGCGGGATGCCGGCGGCCCCCGTCACACGCTGGTCGTCCTCACCGTAGGCCGGGGCCTGGTGGACGATGCCGGTGCCGTCGGTCGTGGTGACGTAGTCGTCGACGAGGATGCGCCAGGCGTTCTGCGTGCCCCACGTCTCTTCGTCGGCGTAGTAGTCGAACAGGCGGTCGTACGCGACGTCGGCGAGCTCCGCTCCGCGGACCGTCTGGTCGACGGCGGCGCGCGCCTCCTGGGCGGAGGCGTATCCCAGGTCCTTCGCGTAGTTCGCGAGGAGGTCGGCGGCGAGCAGGTAGCGGTGGGACTGCCCCTCGAGGGCGTCCTCGTGAACGTCGGCGGCGCCGGCGGGACCGCCCGGCAGGACCACATACTCGATGTCGGGTCCGACGGCGAGCGCGAGGTTGGTCGGCAGGGTCCACGGCGTCGTCGTCCAGGCGAGCGCACGGACGGCGGTGAGGCCCAGGGCCTCGGCCTTCGCGCCGACGAGCGGGAAGGTCACCGTCACCGACGGGTCCTGGCGCATCTTGTAGACGTCGTCGTCCATGCGCAGCTCGTGGTTCGACAGCGGCGTCTCGTCGCGCCAGCAGTACGGCAGCACGCGGTGCCCCTCGTAGGCGAGGTTCCTGTCGTAGAGCTCCTTGAAGGCCCACAGCACCGACTCCATGTACCCGGTGTCGAGCGTCTTGTAGCCGCGCTCGAAGTCGACCCAGCGGGCCTGCCGGGTGACGTAGTTCTCCCACTCCTGCGTGTACTCGAGCACGGAGGAGCGCGCCTTCGCGTTGAAGGCGGCGATCCCCATGTCCTCGATCTCGCTCTTCTCGGTGATCCCGAGCTGCTTCATCGCCTCGAGCTCAGCGGGGAGGCCGTGCGTGTCCCACCCGAAGACCCGGTCGACCTTCTTGCCGCGCATGGTCTGGAAGCGCGGGAAGAGGTCCTTCGCGTAGCCGGTGAGGAGGTGCCCGTAGTGCGGCAGGCCGTTGGCGAACGGCGGACCGTCGTAGAACACCCACTCGTCGGCGCCGTCGCGCTGCGCGATCGAAGCGCGGAACGTGTCGTCCTGCTCCCAGAACGCGAGGACCTCGCGCTCGAGGTCGGGGAAGCGCGGGCTCGGGACGACGGCCGCGGGCGCGTCGGCGGCCGGGCCGAAGGCGGAAGGTCGGGGGTAGGTCATGTCACTCCTGCAGGTCTGCTCCTGCGAGGACGATCCGGAGACCGCGGTACCACCCCGCTTGATGCCACCCGGATCCGGGGGCACCCACTCACCTGCGGCGATGACGGGCCTGCCCCGCTCGGTTCTACTGGGCGGCGGACCGCTGTTCTTCCGAGAGCTCCCCGGTGATGGCCGGATCGGTGCTGATGTCCACAATCATACCGTCGGCATAGCCTGGCGTCATGGCCCGCCCCCGCACCCGTCCCGAGCCGCCCCGCATCCCCGATCCCGATCTGCCCCGCGCGCTCGAACCCGCGACGCTGCGCCGGTCGGGCGCGTTCTCCGAGGCGCGCATCGACCTCGACCCCGGAACGACGGATGCCGCGCACAGCCGCATCAGCGAGAGCGTCGTGGCCCCGGCATCCGTTCACTCCATCGATCTGACCGGCGCGATCCTGGCGGACGTCGTCCTCGACGCGGTGTCGACAGCCGAGCTGGTCGCCCGCGAGGGGACGTGGCGGACGGTCGTGGTGCGCGGCGGGCGGATCGGCACGCTCGACCTCTCGCGAGCGCGGTGCGACGGCCTCGTCCTCGACGGCGTCCGGGTCGACTACCTGACGGGTGGGGGCGCGACCCTGCGCGACGTCGAGGTGAGCGGATGCCGCATCGGCACCCTCGACCTGCCGGGCGCCCGCGTCGAGCGGATGCGGTTCGGGGGGACGTCGGTGGACGAGATGGACGTCAGGGAGTGGCAGGCGAGCGACGTCGACCTGCGCGGCGCCGAGGTGCTGTCGTTCACGGATGTCCGGATGCTGCGCGGCGTGACCGTGACCGCCGACCAGGCGGCCTCGCACGCACTCGCGCTCGCGGCATCCCTCGGGATCGACGTCCGGACCGGCGAATGAGGCTGCGTACTGCCCGGTTGGTTCTCCGAGACATGGGCGAAGACGATCTGCCGGCGCTCCGGACGATCCTCACCGACCCGGTTGCGATGACCGCCTACGAAGGGGCCTTCGCCGAGGCGGAGTGCCGGGCGTGGCTCGATCGCAACCTGCAACGTTACGAGGAGGACGGGTTCGGGCTCTGGGCGGTCGAGCTCGCCGCCGAGCCGGGCGGGATGATCGGCCAGTGCGGGATCACCCGCCAGCGGATCGAAGACGTCGAGGTCCTGGAAGTCGGGTACCTCTTCCAGCGGGCGCACTGGCATCGAGGATACGCGACCGAGGCCGCCGCGGCGTCACGCGACTGGGCCTTCCGCAACCTCGACGCCCCGACCGTGTGGGCAAAAGTCCGCGACACGAACATCGCGTCCATGAACGTCGCCATCCGCCTCGGGATGACGGTCCGTCGCCGCTTCGTCACCCGCTACCGAGGCGTAGACATGCCGCACCTCGGTTTCGCCGTGGACCGCTAGGAGGCCCACTCCTCCGCACGGATGCCGACGGTCGCCGCACCCTGCAGCAGGCGGGAGATCGGGCATCGATGGTGGGCGGCAGCGACGAGTTCCTCTGTCTCGGCGAGGGTGCGTCCCTCGGCGGAGACGAAAGCGGTGACGTGGAACTCGTAGCCGCCGCGCTCCGGGGAGTCGTGGAGCTCGACCTCGACGCGGACCCGAGTCCGGTGCGCGGCCTTCACGATCGCCTGCAGGGTGGCGTCGAGGCAGGTGGCCCAGGCGAGGGCGAGCAACTGCTCGGGATTGCTGCGCGACAGGTCCGCATCGGGGCTCAGCGGGTTCGAGACCGCGACCTCCAGGCCGCCGACGACCCGGCTGACACCCGTCCCGCCGTCGTCGTTGATCGCCTCGGTCCGGTACCTGGTGCTCATGGCAGAACTATAATTGGACTTCATCCAACAACGTTCTGAGGTCCGTCCGTGCTGCCTGCGCCCCCTGTCGAGCTCGCTCGCGCAGGTGTGGAGTACCCCGGAGGCGTCCGCGGTCTCGCGGACGTGGACCTGACCGTCGCGGACCGCGAGATCCTCGGCGTCATCGGCGAGAGCGGCGCCGGGAAGAGCACCCTCCTCTCGGTGCTGACGGGTGAGGTCGCCGCCACCTCCGGCACGGTCAGCGTGCTCGGCCAGGATGTCGGACGGCTCGGTCGAACGGGGCTCCGCAGCCTGCGGCGCGAGATCGGCGTCGTCTTCCAGGGCGTGCATCTCCTCGCGAATCGCACCGTGCGGCAGAACGTCGACCTCCCGCTCGCCCTCCGCCCCCGGAGCGAGCGGTCAGCCCAGGCCGTCGATGATGCGCTGCGCTTCGTCGGGCTCGACCACCGGGCCGACGCGTATCCCGCCCAGCTGAGCGGTGGTCAGCGCCAGCGCGTCGGCATCGCCCGCGCCCTCGTGACGCGCCCCCGGCTGCTGCTCTGCGACGAGCCCACGTCGGCGCTCGACGCGGCGACCGCCGGCGAGGTGCTCGATCTTCTGCGCGACGCCCGCGATCGCTTCGGGACGACCGTCGTGATCGTCACCCACGACCTCGACGTCGTCCGCTCGATCTGCGACCGCGTCGCCCTGTTCGACGACGGCCGGCTCGTCGAGATCCTCGCGGTCTCCCCGACCGCACGCGGCGAGCGCGAGACGTACCTCGATCGCGCGCGACGGGAGCTCGGCGCATGAACGACCCCGACGACGTCCTCGCCTCGCTCGGAGCGTCGCTGGCCGAGCGCGGCGACGACCTCATCGAGGCCCTGGGCGAGACCGGCTACATGCTCGGCGTCTCGCTGGCGGCCGCCGTGCTGCTCGGCCTGCCCCTCGGCGCCGCCGTCTACCTCACCCGACCCGGGGGCATCCGCTCGCAGCGGGTCGTGTGGACCGTCGCGAACGTCCTGATCAACGTCATCCGCTCGTTCCCGTTCCTGCTGCTCGTCGTGTTCCTCGTGCCGGCGACCCGGGCGATCTACGGCACCACCTTCGGCACGCCCGCTGCGACATTCTCGCTGTGCGTCGTCGCCGTCGCCGTGTACGGCCGGCTGGTCGAGCAGATCCTTCGCGAGGTGAGCCCCGGCATCCCCCGCGTCGCGCAGACCCTCGGGGCCACGGTGCCGCAGACCGTGTGGCGCTTCTTCCTGCCCGAGGCGCTGCCGGGTCTCGTGTACGCGCTGACCTCGGCGAGCATCAGCCTGCTGTCCTACTCGACCGTCCTCGGCGTGGTCGGCGGCGGCGGGATCGGAGACTTCGCGCTGCGGTACGGCTACCAGGAGTACGACGACGCGCTCATGTACTTCACGATCCTCGTCATCCTCGCCATCGTCCTCGTGATCCAAGCGGTCGGGCAGCGGATCTCGGTCCGCCTCGACCATCGCTGAGCGTCCGCCACCACCGGCATCCACCCCCATCCCACAAGGAGCACCATGTCCCCGCGCCGCCTCACCCTCGCCGCCGCCCTCACGGCCGCCGCCGTTGCCCTCCTGGCCGGCTGCGCCTCACCCGCCGCACCGGGCGGTGAGCAGGTGCAGACGCTGCGGGTCGGCGCCGTCACCTCGCCCATGACCGACGTCGTCGAGGCCGCGGCCGACCAGATCGAGGACGGCTACGCCATCGAGCTCGTCGAGGTCGCCGACTACGTCACGATCAACAAGATGCTCGCCGCCGGCGACATCGACGCGAACTTCTCGCAGCACGAGCCCTACATGCAGGAGTTCAACGCCGCGAACGACGCATCGCTGACAGCGGTCCAGCCGATCTACAACTTCACGATCGCGTTCTACTCGAAGACGATCGACGACATCGCGGACCTGCCCCAGGGGGCGACCGTCGCGATCCCGAACGACGCCTCCAACACCGGCCGCGCGCTGAAGATGCTCGCCGACGCGAAGATCGTCACCCTCGCCGAGGGCGTCGACCCGTACGAGGCGACCGTGGACGACATCGCCGAGAACCCGAAGGACCTGCAGTTCCTCGAACTCCAGATCAACCAGCTCAACACGGCGTACGACGAGGCCGACCTGGTCTTCCAGTGGCCGTCCCACATCGCCGCCCTCGGCCTCACCCCGCAGGACGACGGGCTGCTGACCGAGCTCGACGACCGCTTCGCCCTGCAGCTGGTCGTTCCCGAGGAGGACGCGGATGCCGCCTCCACCGAGGCGCTCATCGACGCGTTCACGAGCGACCCGGTGCGCGAGATCATCGACGGCAACGAGACGATCGACGCCGCGTTCTGACGCGCTGACGCCGGCCGCGGCGCGTGGGGCGTCGCTGTGCGGAGGTTCGCGAGGAGATGACGCGTCCCGAGGGGCGGATCCCGGCATCCGCTCCTCGATGACCTCCATCTCCTCGCGAAGCGTCACCGACAGCGTCACCGTCACCGCTCGGCGAGATGCAGCCCCTGCGCCACCGCGCGCGCGACGGCGTCCTGCACGACGTGCCAGCGATGCACGACCTGCGCGTACCCGACGCGGATCACGTGGTACCCGAGGAGCATCAGTTCGGCGTCGTGGGCGTTGTCCCTGTCGCGCTGCGCGCCGACGTGGGTGCCGCCGTCGATCTGCAGGACGAGGCGATCGCCCAGCAGGAAGTCCACGCGATGTCCGGCGATCCAGGCCTGCGGCACGATGGGCACCCGCAGCCACGCGAGCCGCGGCGGGATGAAGGACTCGAGGCCCGAACCGGCGAAGGGTGTCACCTGGGCCAGGACCTCGCGTGCCCGTCCGCGGAACGGCAGCCGACGGAGCGCGGGCAGCTGGACCAGTCCCCGCTCGATCGCGGACTCCCACATCGCGAGGGCCTCCTCGAACGGCAGACAGCTCGCGCTGAGCGCGAGGACGTTCTCGATCGGGTCGACGAGCGCGTCCGGTGCGCGCGGCACGATCGGCTCGGACCAGTGGACGACCGTGCCCGGGTCCTCGGTCCGGACGGATCCCGAATGAGCGGATGCCGCGACGTGCGCCCCCTCCGCGTGCAGCACCCACAGCCCCAGTCGCTGCGCCTGCGTGACGCACGAGAGGACGACCCCTGCAGCGGCCGCCGCGCGAAGCGCGGGGTCGCTCGACGGGAGGGCGACCCACCCTCGCCGCGGCCTCACGAGCTCCCCGGTGTCCACCGCCGTGCGCACCGCGCGCTCACTGAAGCCGAGTCGGCGCAACGCCGCCGATCGGACGATCCCACCGCGCTGACCCACCGCATCCGTCACCCTCATCCGCACAGCCTGCGGCCCCGACGAGGCGCGGAATCGGCACGGCCGGAACAGTGTGCACGGGAGCGGCCCGGTCCGCACCCGGGAGGAAGCGCCGGAGGTTCGCGAGGAGATGACGCGTCCCGAGGGGCGGATCCCGGCATCCGCTCCTCGATAACCTCCATCTCCTCGCGAACCGTCACCCGTCCGGCGGACGCCCCGGCGGTAGACTGGCTCGGCACCCACACTCAGGCACGCTCACACAGTGCCGCACATATCGCTCGAGGAGCCCCACCATGACGAATGCGCACATTCCCGACAAGCCCGCCCTGGAAGGCCTCGAGCAGAAGTGGGATGCCGCGTGGTCCGACGCCGGCACGTACCTGTTCGACCGCGACGCGGCCAAGGCGAAGGGACGCGCGGGAGTCTTCTCGATCGACACGCCTCCCCCGACGGCATCCGGCTCGCTCCACATCGGTCACGTGTTCAGCTACACCCACACCGACGTGAAGGTGCGCTACGAGCGCATGCGCGGCAAGACCGTGTTCTACCCGATGGGCTGGGACGACAACGGTCTGCCGACCGAGCGACGCGTGCAGAACTACTACGGCGTGCGCTGCGACACGTCGCTCCCCTACGATCCGGACTTCACGCCGCCGTTCCGCGGTGACGCGAAGAGCCTCAAGCCGGCCGATCAGGTGCCGATCAGCCGTCGCAACTTCATCGAGCTCTGCGAGGAGCTGACGATCGAGGACGAGAAGCAGTTCGAGGACCTGTTCCGCAAGCTCGGCCTGTCGGTGGACTGGACGCAGACCTACCGCACCATCTCGGACGACACGATCCGCACGAGCCAGCTCGCCTTCCTCCGCAACCTCGAGCGCGGCGAGGCCTACCAGGCGATGGCGCCCACCCTCTGGGACATCGACTTCCGCTCCGCCATCGCGCAGGCCGAGCTCGAGGATCGCGACCAGCAGGCCTCGTACCACCGCGTCGCCTTCCACAAGAGCGACGGTTCGGGCGACATCCACATCGAGACGACACGTCCCGAGCTCCTCCCCGCGTGCGTGGCACTCGTCGCGAACCCCGACGACGAGCGCTACCAGCCCTACTTCGGCTCCACCGTCCGCACCCCGCTGTTCGACGTCGAGGTCCCCGTCCTCCCCCACCCCCTCGCGGTGAAGGACAAGGGCACGGGCATCGCCATGATCTGCACGTTCGGCGACGTGACCGACATCATCTGGTGGCGCGAGCTCGACCTGCCCAACCGCACGATCCTCGGCCGCGACGGTCGCATCATCGACGAGGCCCCCGACGTGCTCGTGACGGATGCCGCGAAGGCGGCGTACGCGGAGCTCGCCGGCAAGACGGTGTTCAGCGCCAAGAAGCGCATCGTCGAGCTGCTGCAGGAGTCCGGTGAGCTGCTCGAGGTGTCGAAGCCGTTCACCCACCCGGTGAAGTTCTACGAGAAGGGCGATCGTCCCCTCGAGATCGTCTCGACGCGCCAGTGGTACCTCCGCAACGGCGCCCGCGACGCGGAACTGCGCGACAAGCTCATCGAGATGGGCCGCGGCATGGGCTGGCACCCGGACTTCATGCGTGTGCGGTACGAGAACTGGACGAACGGCCTCACCGGCGACTGGCTCGTCTCGCGGCAGCGCTTCTTCGGCGTGCCCATCCCGGTCTGGTACGGCCTCGACGAGAACGGCGAACGCGACTACGACCGCGTCCTCACCCCCGACCTCTCGCGCCTCCCGGTCGACCCCACGACGGACGTGCCCGACGGCTACACCGAGGACCAGCGCGGCGTGCCCGGCGGCTTCGACGCCGAGCGCGACATCTTCGACACCTGGGCGACGTCGTCCTTGACCCCGCAGCTCGCGGGCGGCTGGGAGCGCGACCCCGAGCTCTGGAACCTGGTCGCCCCGTTCGACGTGCGCCCGCAGGGGCAGGACATCATCCGCACGTGGCTGTTCTCGACCATGGTCCGCTCGGTGCTCGAGGACGGCCGCGCGCCGTGGACGGATGCCGCCATCTCGGGCTTCATCGTCGACCCCGACCGGAAGAAGATGTCGAAGTCCAAGGGCAACGTCGTCACGCCCGCCGACATCCTCGACGCGCACGGAACCGACGCCGTCCGCTACTGGGCGGCCTCCAGCCGTCTCGGCGCCGACGCCGCGTTCGACCCGCAGAACCCGACCCAGGTGAAGATCGGTCGCCGCCTGGCGATCAAGGTGCTGAACGCGGCGAAGTTCGTGCTCTCGTTCCCCGTCCCCGAGGACGCTCGCATCACGCACGCTCTGGACGCGTCGATGCTCGCGACCCTCGACCAGGTCGTCCGGGATGCCACGAAGGCGTTCGACGCCTTCGACCACGCCCGCGCGCTGGAAGTCACCGAGGCGTTCTTCTGGACCTTCTGCGACGACTACCTCGAGCTCGTCAAGGAGCGTGCGTACAACCAGGCCGACGCCGGTCAGGCGTCGGCAGCGCTCGCGCTCCGCATGGCCCTGTCGACGCTCCTGCGTCTGCTCGCGCCGGTGCTCTCGTTCGCCGCGGAGGAGGCCTGGTCGTGGTTCGAGGCGGGGTCGGTGCACACCGCCTCGTGGCCCGAACCGCTCGGCATCGAGGGCGACCCGGCCGTGCTGCGGACGGTGGGCGAAGCGCTCATCAGCGTGCGCCGCGCGAAGACCGAGGCGAAGGCCTCGCAGAAGACGCCGGTCGCGTCGCTGACCATCACGGGACCGGATGCCGCACTCGACGCCATCCGCTCGGCCGAGGGCGACCTGGCCGCCGTCGGACGCATCGTGCAGGTCTCGTACGCGACCGGCGACACGGTGTCGGTCGGCGACATCGTCCTCACCCCGCAGGAGGCCTGACATGCAGCTCGGAACCCGTTGGACCAGCGGCGACCAGCCGCCGTCCGCCGTGCCGGAGATCCTGCGAGAGCAGATCGCGGCCGTCGACGCCACGATCGACCAGGATCCGCTCGGCCAGCCCCGCCCACGATGGACGCTGACCTGGCTCGAGGGACGCCCGGTCGCGGAGCTCGAGACAGGGGTCGTCGTGCGTGTGGGCCGCGAGGGCGAGATCGTCGTCGGTCATCTCGACGACGACGGCATGGCCTGACGGGGGCTCAGCCGCGCGGGTGACGCGCGAGGTGCGCGGCGACGTCGGCGCGGGTGCGCTCGACGTGCTCGTCGGCGGCTGACTGCGTCAGTGCCTGCTCGGCGCGGCGCATCATCCGTGCGGCCACGGCGCGCTGCACCGAGGCCGACGCCGCGAGCAGTGCCGCCTCGAGCCGAGTCGGACGCGCGGCGACGTCCAGCACAGGAATGGTGATCGTGGTCATCGTCCGTCTCCGTCCTCGGGAAGTTGGAACACGTCCACCCGGATGGTGAACGGCAGTCGGTCGGGCTCCTCTTCGCGCCCGCGGGCACCGGCGACGGCCTCGTCAACGACGGCGGACAGACGCTCGATGAGCGCCATGGCGTCATCGCGCGTGAGGTGGATGTTCGCGGTGGAGATCATCGCGGCGTCGTCCTCCTTGTCGGGCGACGCGATGCCCTCACTGACGTGCCGCATCAACTGCTGGTGCCGGCGACCGAGGAACTCGTTCATGATGAGCTGCGTAGCCGACCGGATGGCCGGCGACGCGAGGGCCTCGGGGCTGTCGAAGGAGACGGATTTGTCCGCACGTTCCCACCACCGCTCCCGCGCCGAACCGCGGTCGGGGATCTCGCGGATGAGGTCCTGTTTGGCCAGCGCCCGCAGGTGGTAGCTCGTCGCCCCCGAGGACTCCCCCGTGCGCTCGGCGAGCGAACTCGCCGTCTGGGGGCCGTACTGCGACAGGATGTCGAAGAGCTGCACACGCAGTGGATGCGCGAGGGCACGGAGGGCCCCGGCATCCAATTTGCGGTCTTCGCGCACCTGTCGCTGTTCGGTCATGATGCAAAGATACCTTTGCATGGCTCGCTTTGCAAGGTTTTCTTTGCAACGAGCCCTTTGCACGCCGCGGCTTCCGACTGCGACGTACGCTGGGACGATGACGGATGCCGCTGCCAACCCGCTCCTCTCGCCCTCCCCTCTCCCGTTCGATCTGCCGGATTACCCCCGCATCCGCCCTGAGCACTACCTGCCCGCTTTCGAGCAGGCGTTCGCGGCTCACCGCGCGGAAATCGAGGCCATCGCCGCCTCGACGGAGGAGCCCACGTTCGAGAACACGCTCGTCGCCCTCGAGCGCTCCGGCGAGCTGCTGGGACGCGTCGCACGCACCTTCTACACCGTCAGCTCCGCCGACGCGACGGCCGAGATCCAGGAGATCGACGAGCAGCTCGCGCCGCTCATGGCCGCGCACCAGGACGCCGTCACCCTCGACGCCCGCTTGTACGCGCGGGTCGCCGCCGTCCACGCGCAGCTGGACGACCTCGGCCTCACCGGGGAGGACCGCTACCTCGTGGAGCGCACCCACCGCGAGATGACGAACGCAGGTGCCGGACTCGACGAGGCCGACAAGACCGTCCTCACGGAGCTCAACCAGCAGCTCTCCGTGCTGACGACGACTTTCGAGAAGAACCTCCTCGCCGACACCAACGAGCTCGCCGTCGTGTTCGACGACGCCGCGGAACTCGACGGCCTCACCGACGGCGAGCTGTCGGCCGCGGCACGCAACGCCGCCGATCGCGGCCTCGACGGAAAGTTCGTCGTCACGCTGACGCTGTTCACGGGGCATCCCTACCTCTCCTCGCTCACGTCCCGCGCGAGCCGCGAGAAGCTGATGACCGCCTCCCGCTCGCGAGGGCGACGCGGCAACGAGAACGACAACCGCGCGGTCCTCACCGAGATCGTCCGGCTGCGCGCCGAGCGCGCCCGGGTGCTGGGGTACGACTCGCACGCGGCGTACGTCACCGCGGACGAGACGGCCGGTTCGCCCGAGGCGGTGCACGCGCTGCTGCGCCGCCTCGCGGTGCCGGCGGCGGAGAACGCCCGGCAGGAGCAGGCGGCACTGCAGGAGATCATCGACCGCGACGGCGGTGGGTTCGACCTGGCGGCGCACGACTGGGCGTTCTACACCGAGCGGGTCCGCGCCGCACGGTACGACCTCGACCGCACCGCGCTGCGGCCCTGGTTCGAGGCCGAGCGCGTGCTCGTCGACGGCGTGTTCCGCGCGGCGACCGACCTGTACGGCATCACCTTCACCGAGCACCCCGATCTGCCCGCCTACCACCCCGAGGCGCGCGTGTTCGAGGTCCGGAACGAGGACGGCTCGCATCTCGGGCTCTACATCCTCGACCTCTACACCCGCGACTCGAAGCGCGGCGGGGCGTGGATGAATTCGATCCTGTCGCAGTCCGCGCTGCGCGGCACGGCGCCGATCGTCGTGAACAACCTCAACGTGCCGCAGCCCGCGCCCGGCAGCCCCACGCTGCTGACCCTCGACGAGGTCACGACGCTCTTCCACGAATTCGGTCACGCGCTGCACGGACTGTTCGCGACGGTGACCTACCCGCACTTCGCCGGCACGGCGGTCTTCCGCGACTTCGTGGAGTTCCCGAGCCAGGTCAACGAGATGTGGATCTTCTGGCCCGAGATCCTGGCCTCGTACGCCCGCCACATCGACACTGACGAGCCGCTCCCGGCGGAGGTCGTCGCGAAGCTGCGCGAATCGGAGGCCTTCAACCAGGGCTTCGCCACCAGCGAGTACCTGGCCGCGTCCTGGATCGATCAGGCGTGGCACAGCCTCGATGTCGAGGACACGGCATCCGAGATCGACGTCGACTCCTTCGAGGCGACAGCACTCGCCGACATCGGACTCGACAATCCCGCTGTTCCGACCCGCTACTCGTCGACCTACTTCGCCCACGTCTTCTCTGGCGGGTACAGCGCGGGCTACTACTCCTACATCTGGAGCGAGGTCCTCGACGCCGACACCGTCGAATGGTTCCGCGAGAACGGCGGCCTCACCCGTGCGAACGGCGACCGGTTCCGCGATCGCCTGCTCGGTGTGGGCGGGTCGAAGGACCCGCTCGAGGCCTACCGCGACTTCCGCGGTCGCGACGCGCGGATCGAGCCGCTGCTCGAGCGCCGCGGTCTCACGGGCTGACCGGGCTCAGTCCGCCGCCGAGCCGACGCGGTAGACGAGTCGCGCGAACTGTCCGACCGCCTCGGCCGACACGAGCCGCAGGCGGTCGGACTCGAGTCGACGCGGCAACAGCGGTGCGCCGCCGGTGAGGAAGACGGGCGCGACCGACACGGCGATCTCGTCGAGCGCGCCGACGTCGAGGAACTGACCGGCGAGGTCTCCCCCGCCGACGATCCAGACGTCGCCGTCGCCGGCGGCCTCACGGATGTCGGGAAGGACGGATGCCACCGGTCCCCGGACGAAGCGGATGTCGGCGCCCGCGGGTCTCGGCAGGTCCCGCGTCGTGAACACGAACGTCGGACGGTCGCCGTGGAACTGCGTCCACCGCTCGGGGTGGGCGAGGATGTCGGACTCCGCCAGCACCCACTCGTAGGTCGTCGATCCTTCGACGAGCACGGTCGCCCCGGACGGCAGGAGGGCGTCGTCCGGAGTGTCGCCGTCCTCGACGGCGAACAGCCAGGCGAGGGAGTTCTCCTCGTCGGCGATGAATCCGTTGGCCGTCGTGGCGGTGTCGTAGAGGATGCGTCCCATGACGGGGACGCTACCCCCGGCCTACGACATCCGCGGGCGTCAGGCGCTCTTGCGCTTCTGGCGCAGCACGAGGGTGGGGGGCGCGCCGTCCTGGACGGCGGCGCGGGTGACCACGACCTTGTCGACGTCCTCCGCGGAGGGGATCTCGAACATGATCGGACCGAGGACGTCCTCGAGGATGGCCCGGAGTCCGCGGGCGCCGGTCTTGCGGGCGACGGCGAGATCGGCGATGGCGCGGAGGGCGTCATCCTCGAACTCGAGCTCGACACCGTCCAGCTCGAACATCCGCTGGTACTGCTTGACGAACGCGTTCTTCGGACCGGTGAGGATCTCGATCAGCGCGGTCTGGTCGAGCGGCGACACCGTCGTGACGACAGGCAGACGGCCGATGAACTCGGGGATGAGACCGAACTTGTGCAGGTCCTCGGGGAGGACGTCGCGGAAGACGTCCAGCTCCTGCTCCTTATCCTGCAGCGGAGCGCCGAAGCCGACGCCGTGCTTGCCGACACGCGACGAGATGATGTCCTCGAGCCCCGCGAACGCGCCCGCCACGATGAACAGGACGTTCGTCGTGTCGATCTGGATGAACTCCTGGTGCGGGTGCTTGCGGCCGCCCTGCGGCGGCACCGAGGCGACGGTGCCCTCGAGGATCTTCAGCAGTGCCTGCTGGACACCCTCACCCGAGACGTCACGGGTGATCGACGGATTCTCGGCCTTGCGGGCGATCTTGTCGACCTCGTCGATGTAGATGATGCCCGTCTCGGCGCGCTTGACGTCGAAGTCGGCGGCCTGCAGCAGCTTGAGGAGGATGTTCTCGACGTCCTCGCCGACGTAGCCGGCCTCGGTGAGGGCCGTCGCGTCCGCCACCGCGAAGGGGACGTTCAGCCGCTTGGCGAGCGTCTGCGCGAGGTACGTCTTGCCGCATCCAGTCGGTCCCAGCAGCAGGATGTTGCTCTTGGCGATCTCGACCTCGTCGGCGCGCTGCTCGGCGGACTGGATCGTGCTGCGGGCGCGGACGCGCTTGTAGTGGTTGTAGACGGCGACGGCGAGGGCGCGCTTGGCGGAGTCCTGGCCGACGACGTACTCCTCGAGGAAGCTGAAGATCTCGCGGGGCTTGGGAAGGTCGAAGTCCTTGACCTCACCGTCGCCGGACTCGGCCATGCGCTCTTCGATGATCTCGTTGCAGAGCTCGACGCACTCGTCGCAGATGTAGACGCCGGGGCCGGCGATCAGCTGCTGGACCTGCTTCTGGCTCTTGCCGCAGAAGGAACACTTGAACAGGTCGGCGCTCTCACCGATGCGTGCCATGGTGTCCCCCTCAGGATCTCGTGCCGGTGGAGATGAGCCTAATCGCAGATCCGGGCACGCGGCGGATTGCGACGCGAGTGTGGACGACGACGCCCCGCCGACGGATCGGCGGGGCGTCGGGTGCCGGCATCACGCGGTGATGGCGGCGGGGGTGCGCTTGCGCGAGGTCAGGACCTGGTCGACGATGCCGTACTCGAGCGCCTCCTGGGCCGAGAGGATCTTGTCGCGGTCGATGTCCTTATTGACCTGCTCGACGGTGCGGTTGGTGTGACGGGCCATCGTCTCCTCGAGCCAGGTGCGCATGCGGAGGATCTCCGCCGCCTGGATCTCGATGTCCGACGCCTGCCCGTGACCGGCCTCGCCGACGGCCGGCTGGTGCATGAGGATGCGGGCGTTCGGCAACGCGAGACGCTTGCCGGTGGCACCCGCGGCCAGCAGGACGGATGCCGCCGAGGCCGCCTGTCCGAGGACGACCGTCGACACCTGGGGCGAGATGTACTGCATCGTGTCGTAGATCGCCGTCATGGCCGTGAACGAGCCACCGGGCGAGTTGATGTACATGATGATGTCGCGGTCGGGGTCCATCGACTCGAGGACCAGCAGCTGCGCCATCACGTCGTCCGCGGATGCGTCGTCGACCTGGACGCCCAGGAAGATGACGCGGTCCTCGAACAGCTTGTTGTACGGGTCCTGGCGCTTGTAACCGTACGCGGTGCGCTCTTCGAACTGCGGCAGGATGTAGCGGCTCGAGGGCATGGCGACGCCCTGCGGGCGACCGAAAGTGGGGGTGTGCATTCTCTTCATCCTCCGGGCGATCAGTTCTCGGTCCCGCCACCGCCGGCGACGTCGGCGGCGTGTTCGCGGATGTGGTCGACGAAGCCGTACTCGAGGGCTTCCTCGGCCGTGAACCAGCGGTCGCGGTCGCCGTCGGCGTTGATCTGCTCGACGGACTTGCCGGTCTGCGCGGACGTGATCTCCGCGAGACGGTTCTTCATCGAGATGATCAGCTGGGCCTGGGTCTGGATGTCGCTGGCCGTGCCACCGAAGCCACCGTGGGGCTGGTGCAGCAGCACACGGGCGTTGGGCGTGATGTAGCGCTTGCCCTTCGTGCCGCTGGTCAGCAGGAGCTGACCCATCGAGGCGGCCATGCCGATGCCGACGGTGACGATGTCGTTCGGCACGAACTGCATCGTGTCGTAGATCGCCATGCCGGCGGTGATCGAGCCACCGGGCGAGTTGATGTAGAGGTAGATGTCCTTCTCGGAATCCTCGGCCGCGAGCAGCAGGATCTTGGCGCAGATCTCGTTCGCGTTCTCGTCGCGCACCTCGGAACCGAGCCAGATGATTCGGTCCTTCAGCAGCCGGTCGAAGACACTGGTCGCCATAAGGGGTTCAGCCATGGATGCTCTCCTGGATTCGTGTTCGTGCTTCGAATCTAGTGGCGCGTCCCGAGCGCCTCGCCCGTGTTCGCCGTGGGCATACCGGGGCGGGCATCCAGCCGCGCGAGCCCCGCGGACGCGGCCCGGAGACGCCGAAGGGCGGCGGGGCCGTGAGGCACCCGCCGCCCTTCGAAACGATCACTCCGCGTCGGCGGCCTTCTTGGTGGCGCGCTTGGCGGGAGCCTTCTTGGCGGGCGCCTCGGCGGCGTCCGCGTCGGCCTTCTTGGCGGCCGGCTTGCGGGCCGGAGCCTTCTTGGCGGCCGGCTTCTCCTCGGCTGCCTCGTCGGCGGCATCCGCCTTCTCGGCGGCGGCCTTCTTGGCCGGAGCCTTCTTCGCCGGAGCCTTCTTGGCAGGCGCCTTCTCGGCGGCGGGCTTCTCGTCGGCTGCCTCGTCCGCGGCGTCCTCGTCCTCGGCGGCGAAGCCGGCCAGGTCGACCTTCTTGCCGTTGGTGTCGACGACATTCACCTTGCCGAGCGCGATCGCCAGGGCCTTGTTGCGGGCGACCTCACCGACCATGAGCGGGATCTGGTTGCCCTCCTGCAGCGCGTTGACGAAGTCCTGCGGCGACATGCCGTACTGCGCCGACGACTGGATGAGGTACTGGGTGAGCTCCTCCTGGGAGACCTGCACCTCGTGCTTCTCGGCGATCTTGTCGAGGATCATCTGCGTGCGGAACTGCTTCTCGCTCGCCTCGGTGACCTCGGCGCGGTGCACGTCGTCCTCCAGGCGGCCCTCGCCCTCGAGGTGGGCGTGGACCTCGTCCTCGACCAGCTTGGCGGGGACGGGGATGTCGGCCTTCTCGATAAGGGCCTCGACGAGCTTGTCGCGCGCGGCCGAGCCCTGCGTGAAGACGGCCTGCTCCGAGACGCGCTCGACGAGGCTCTCGCGGAGCTCGGCGATCGTGTCGAACTCGGAGGCCACCTGCGCGAAGTCGTCGTCGGCCTCGGGGAGCTCGCGCTCCTTGACGGCCTTGACCGTCACGGCGACCTCGGCCTCTTCACCAGCGTGGTCGCCGCCGACGAGCTTCGAGCGGAACGTGGTGTCCTCACCGGCGGTGAGCGACTCGACGGCCTCGTCGATGCCCTCGAGCAGCTCGCCCGAGCCGACCTCGTAGGACACGCCCTCGGCGCGGTCGATCTCGGCGCCGTCGATCGTGGCGACGAGGTCGAGCTCGACGAAGTCGCCGGCCTTGGCGGGACGGTCGACGGTCACGAGCGTGCCGAAACGGCTGCGGAGCTTGTCGAGCTCGGCGTCAACGGCGGCCTCATCGGTCTCGACGGCGTCGACCTCGATCGTGATGTCGTCGTAGGAAGGCAGCTCGAACTCGGGGCGGACGTCCACCTCGACCTCGACCTTGAGGTCGCCGGAGAAGTCCTTCGTGCTCGGCCACTCGACGATCTCGGCGGCCGGGCGGCCGACGATGCGCACCTCGTTGGCCGTGACGGCCTCGCGGTAGAACGCGTCGAGTCCCTCGCTGACGGCGTGCTCGAGGACGGCCTCGCGCCCGATGCGCTGGTCGATGATCGGCGCGGGGACCTTGCCCTTGCGGAAGCCCGGGATCTGGACGTCCTGCGCGATGTGCTCGTACGCGTGGGAGATGCTCGGCTTGAGCTCCTCCGGGGTGACCGTGATGTGGAGCTTCACCCGGGTGGGGGTGAGCTGCTCGACGGTGCTGGTGACCATGCCTGTCGTTCTCCTTGTCCGGCCGCGCACGCGCGCGTCCGTTCGGTGATCTGGGTTCGTGGGGCCGTTGGTCGGGGCGACAGGATTTGAACCTGCGGCCTCCCGCTCCCAAAGCGGGCGCTCTACCAAGCTGAGCTACGCCCCGGGCGCGCACGCTGGCGAGCGCCGAAAAACGGCCGTTGGTCAGTCTAGCCGACCGTGTCGGGTACACTCGTCGAGGCGCTCATCGCAGCGCCGACGGGGATGTAGCTCAATGGTAGAGCCTCAGTCTTCCAAACTGATTACGCGGGTTCGATTCCCGTCATCCCCTCCATCGCCCTCACGTTCGGCCGCAGGCCGTGCGGGAGGGCGATCGTGTTGTCAGCGGATCGAACCCCTGGGTGGGCCCACGCCGCCCGAGGCTCCGCGCGGCGCGTAGCGGCGCGTGGAGGAGGCGGTGGGGACGATTCCCGTCATCCCCTCCATCGCCCTCACGTTCGGCCGCAGGCCGTGCGGGAGGGCGATCGTGTTGTCAGCGGGCCGCACTCGGCCGCTGTCACACCGAGCTGTAGGCGACGATGCCCCGTCGCACGGCGTCGAGGGCCTTCCGCGCGGTCGTCGCGACATCGGCATCCGCCACGATCGACAGCTGGTCGAGCAGGTCGATCGTCTGCTTCGTCCACCGGACGAAGTCGCCGGCCGCCATGTCCGCCTCGGTGAGGACGACGTCGAGCGACGCTCCGCGTGCCCAGGAGTTCATGGCCTGCGCGAGGCCGGTCGCGATCGCCTCGGTGCCCGGTAGGTGGTGGGCCTGTTCGAGATCGTCGAGTCGGCTCCAGAGGTCCTGCGTCTTCGTGAGGGCCTCGCGGAACGGTCCGCGCGGCAGGCGGTACTCCCCCGCCTCGTCGCGGCGCGGCTCGTAGACGAGGCAGCAGGCAAGGGCGGCGAGGCCGGCGGGGTCGAGCTCGCGCCACAGCCCGCGGCGCAGGGACTCCGCGACGAGCAGATCGCGTTCGCCGTAGATGCGGCGCATCGTGCGCCCGGCGGCCGTGAGCGTGGCCGCGCCGTCGTCGTCGAAGGCGACGTAGTCCAGCTCGGCCAGCACGTCGATGATGCGGTCGAAGATCCGCGCGACCGTGCCGGTGCGGGTCTCGATGTCGCGGCGCGTGCGATCGGTGCGCCGACGCAGCTTCCAGTACCGCTCGGCCCAGCGGGCGTGGTTCTCGCGATCGGGGCAGCCGTGGCAGGGGTGCCGCTGCATCCGGCGACGCAGCGACTGGATCTCGTTCTGGCGTTGCTGACGGATGCGGGCGGGCGCCGTCCGGTCGGCGCGGTTGAGCTTCTCGGCGTCACTGAGGTCGCGCCGGATGCCGGAGTACTCGGCAAAATCGCCGCGGTCGCACGTCATCGACTTCTCGTAGCCCGCGAGGGATGCCTCGGCCTCCTTCACCTGCCGGGCGAGGCCCACGACGGCGCGGTCTACCTGGAACTGCGCGAACGAGGACTCGAGGATCTCCCTGGCGCGCGGACGGCCGAACTGGTCGATGAGGTTGACCGCCATGTTGTACGTCGGCCGGAAGCTCGAGTTGAGCGGGTACGTGCGGCGCGACGCGAGCGCCGCCACCGCCTGCGGGTCGAGCGACTCGGTCCACTGGACGACCGCATGCCCCTCGACGTCGATGCCGCGCCGGCCGGCGCGCCCGGTGAGCTGGGTGTACTCGCCCGACGTGATCGCGACCCGCGCTTCGCCGTTGAACTTCTCGAGCTTCTCGAGCACGACGGTCCGGGCGGGCATGTTGATCCCGAGCGCCAGCGTCTCGGTCGCGAAGACCACCTTCACGAGTTTGCGCTGGAACAGCTCCTCGACGACCTCCTTGAACGCGGGCAGCAGGCCAGCGTGATGCGACGCGATCCCCCGCTCGAGGTTGTCGCGCCATTCCCAGTAGCCCAGGACGCCGAGGTCCTCGTCCTGGAGCGCCCGCATCCGCTCATCGATGATCCAGCGGATCTCGTCGCGCTCCGCGGTGTCGGTCAGCCGCACACCAGCGCGCCGGACCTGCTGCACCGCGGCGTCGCATCCGACCCGACTGAAGATGAAGAAGATGGCGGGCAGCAGGTTGGAGCGACCCAGCAGCTCGACGACCTGCGGACGGTCCATCCGCTCGATCCGCATCGCCGTCGACGGTCGTACGGGACGCTTACCGCCCCGGTGCGGGCGGCGCCTCTCCTGGTCGCCGCGCGAGCGGTACTCCATGGCGCGGCGATTGTTCTCGTAAACGGCGCCCTTGGGTGAGCGGATGCGGGTGAGCTCCTGGTTCACCTGTGCGGTGGCGATGCCGGCGCGGTCGTCGAACAGCGGCAGGAGGTCGCCGCGCACGAGGACGTGCTGCTCGAGCGGAACGGGACGGGTCTCGGAGACGATCACGGCCGTGTCGCCGCGGACCGTGTCGAGCCAGTCGCCGAATTCCTCGGCGTTCGAGACCGTCGCCGACAGGGAGACGAGGCGCACAGCGGGCGGCAGATGGAGGATGACCTCCTCCCACACCGGTCCGCGGAACCGGTCGGCGAGGTAGTGCACCTCGTCCATCACGACGTAGCGGAGTCCGCGCAGGGCCGGCGAGTCGGCGTAGAGCATGTTCCGGAGCACTTCGGTGGTCATGACCACGACGCGCGCGTTCCCGTTGATGTTCGTGTCGCCGGTGAGCAAGCCGACCTCGCCCTCGCCGTAGACCTCCTGCAGCTCGCGGAACTTCTGGTTCGACAGCGCCTTCATCGGCGTCGTGTAGAAGGCCTTGTCGCCCGGTTCCCGCATCGCGAGGTGGATCGCGAACTCGCCGACGATCGTCTTGCCGGCGCCCGTCGGGGCGGCGACGAGCACGCTCCTGCCCTCTTCGAGTGCGTGACAGCCCTCGATCTGGAACGGGTCGAGGTCGAACCGCTGCAGGGACGCGAAGGAGGCGGAGATCGGATGCCGGCGCTCCGACTGCGCGCGGGCGTAGCGTGCCGAGGGGTCGGTCATGCGGCCGGACCGAGGAGCGCCTCGTCGCGCTTGCGTTTGCGGCGATCGAAGAGCATCGAGAGTCCGGCGGCGGCGAAGAAGAGCACCGTCAGGATGCCCGCGAGGATGAGCATGCTGACGACGTCGGCTGCGGGGGTGGCGGCTCCGGCGAACACCGTCGCGATGACGATCGCCACGCGCCAGCCCTTGATGATCTCGCGGCCGGTCATGACGCCGGCGAGGTTCAAGGCGACGAGGAACACCGGGGTCACGTAGGCGACGCCCACGACGAGGAGGAGTTTGAACACGAAGTCGTAGTAGTACTTCGCGTCGTAGAAGTTGGAGGCGCCGACGGGCGTGAAGCCGGCCATCAGCTCGACGAGGTGCGGAAGGATCAGCCAGCCCGTGAAGGTGCCTGCGAAGAACAGCGGCACCGCGGCAGCGACGAACCCGATCGTGTAACGGATCTCCTTCCGCGTCAGCCCGGGCATCAGGAAGGCCCAGATCTGCCACAGCCAGACAGGCGCAGAGATGAGCAGGCCGACGGCGAAGGAGATGCGGATGCGGAGGTCGAAGGCGGATGTCACCGTCGCGAACATGAGGGTGACGGCATCCTCGTCACCTCGACGCTCGGCGACGATGCGGATGGGCTCCGTCATCGCCCAGATGATGCCGTCCGTCAGGATGAAGGAGACGACCATTCCCACGACGAGCGCCGCGGCAGCGATCAGCAGCCGTTTGCGGAACTCTCGCAGATGGTCGCCGAGCGACATCCGCTTGTCCCGGTAAGGGGCGTCGTCTCGCGCGGCGTCCCGTTCGGTGGTCGTCACTGAATCAGGATGCGGGGCCCTGCGGTGGGCCCTGCGCGGGCGGCGGCGTCAGCGGGGTGACCGAGGACGGCGCCGGAGGAGCCTGGTGGTTCGGCGTCTCAGCCGGCCCGTCCTCCTCCTTCATCGCCTTCATCTCGCCCTTGAAGACACGCGCCGACTGACCGACGCTCTTCGCCAGCGCCGGCAGTTTGGCCGCACCGAACAGAAGAAGGATCACCGCCAAGACGATGAGAAGATGCCAGCCCTGCAGACCGCCCATGAAAGCTCCTCGGGGTTGAAGTCTTTCCAGTCTAACCGCCCGGGAGCGGCCGGTCCTCAGGTGTACTGCGCGAGCCCCGCCTCGGCCCACCCCCGCGCCGCTTCCCGCGCGGTGTCGGGCGAGACGACCTCGACGTCGCCCCCGAGACGAGCGGCCAGTCGCTTCAGGCTGCGCTCGTCACCGACCCGCAGACGGACCGACCGGACATCGCCCTTGCCCCGCACGACGGCGCGCGCCGCGAACTCGCCGAGCAGCGGAACGACGTCCTTGCGGCAGCGGAGCTCGACGATCACATCGGACTCGGCCGGCTCGAACAGGCCCGGCAGCGGGTCCGCGCCGTGCGTGCTCGGGATGTCGGTGAGGACGACCTCGGAGACCCGGTCGAGGTGGAACGTGCGCACAGCCTGCCGCAGGTGGCACCAGCCCTGCAGGTACCACTGGCCGTCCGCGATGTGGACCTTGACCGGGTCGACCGTGCGGGTGGTCACCGGCGCGTCCGGAGCCCGGTACTCGAACGACACGGCGACGCCTCTCTGGACGGCCGCCGCGACCGTGGTGCGGACGTCGTCGACGACGGGGGTGGCGACGATCACCTCCGCCGGAGCACTCGACGCGCCGGCGGCGAGCTTGGCGAGGAGCCCCTGGACGACGCCGCTGTCCCCCACCCCCGGAAGGCTCGCCGCGAGCTGCAGGCCCGCCAGCAGGGCGGCCGCCTCGCGGGCGGTCAGCCGCGGCGTGCGCTCGAGCGCGACGGCGTTCGTGATCGAGATGGTGTCCTGCTCGTCGAGCAGATCCCAGTCGATGTCGAAGAGGTCGTTCGCCATCTGCCAGAAGCCGCCGTCGCCAGGCAGGCCGATGACGGTCAGCTTCTCGACCATCGAGCGCATCTCGTCGGGCGCGACATCGAAGTCCCGTGCGGCGTCCTCGACGGTGACCTCGCCCTTCGAGATCAGGTACGGCACAAGCTGGAGGATCAGGGAGGCGCGGTCGGTCGCGACCAGCGGTTGCGCGCTCATCCGGCGGCCTCCGCGTGCAGGTCGCGGGCGCGGCGGAGGCGCGCGACGACGAGGTCGGCCAGCTCGACCGGCTCGATCACCCGGACCTCGGGACCGTAGGAGGCGAGCTCGTCGGCGAAGATCTGCGCGTCGACGTAGGGCACCCGGCATCCGGTGTCGTCGGCGGCGACCGCGCGACGGTTCAAGCGCACCGCGGCCTCGGTCCCCGGCTCGACCTGGACGAGCGCGCGCTGACGACGGGCGACCGCCTCGAGCCCGGCGATCGCTTTGTCGCCCGCGCCCTCGCGCAGCGAGAGATCGAACGAGGTGCGGGTGACGACGACGTCCGAGGAGATGCGGGTCAGCAGGAAGGTGCGCTCGGCGTCCTGCAGCAGATCGAAGCCGTACACGTGCCACCGACCCTCGTACTCGACGAGCGCCCACGGCTGCACACGGCGGCGGTGCGCGGCATCCGATCCGCCCTTGACGTAGTCGAACTCGACAACCCGCCCCTGCTCGATCGCACGCTGCAGCGGCGAGAACGACGGCTCGCGCAGGCTGATGCGCGGCGCGTAGCCGATGATGGGGGCGTCGACCTCGATGCCGAGCGCCTGGATCTTGCGCAGACCGCTGCGCGCCGACGCCGACATGGAGCTCTCGCCCCAGACGCCGCTGGCCAGGTTGAGCACCGCGATCTCGGCCGGGGTGAAGTCGATGTCGACCGGCAAGGAGTACTCGGCCGTCGGGATTCGGTACCGCGCCTCGCGGAGGTCGTCGGGGTCGGCGTAGTCACCGATCGTCTCGATCGGAACGCCGAGCGAGCGCAGGCTGTCCTTGTCGCGTTCGAACATCTTCTCGAGCGCATCCTTCGACGCACCCGCCGCTCCCTGCTCGCGGTAGCCCGACACGGACGAGAGGATCGTGTCCTTCGTCAGCCCCTGTTCCGTCGCGAGCAACGCGACGACGAGGTTGACGAGCCGTTCCTCGGGCGCGCTGCGGATCGGATCGGTGGGCACACGGCAATCCTAGGCGCGGGACCGGTCGCCGGCCCCGCGCGGGCTCACTGTGTCGCCGTGGTGGCGTCGTCGCTCGTGTCGATCCCGAGGATGTCGATCACGAAGACGAGCGTCGAGTTCGCGGGGACGGAACCCGAGGCCGTGTCGCCGTAGGCCTGGTCGGGAGGGATGACCGCGAGCACCTGCGACCCCACGGTCTGACCCTCCAGCGCCTTCTGGAAGCCGGGGACCACGCTGTCCAGCGACAGCGTCGCCGGGGAGCCCTTCTCCCACGTGGAATCGAACACCTCTCCGGTGTTCCAGAGCACACCGGTGTAGTTGACGCGCGGCGTCGAGTCGGCGGTGAGCTTCTCGCCGTCGCCCTTCTTGAGGGTCTTGATGATCAGGTCCTTCGGCGCGACCGCGTCGGGGACGATGATGCCCGGGGTGCCGTCGGGGGCGAGGACGACGGTGGGGATGTTGCTGCCGTCGACGTACTGCGGCACGCCGTTCGCCGCCGGAAGGAAGACCGTGTTCACGTCGATGACGACCACGGCCGCCTGCTCCTCGCTCAGGCCGATCTGGCTCACGAGGTCGGGGTTCAGGTCCTTCGCCGGGATGGCCGAGACGATCCTCGAGCCCGGGCGGGCGCAGTCGAGGATCTTCTCGATCGTCGGGAACGTCTGCTCGAGGACGCTCACCTGGACGACGCGGGTGGGCGCGGACAGGACCGTCTGACCTGTCGCGCCGTCGAGGAGCGTGATCCCCAGCTGGACGTCCTGCTCGCTCGTCGTGATCGGGGTGCCCGAGCCGGTCGCGATGTCGGTGAACGAGGTCTTCGTGACGTAGACCGGGGTGGTGGTGGTGGCCGCCGGTGCCGCCTCGGCATCCGTCACATCGACGAGGTCGAGGGACGAAGCGGGCGCGGTGACGCGTTCGCAGCCGGCGTCTGCGGGACCGGTGGGGGCGCACCCGACGAGGGCCAGGGCGGTCAGGCCGAGCACGGCCACGGCAGCGGGGATCTGACGCATTGGATCAGTCTACGGTCTCGCCGGAGCGATCCTCGGCAGCCTGCCGGGCGCCCTCGACGGCGCGCTGGGCGTCGCGCACCCGCTTGCGGAGGTTCTTGTCCGTGATCTCGCGGTCGCCCACGGCACCGGGGGTCCACGCCTCGACGTCCTCGTCGGCGTACGACGGCTTCTTCAGCGCGCGCTTGCGCACATCCGGCGGCATCGCACCGGGGGCCAGGCGACGGGCGGTGAGGAGGAACCCGGTGTGCGCAACCATGCGGTGGTCCGGACGCACGGCGAGACCCTCGACGTGCCACCCCCGCACCATCGTCTCGGTCGCCTCGGGCTCGGTGAACAGGCCCGAATGCCGGATGTACTCGGCGACCCGGCTGAGCTGGGTGGCCGTCGCGATGTAGCAGAGCACGACGCCGCCCGGGGTGAGCGCCTCGGCCACGACGTCGATGCACTCCCACGGCGCCAGCATGTCGAGCACGACGCGGTCGACGCTGCCCGGCTCGGTCACCTGCGGCAGTTGCTCGGCGAGGTCGCCGACGACGACCCGCCACGAGTCGGGGTAGTGCCCGAGGAAGGTTTCGACGTTGGCCTCGGCGACCTCGGAGAACTCCTCGCGGCGCTCGAACGACAGCAGGCGACCGGAGGGCCCGATCGCGCGGAGCAGCCACAGCGACAGCGCGCCCGAGCCGACGCCGGCCTCGACGACGGTCGCCCCGGGGAAGATGTCGGCGGAGGCGAGGATCTGCGCGGCATCCTTCGGGTAGACGATCGCCGCGCCGCGCGGCATCGACATGACGAAGTCGCGCAGCAGCGGACGGAGCGCCAGGTACTCGTGACCGCCGCTGTTCACGACGACCGAGCCGTCGGGCTGACCGATGATCGCCTCGTGGCGCAGCACGCCGTGGTGCGTGTGGAGCTCGCCGCCCTCCCGCAGGGTGACGGTGTGCATGCGCCCCTTGGGTCCGGTCAGCTGGACGCGGTCACCCAGCCGGAACGGGCCGCTCGGCCGCAGGTCGGCGCTCACGCGTCCACCTCCTGGCGCACGCGGGCGAGCACGTCGGCGACGTCGGCGACGGTCCGGCCGTCGAGCGTGGGCCACAACTCGTGCGCCCCCACCCCGTCGAGCGGGACCATGTGCGGGATGCCGACCGTCACCGTGCCCGCGGCGATGGCGGAGGCGGTGCCGGTGAGCGAATCCTCGAAGGCGACCGTGTCGGCGGGATCCACCCCGAGCGCGGCACAGGCCTGCAGGTACGGAGCGGGATGCGGCTTGGCGTGGGTGACGTCATCGCCGCCGATGACGAGATCGAACGCGTCGAAGTCGATGAGCTCGGTGATGACCCTCGCCATCCGACTCATGGACATGGTGACGAGGGCCGTCGGCACGCCCTGCTCGCGGAGCTCGCGGAGCAGCTCCCGAGCACCGGGACGGAAGGGCACGCCGTCCTCGCGCAGGCGGCGCATGACCTCGTCGGTCAGGTGGGCGACGATCTCGTCGACCTCGAGGCGCACACCGGCGCCCTGCAGGACGCGCGCGGCGTCCTCGAGGCCCATGCCCACCATGGCGAGACCGTCCTCGTGCGTCCAGGTGCCGCCGAAGCGCTCGACGAGCGGGGTCTCGGCGGCCATCCAATACGGCTCGGTGTCGACGAGGGTGCCGTCCATGTCCCAGAGGACCGCGGCGGGAAGGGGGGAAGTCACCGGTCAATGCTATGCGAGGCCTTCCGCCCGCCCGGTGGCGGTCGGCGTATCGTGGGGGTACCGACAGAGAGGACGTCCGTGCAGGGACTGGGACAGCGGGTGCTCGTGATCGCCGTCGACGGCTGGAACGACGCCGGAGAGGCCGCCACCGCCGCGGTCGCACAGCTGCGCTCGTCCGGGACGTTCGAGAGGGCGTTCGGCGTCGACCCGGAGCTGTACTTCGACTACCAGTACACACGTCCGCAGATGCAGATGGATGCCGACGGTGCCCGTCGCCTGGTCTGGCCCGACGCCACCCTCTGGCGCCCCGTGACGCCGCGCGAGGACGGCCCCGACCTCTGGCTGCTGACGGGGACGGAGCCGGCCCGCGCCTGGCAGGCGTTCGCGGCGGAGTTCGTCGATGCCGCCCTGCGCGAGGACATCACGGGCATCGTGGCCCTCGGGTCGATGATGAGCGACGTCCCGCACACCCGCCCGATCTCGGTGTTCGCGGGATCCGAGAACGAGGAGCTGCGCTCGGCTCTCGGGCTCGAGCGCTCGACCTACGAGGGGCCGGTCGGCATCCTGTCGGCGCTCGCCGCGGCGGGCGAGGCCGCCGGCATCCCCTCGGCCGGTCTGTGGGCGAGCATCCCCCACTACGTCGGCGGACACACGCCGTCGCCCAAGGCCACCCTCGCGCTCCTCGACAAGCTCGAGGAGATCACCGGTGCGACGATCACGCGCGGCACGTTGCCGGCGGATGCGCTCGCGTGGGAGGCGTCGATCGACGCCGCCGCGGCCGACGACGAGGAGATGACGGAGTACATCCGCCAGCTCGAGACGACCCGTGACGCGTGGGACTCCCCCGAGGCGTCGGGCGACGCCATCGCGCAGGAGTTCGAGCGCTACCTGCGCCGCCGCGGCGACGGACCGCGCGGGCCGAAGGACGACCCGCGCCGCTGAGCGGGCTCAGTAGGCCTGCAGTACCCCGGTGGCGAGCAGGATGAGCAGGACGACGCCCAGCACGATCCGGTAGAGGACGAACGGCAGGAAGCTGCCGCGCTTGAGGTATCGCATGAGGTAGGCGATGACCGCGAGACCCACGCCGAACGAGACGACCGTCGCGACCGCGGTCTCACCCAGGGTGAACGGCGACTGCCCGGGCTCGCGGATCGCCTGCAGCAGCTCGTAGAGGCCGCTGCCGAACACGGCCGGCACCGCCAGCAGGAACGCGACCTCCGCCGCGGCCGGACGGGTGTACCCGAGCGCCAGGCCGGCGGTCGTCGTGGCACCCGAGCGCGAGACGCCGGGGATGAGGGCGAGCGCCTGGGCGAAGCCGAGGGTCAATCCGTGACCCATCGTCAGGTCCTTCTCGGTGCGGTCTCGCTTTCCGAGGGCGTCCGCGACACCGAGGATCAGGCCGAACACGATGAGGACGATCGCGACGAGCCAGAGGTTGCGGAACGTCTCGCGGATCACGTCCTGGAAGAGGAAGCCGAGCACGCCGATCGGGATCGTGCCGATGATGACGATCCACCCCATCCGCGCGTCCGGGTCGTTGCGCGGGACACGCCCCGTGAGGGACTTCGCCCACGCGACGATGATGCGCACGATGCGGGTCCAGAAGTACACGAGGACGGCGAGCTCGGTGCCGATCTGCGTGATGGCGGTGAACGTCGCACCCGGGTCCTCGGCCGAGGGCAGGAACTCCCCCACGATGCGCAGGTGCGCACTCGAGGAGATCGGGAGGAACTCGGTCAGACCCTGGACGATGCCCAGGATGATGGCCTCGAGGATCGACATGCGGGGCCTTTCAGTACGAGCGGATCAGATCGGTGAGCACACGCTGCCCGAACACCAGCGCGTCGATCGGGACACGCTCGTCGACACCGTGGAACATCCCCGTGAAGTCGAGATCGGCGGGCAGTCGCAGCGGTGCGAACCCGAACCCGGCGATGCCGAGCTCGGCGAGGGCCTTGTTGTCGGTCCCTCCCCCCATAAGGTACGGGATGACCGGTACGCCGGGATCGTGCCTGCCCAGCGCGCCGACCATCGCGTCGACAAGGTCCCCGGCGAACGGCACCTCGAGTCCGATGTCGCGGTGCACGACCTCGATGCGGATGTCGTCGCCGACGATCCGCTGCACCTGTGCGAGCACCTCGTCCTCGCGCCCGGGGAGGGTGCGGATGTCGATCGCGGCGGTCGCGGCATCCGGGATCACGTTGTGCTTGTAACCGGCGGTGAGACCGGTCGGGTTCGTGGTCGTCCGGAAGGTGGAGCGCAGGAACGCGGATGCCGCGCCCGCCGTGTCGGCGACGGTGTCGGGGTCGTCGGCCAGGGTGCCCGACAGCTCGGCGAGCGAGCCGACGAGCTGGCGCGTCGTCGAGGTGAGTTCGATCGGCCATCCCGTGCGGCCGAGAGCGGCGACGGCCTCGGCGAGGCGCGTGACGGCGTTGTCGGGGTGGTGACGGCTGCCGTGCCCGGCGAGGCCGGTCGCGTGCAGCCGGATCCAGACGAGCGCCTTCTCGCCGACCTGCAGCAGGTACGCGCGCTCGTCGCCGACGGCGATGGAGTACCCGCCGACCTCGCTGATCGCCTCGGATGCGCCGGCGAACCACTCGGCCCGGTCCCGGACCACCAACTGGGAGCCTTCGACGCCGCCGTTCTCCTCGTCGGCGAAGAAGGTCAGGATCAGGTCGCGCTCGGGCTGCTCCCCCGCCCGCAGGAGGTCGCCGACCGAGGTGAGGATCATGGCGTCCATATCCTTCATGTCGACGGCGCCGCGACCCCACAGCATCCCGTCCTTGACGACACCTTCGAAGGGGTCGACGCTCCAGTCCTCGGCCACGGCGGGGACGACGTCGAGGTGGCCGTGGAGGACGAGCGCGGGGTTGTCGGGGTTGCGCCCCGGCACCCGCGCGGTGACGTTCGTGCGGCGCGGGATCGGCTCGAAGAACTCCGGGGTGAGGCCGAGCGACTCGAGGTACGCGCCGACGTACTCGGCGGCCTCCCGTTCGCCGTGCGCGCGCCCTTCGCCGTAGTTCGTCGTGTCGAACCGGATCAGGTCGCGCGCGACGCGGGCGACCTCGGGCAGATCGTCGGGAGCGGACATGCCGCCCACGCTACCCGGTCGGCAGGACGGCGCCGCGGAGGCCGGAAACGAGAAATGGGCCCCTTTCGGGACCCATTTCGACTCTGTGCGCGAGGGGGGACTTGAACCCCCACGCCCTATTCGGGCACTAGCACCTCAAGCTAGCGCGTCTACCTATTCCGCCACCCGCGCAGAGTTTTCTCCCGTCGTTTCCTCGGGGATTTCGGTTTCGCAACCGAGGATCGACAGTAGCACGTTCTGACCGCTCCCGATAATCGGGGCGACTACGCCGCGGAGACGCCGAAGAGCAGACCCAGCAGGTAGGTGATCGCCGCGGCACCGAAGCCGATCGCGAGCTGGCGGAGGCCGCGGCGCAGGGGCGGGGCGCCCGAGAGCAGCCCGACGGTGGCGCCGGTGAGCAGCAGCGCGAGCCCGACCAGCGCGAGGGCGAGGACGACGGCGGAGAGCCCTGAGAGGCCGAAGATCCAGGGCAGGACCGGGATTACGGCACCCGAGGCGAAGAACGCGAAGCTGGATGCCGCGGCCCCGAACGCCGAGCCAACGGATTCGAGGTCGGCGGGCGGCTCCGCGGCGCGCCGGTAGGGCACGGCGCGGTCGCTCGCCTGGGCGGTCGCGATGACCTTGCGTGCCCGGGCCAGCGCGTCGTCCTCGTCGAGCCCGCGCGTCCGGTACACCAGGGCGAGCTCATTGGCGTCCAGGTCGAGGTCGGGCAGGACGTGATCGGTGTCGTTGTTGGGATGCGTCGCCTCGATCAGTTCGCGCTGCGAGCGGACCGAGACGAACTCGCCGGCCGCCATCGAAAGGGCGCCCGCGAGGAGGCCCGCGATGCCGCTGAAGAGCACGAACTGCGGCGCGACCCCGGTCGCGCCGATGCCCATGACGAGGGCGAGGTTGGACACCAGTCCGTCGTTGGCCCCGAAAACGGCGGCGCGGAAGGTGCCCGACAGGCGCATCCGACCGCGCGCGGCCAGGCCGCGCACGACCTCGCCGTGGATCTTCTCGTCGGCTCGCATGGCGGGGGTGGCGTGCGGGTCGTCGTCGTACGGGGAGCGGTTCTCGGCGTTCTGCGCGAGCGCGAGGACGAAGATCGAGCCGAAGCGGCGCGCCATCGCCGCCAGCATCCGTGTGCGCACCGACGCCCTCGGCAGCCGCTGCGGCTCGCCTCCCAGCAGTTCCAGCCAGTGCGCTTCGTGGCGCCCCTCCGCGTCGGCGAGCGCCGTCAGGATGTCGCGCTCCTCCCCGGACTTCCGTGCGGCGAGTTCGCGGTACACGCGGGCCTCGGCGCGTTCGTCGGAGAGATAGGAGGCCCAGCGTCGCCGATCCCTCGGGGTGGCGTCGGGCAGCGGGGTCGCGTTCGTCGTGCTCATGTCCCCTTCACGGTAGTCACCGCGTCCGGCCGGGACCGCGCCGAAGCCGGAACTGCCAGCATTTCGGGGATCCGAAGGGGTCAGGAGTGGACGCGCCGTCGGAGGACGTCGATGCGCGCCTGCAGCTGCGCGACGGTCGCGCGCGCGACCTCGGGTCCCCCGCACACGCGACGCAGTTCGGCGTGCACGGCGCCGTGAGGTTCGCCGCTCTGCCGCGCGTAGAGCCCGACGAGGCTGTTGAGCAGCTGTCGCTGCTCGCGGAGGGTACGGTGCAACGCCGGCGGCAGGGTGTTCTCCGGCTCTCCCGTCTCCTCGCCGCGCGCCTTCTCCTGGGCTTCGCGGGCGTGACGGTGACGCGACTGCCGCGACTGCCGCTGCATGAGGAGTTCGTGCACGTGCTCGGGCTCCAGCAGGCCCGGGATGCCGAGGAACTCCTCCTCCTCGAGAGTGCCGGGGACGGCCAGCTGCCCGAACTCCTTGCCGTCGTAGAGCACCCGGTCGAAGTGCGCGGTCGAGCCGAGAGCCTGGTAGCTGCCCTCCTCGAGCAGCGAGTCCGACGCCTTGTCCTCGCGCTCGGCCTCCTCCAGCAGCGAGTCCTCGAGACCGTCGTCGTCCGTCTCCTCGCGGTCGAGGGCGTGGTCGCGCTCGCGCTCCATCTCGTTCGCGAGGGCGAGCAGCTGCGGCACGTTGGGGAGGAAGACGGATGCCGCTTCGCCGCGGCGCCGGGCCCGCACGAAGCGTCCGATGGCCTGAGCGAAGAAGAGCGGGGTCGAGGCGCTCGTCGCGTAGACGCCGACGGCGAGACGGGGGACGTCGACCCCCTCCGACACCATCCGCACCGCGACCATCCACCGCGTCGTGGACTGCGAGAAGGTCTCGATCCGCCCCGACGCGGCCTTGTCGTCGGAGAGGACGACCGTCGTCGGCTCCCCCGTGATGTCGCGGAGGATCGCGGCGTAGGCGCGGGCGGCCGTCTGATCGGTCGCGATGACGAGACCCCCGGCATCCGGGACGTCCTGGCGGACCTCGCTCAATCGGCGGTCCGCGGAGCGCAGCACGGCGGAGATCCACTCGCCCTCGGGGTTCAGCGCCGTCCGCCACGCCTGCGCGTTGATGTCCTTCGTGTTGTCCTGACCGAGGTGCGCCTCGTACTCGTCACCGGCCTTGGTGCGCCACTTCATCTGGCCCGCGTACACGTGGAAGAGCACCGGACGGACGACGCCGTCGGCGAGCGCGCGGCCGTAACCGTAGTTGTAGTCGGTCCGCGAGATGCGGATGCCCTTGTCGTTGGGGTGGTACTCGACGAACGGGATCGGTGCCGTGTCGCTGCGGAACGGCGTGCCCGACAGCAGCAGCCGTCGGGTCGCCCGCCCGTAGGCCTCGCGCAGCGCGTCGCCCCAGCTGAGGGCGTCGCCGCCGTGGTGGACCTCGTCGAGGATGACGAGGGCGCGCGAGTCGAGGACGAGACGCTCGTGCACGGCGGCCTTCACCGCGACCTGCGCGTAGGTGACGGCGACGCCGTGGTAGTGCCGCGCCGGTGAGTAGTGCTTGTTGCTGAACCGCGGGTCGAGCCGGATCGAGACGCGCGCCGCGGCATCCGCCCACTGCGTCTTCAGGTGCTCAGTCGGCGCCACCACGATGATGCGATCGATCACCCCGCGCCGCAGCAGCTCGCTCGCGAGCCGGAGCGCGAAGGTCGTCTTGCCGGCGCCGGGGGTGGCGGCGGCGAGGAAGTCGCGGGGTCCCCGTCCGACGCCGTCGGGCCCGTCGGCCTCGAAGTACTGCTCGAGGGCCTCGGCCTGCCAGGCACGCAGGTTCTGGGCCGTTCCCCACGGGGCGCGCTGCGGGAACGCGGGCGAGAGGTGCTCGGCGGCGAAACTCCCGAAGTGGGGCTCCTGCGAAGCCGCCCCCTCTTCGTTCATCGTCTCGCTCGTCACGTCGATCCACCCTAATCGTCCGGTCCGACACCGGGCGCCCCGGGTCGCTGCGCGCGGACGGGTAGCCTCGAGGCGGAGGTGCCATGCACGACATCGACTCCGGGCCCGACGAGAACCGTTCGCCCTACGTCCCCAACTCGACCGCCCACCCGTGGCGACGGATGGTGTCGATCGGTGACTCGTTCACCGAGGGGATCGGCGACCCCTACCCCGACCGCCGGGGTGAGCACCGCGGCTGGGCCGACCGCGTCGCTGCCGTGCTCTCGTCCCAGGTGGAGGACTTCGCCTACGCGAACCTCGCGATCCGGGGCAAACTCATCCGCCAGATCGTGGACGGGCAGGTCGAACCCGCGCTCGCGCTGAAGCCCGACCTCATCACGCTCTCCGCCGGCGGCAACGACGTCATCCGCCCGCAGGGTGATCCGGATGCGGTCGCCGAACTCTTCGAGGACGCCGTCGCCCGGTTGTCGTCGCAGGGCGCGACGCTGCTCGTGTTCACGGCCGTCGACACCGAGTTCACCCCGGTGTTCCGCGGCATCCGCGGGCGCGTGGCGATCTACAACGAGAACATCCGAGCCATCGCGGATCGGTACGACTGCATCGTCGCCGATCAGTGGGCGCTGAAGTCGGTGCAGGACATGCGCTTCTTCGACGACGACCGGCTGCACTACAACGCGCTCGGGCACCACGAGGTCGCACGGATGGTGCTGCGCGCCCTGAACGTGCCGAATGACCTGCAGCCGATGGCTCCCGAGGCGCTGCCGCCGACCACGTGGCGCGCCGCGCGCGCGAACGACCTCGTCTGGGCGCGGGAGCACTTCGTGCCCTGGGTCCTGCGGCGCCTGCGGCACCAGTCCTCGGGAGACAACGTCACCGCCAAGCGCCCCGAAGCGCTGCCGTTCTCGACCGACGCACCGCAGGGCTGATCCGACTCAGCGCAACGCCCAGAGCGCGACCGCGGCGGCCGACGCGACGTTGAGGGAGTCGACCCCGCCCGCCATCGGGATCGTGACGATCGTGTCGGCGGCGGCGAGGGCGGCGTCCGACAGCCCCTCGCCCTCAGACCCCATGAGCACGGCGAGCCGCTCCGGTCGCGCTGCGGCGAACGCGTCCAGGGGCACCGCGTCCTCGGCCAGCGCGAGAGCCGCCAGGTGGATGCCGGCGGCCGCGAACAGCGGCGACGCGGCATCCCATCCGGGCAACCGCGTCCACGGCACCTGGAAGACGGTGCCCATGCTCACCCGCACGCTCCGGCGGTACAGCGGATCGCCGCAGCGCGGGCTGACGAGCACGGCGTCCGCGCCGAGGGCGGCGGCGGCGCGGAACGCGGCCCCCACGTTCGTGTGGTCGACGATGTCCTCGAGGACCACGACCGTGCGCGCACCCTCGAGGAGCGCGGCGGGATCCGGGAGCGCGGGGCGATGCATGGCGGCGAGCGCACCCCGGTGGACGGCGAAGCCCGTGACCTGCTCGGCGACGGTGTCCGGCACGACGTAGACGGGGGCGTCGCCGGCGAGCGGGAGCGCGTCGTCGAGCCACTTCTCCTGCACGAGCAGGGAGCGGGGACGGTGCCCCGCCGCGACCGCACGGGAGATGACCTTCGCCGATTCGGCGATGTAGAGGCCCCCGGCGGGTTCGGCGACGCGCCGCAGCGCCGTGTCGGTGAGGTCGCGGTAGTCCGACAGGCGCGGATCGGCGGGATCGTCGATCCGGGTCGTCGTCATGCACCCATGCTGTCACGGGCGCCGCGGCGTGATCTGCGCGAAACCGCGACGGCGTAGGCTCGGAAACCGAGGAGGGCCATGAGCGTGCTGGACCTGGATGCCGCGACGAGCGCCGCCGTGGAACGCGCGGTCGACGCGCTCGCCGGGCGCCGCGTCGCCGTCCTCACCGGCGCCGGGGTCTCGACCGATTCGGGCATCCCCGATTACCGCGGCAAGGGCGCCCCCGTCCGCACCCCCATGACGGCGCAGGAGTTCCTCGCCGACGACGCCTCCCGGCGGCGGTACTGGGTGGGCAGTCACCTCGGCTGGCGCACCTTCGCCGCCGCCGCCCCCAACGACGGGCACCGCGCGCTCGCCGACCTCGAGCGGTCCGGGGTCGCGACCGGCGTCATCACGCAGAACGTCGACGGGCTCCACCTGCGCGCCGGCAGCCGCCGGGTCGTCGAGCTGCACGGCACGATGCGGCGGGTGAGCTGCCTGCACTGCGGTCAGGTCTTCGACCGGCGCGACCTCGCCGAGCGCATCGAACGCGACAACCCGTGGATCACCGTGCCCGACAGCGTCGAGCTCGGTCCCGACGGGGACGTCCTGCCGGGTCGCAGCGACGGCTTCGTCGTCCCGGACTGCTCGGTGTGCGGCGGGATGCTGAAGCCCGAAGTCGTCTTCTTCGGCGAGTACATCCCGCTGGAGAAGTTCCGCGAGGCCGAGCAGCTCGTGCGCGCCAGCACCGCCCTGCTGATCGCCGGCTCGTCGCTCGTCGTGAACTCCGGCATCCGGCTGCTCGACCGGGCGCGGCGCCGCAAGCTCCCGGTCGTCATCGTCAACCGCGGGCAGACCCGCGGTGACGCGCGGGCGACGGTGAAGATCGACGCCGGCACTTCCGAGGTGCTGACGGCGCTGAGCCGGGCCCTCTCGGCGGGCTGACACCGCGCCCCGCGTAGGCTCGTGGGGTGACGATCCTCACCCTCGTACGCCACGGCGAGACCGACTGGAACCGCGCCCGCCGCATCCAGGGCTCGACGGACATCCCGCTCAACGACACCGGCCGGATCCAGGCACGTGCCGCCGCCCATGACCTCGCCGAGCGCGTGACGCGCGCGAGCACGACCGTCGTGGTCTCGAGCGACTTGTCCCGCGCGCATGAGACCGCCCGCATCATCGCCGCGGAGCTGGGCTTGCCGGAGCCGACCACCCACATCGGCCTGCGGGAGCGCTCGTACGGCGAGGCCGAGGGCGTCACCGACGTGGAGTTCGCCGAGCGCTGGGGACCCTGGGACACGGCCGTCGTGCCAGGCGCCGAATCCCGCGATGCCGTGGCGGTCCGCGCGCTCGCCGCACTACAGGAGGTCGTCGAGCGCGCCCGGCGCGAGAACGATCCGCACGCCCCCGACCTCATCGTCGTCGCCCACGGCGCGCTCATCCGCGCCGTCATGGAGCACGTGACCGACGGCGTGCACCCCGGCCGAGGCCACAAGATCCTCAACGGGTCGGCTCACAGCTTCCGCGTCGAGCCGGAGGGTCTCATCCTGCTCGAGACCTCCGCCGTCCCCGTCTGACGATCAGGCGAGCCCGAGCGATCGGGCGATCAGGAGCAGCTGCACCTCGGTCGTCCCCTCCCCCACTTCGAGGATCTTCGAGTCGCGGAAGTGCCGGGCGACGGGGTACTCGTTCATGAACCCGTTGCCGCCGAAGATCTGCGTCGCATCGCGTGCGTTGTCCATCGCGGCGTCGCTCGAGGTGAGCTTGGCGATGGCGGCCTCGGTCTTGAACGGCAGGCCGGCGTCGCGCAGACGCGCCGCGTGCAGCCAGGCCAGCCGCGACACGTGCCCGCGCTGCTGCATGCGGGCCAGCATGAACTGGATCGCCTGCCTGCTGCCCAGCGACTCCCCGAACACGACACGGCTCTTCGCGTAGTCGACGGCCGCCTCGAGGCATCCCTCCGCGGCACCGGTGGCGAGCGCCGCAATCGCGATCCGACCCTCGTCGAGGATGTGCAGGAAGTTCGCGAAACCGCGGCCGCGCTCCCCCAGGAGGTTCCCCTCCGGGACGCGCGCGCCCGTGAAGACGAGCGGATGCGTGTCGCTCGCATGCCAGCCGACCTTGTCGTACGCCGGGCCGACCGTGAACCCCGGGGTGCCGCTCGGGACGATGATCGTCGAGATCTCCCGCGTCGCGGAACCCGGCTCCCCCGTGACGGCGGTGACGGTGACGAAGCGCGTGATCGGGGTGCCCGAGTTGGTGATGAACTGCTTGGCCCCGTCGATCACCCATTCGCCGCCGTCGAGACGCGCGGTCGTGCGGGTGGCCCCGGCATCCGATCCCGCCTCCGGCTCGGTCAGACCGAACCCGGCGAGCGCACGACCCGCCAGCAGGTCGGGCAGGTGCTCCTCGCGCTGCGCGTCGGTCCCGAAGCGGAAGATCGGCATCGCCCCGAGGCTGACACCGGCCTCCAGCGTGATGGCGATGGACTGATCGACGCGCGCGAGCGCCTCGATGGCGAGTCCGAGCGTGACGTAGTCGCCGCCCTGCCCGCCGACCTCCTCGGGGAACGGGAGGCCGAACAGTCCCATGTCGCCCATCTGGGCGACGACGTCCATCGGCAGGGTCTTCGTGCGATCCGCCTCGTACGACACCGGCGCGACCACCTCGTCGGCGAACGAGCGCACGAGACCGGCGAGCTCGACCTGTTCCTCGCTGAGACCGTATCCCGACATCGACAGGCTCATGCGAACACCATCGCCCGGGCCGGGTCGCGCAGGACGTCACCCACGTCGGTGAGGAACCGAGCCGCCTCGGCGCCGTCGACCAGCCGGTGGTCGAACGACAGGCTCAGCGTCATGACGTCGCGCAGCGCGACGCCGCCCTCGTGCTCCCAGGGCCGGCGCTGCACCGCTCCGAGACCGAGGATGCCGGCCTCCCCCGGCACGAGGATGGGTGTGCCGGCGTCGACGCCGAACACCCCGTAGTTGGTGATCGAGAAGGTGCCGCCCGACAGGTCCGCCGGAGTGGCCTTGCCCGCCCGTGCCGTGTCCGCGAGGGCGCGGATCGCGTCGGAGAGCTCGAGGAGCGGCATCCCGCCGGCATCCTTCACCGAAGGAACGACGAGTCCGCGCTCGGTCGCCGCGGCGATGCCGAGGTTGACCTTCGCGAAGCGGACGATCTCGCCCGCCGCGTCGTCCCACGTCGCGTTCAACTCCGGCGTGCGGCGCAGCGCGAGGCAGACCGCCTTCGCGGCGACCGCCAGGATCCCGACCCGGCGCTCCGCGTAGCGGGCGTCGGCCCGCAGACCCGCCACGAAGGCGACGGATGCCGTCACGTCGACGGTGAGGAAGGTCGCCGCGTGCGGGGCGGTGAACGCGGAGCGCACCATCGCGTCGGCCGTGTGCTTGCGCACCCCGCGGATCGGGATGCGCTCGTCGTCGGCCGCGCCGGCGACGGGTGCCGCGGTCGGCGGCACGGGCCCGCGCGGAGCCTCGGGGGTCGCCGGGGCCGTGCGGGCGGCGTAAGCCTCGACGTCGTCGCGCGTGATGAGACCGTCCACCCCGCTCGCGGCCACGAGGTCGAGGTCGACCCCGAGGTCGCGGGCCAGCTTGCGCACCGGCGGCGTGGACCGGGGGCGCTCGCGCGGCTCGCGCTCGGGGGCGCTCGGCGCGATCGCGTCGTGCGGCGCGGCCTCGCGGACGGCCAGGTCCACGGCGTCGCCCGCCGCCCCCGCCCGAGCCCGCCGCTGCGGGCGGGCGGTGCTGCGGGGCGCCGCCCCGTAGCCGACCAGGTTGGGCTCGCGCTTCTCCGCGGTCTCGGGGACCAGGGCATCCGATCCTTCGACGTCGAACGAGATGAGCACCTCGCCGACGGGGACGACGTCGCCCTCGGCGTGACGGATCGCCGAGACGGTGCCGGCGAAGGGGGACGGAAGTTCGACGACGGCCTTGGCCGTCTCGACCTCGGCGATCGTCTGATTCAGCGTGACCTCGTCACCCGCGGCGACGTGCCACTGCACGATTTCGGCCTCGACGAGGCCCTCCCCCAAGTCGGGAAGGCGGAAGTCGGTGATCACGCGGTCACCTCCGGCATCCCGGCACGCCCCATGACGCGGTCGACGGCGTCGAGGATCCGATCCAGGTCGGGCAGGTGGTGCTGCTCGAGCTTCGCCGGCGGGTACGGCACATCGTGCCCGGTCACCCGCAGCGGCGGCGCTTCGAGGTAGTGGAAGCACTTCTCCGTGATGCTCGCGATCACCTCGGCGGCGACGCCGGCCTCACGGGACGCCTCGTGCGTGACCACGACGCGACCCGTGCGCCGGACGGAGGCCGCCACGGTCCCGTAGTCGACCGGGGACAGCGACCGCAGGTCGATCACCTCGAGCGAGAGTCCCTCGTCCTCGGCGGCGAGCGCGGCATCCATCGCCGTCGTCACCTGCGAGCCGTAAGTGACGATCGTCACGTCGGTGCCCTCCCGGACGACGCGCGCGAGGCCGAGGGGCGGCGCGTCGGCGATGTCGCCGTCGAGATCGACCTCGCCCTTGGCGTGGTACAGCCGTTTCGGCTCGAAGAAGACGACCGGGTCGTCGCTCGCGATCGCCTGGCGGAGCATCGTGTACGCGTCCTGCGGATTCGACACGGCCACCACGCGCAGACCCGCGGTGTGGACGAAGTACGCCTCGGGCGATTCGGAGTGGTGCTCGGCGGCCCCCACGCCGCCGGCCCAGGGGATGCGGATCGTGATCGGCATCTTCACGCGTCCCTGCGTGCGGTAGTGCAGCTTCGCGACCTGACTGACGATCTGGTCGAAGGCGGGGTAGACGAACCCGTCGAACTGGATCTCGACGATCGGCCGGAAGCCCCGGAAGGCGAGACCGACGGCGGTGCCGACGATGCCGGACTCCGCGAGCGGGGTGTCGACCACACGGCGGGGTCCGAACTCGGCCTGCAGACCGTCGGTGATGCGGAACACGCCGCCGAGGCGTCCGATGTCCTCCCCCATCACGAGCACGCGGTCGTCATCGGTCATGGCGCGACGCATGGCGGCGGTGAGGGCCTTGCCCATCGTGAGCTCGGTCATCGCGCCCCTCCTTCGGCGAAGCCGTCGAGGTAGGCGGCGAACCCGGCGCGCTGCTCGTCGAGCCCGCTGTGGGGCTCCGCGTACACGTGGTCGAACACGCGCAGCGGCTCGGGGGCGGCGGCCCCCACGACGGCGCTGCGCATCGCCGCCGTGAAGCGGTCGGCATCCGCCGTCAACGCCTCGGCGAAGGCGTCGTCGAACGCACCGAGGGACCGCAGGTACGCCTCGACCCGGGCGAGGGGGTCGCGCGCCCGCCAATACGCCACCTCGTCCGCGTCGCGGTAGCGGGTGGGGTCGTCCGAGGTGGTGTGCGGTCCGACGCGGTAGGTGACGGCCTCGAGGTACGCGGGACCTCGGCCGCTGCGGGCGTGGTCGGCCGCCCAGCGCATCGCCGCGATGCACGCGAGGACGTCGTTGCCGTCGACGCGCAGGCTCGGGATGCCGAAGCCCGGCGCGCGGCCGGCGATCGGTGTCCGCGACTGAAGTCCGACGGGTTCGGAGATCGCCCACTGGTTGTTGGAGCAGACGAACACGACGGGCACCGCGAAGGCCGAGCCGAAGACCATCGCCTCGTTGACGTCGCCCTGGCTGGTCGCGCCGTCGCCGAAGTAGGCGACCGCGACCTGGTCGCCGCCGTCGCGCTGGATGCCCATGGCGTACCCGACGGCGTGGAGGCTCTGCGCGCCGATGATGATCTGCGGGTTCGCGACGTGGACGTCGGCGGGGTCCCAGCTGGCGTGCTCGGCGCCGTGCCACACCATGACGAAGTCGCGGGGCTTCACGCCGCGGACGACCTCGATGCCGATCTCGCGGTAGCTGGGGAAGAGGAAGTCGTCGTCGTGGCAGGCCCAGGCGGTGCCGACCTGCACGGCCTCCTGACCCTGCGCCGGCGCCCAGAGGCCCAAGTGGCCCTGGCGCTGCAGCGCGACGCCCTCGGCATCGAGGCGGCGGGTCAGGAACATGTCGCGGTAGACCTGTCGGAGCATCGCGGCGTCGACGTCGGCGGCCCACGGGTCGAGCCGCTCGTCGCGGACGCGGCGGCCCTCGTGGTCGAGAAGACGGGCCACGTCCTCGGTGTCGCTCGCCACCGACGCGGCGGGGGTCAGAGTATCGGTCATCATCGTCCCTCTCTGATCGCGGACACGCGTCTTGTGGACGGGTGACCGGCGCAGAACACCGGCTTCGTCGCCGGATGCTGCGAGAGTATGCCGACATCGCACCTCGCTCAAGCATCACGCGCAACATTGAGCAGGATGCGTAAGCGGCGCCGCGACCCCCCTGCTATGGTGTGGCACTATGAGCGCCCTCGACCACGTGGATCTCGAGCTTATGAACGCCCTCGCCGAGGACCACCGTGCCACCGTGGTCGCGCTCGCCGAGCGACTCGGGCTCTCCCGCAACACCGTCCAGGCCCGCATGGCCAAGCTCGAGCGATCGGGGGTCTTCCTCTCGTTCGAGCGCGCGATGTCGCCCGCCGCGCTGGGCTATGCGATCGACGCGATCCTGCACGTCCAGGTGCGCCAGGCGGATCTGCCGCGGATCACCGACGAACTGCAGGAGATCCCCGAAGTGGTCCAGTGCCACGGACTGAGCGGACCCGTCGACCTGCTCGTGCGGGTCGCGGCGCGCGACACGCAGCACCTGTTCGACATCGACGCGCGCATCCTCGCGATCGACGGCGTCGAGCGCACCGAGACCTCCCTCGCCATGGGCGAGGTCATCGGTTACCGGGTCCGACCTCTCCTGGCAGCGGCTCGGCGGGGGAACTGACATCGGCGGGCGCGCGTTCCTCGACACGGACGAGGACCACGCCCACCAGGATGAGCGCGCCACCCACGAACTGGACCGGCGCAGGCGCCTCCCCCAGCAGCAGCCACGCGAAGCTCAGCGCGAACAGCACCTCGGACAGCCCGACGAACGAGGCCAGCCGCGACCCGATCCTCGGGACCGCCATGACGCCGAACGCGTACCCCATCGCCGTGCAGAGCCCGACGAGCAGCAGCGGGACCAGCGGCGCAGCACTCATCCCGAGGAGCTCGACCGGCGCGCCCGACACGGTGAGTGGCAGGATGCCGACACCCGCCAGGGCCAGGATCGTCACCGTCCCGACGAGCAACCCTCCGGCCGCCAGGGCGAGCGGCGGCAGGTCGTCCCCGGTGCGCTCGCTCATGACGAAGTACACGCACGCGCACACCGCCGCCAGGAGGGCGAACGCCGTGCCGAGCAGATCGAAGCGCGCACCGGCGATGTCGACGACGAGGACGAGGCCGGCCATGGCGACGACCGACCCGATGAGGACGGTGCGCGACGGCGCGCGGCGCGTCCTCGCCCAGACGAAGAGGACGAGCATGACCGGCGCGAGGTACTGGATGAGCAGGGCGACGCCCACCGGCATCCGCTGCAGGGCCGAGAAGTAGAAGACCTGGCATCCCACCACCGGGATGAGCCCGAAGGCGACGAGCGAGAGCCAGTGCACCCGCAGGAAGTCCGGGCGGCGGCGGAGCGTGCGCACGAGCGCGGGCGAGAGGACGAGGCCCGCGACACCCATCCGGATCGCCAGCACGGCCGCGAGCGACCAGCCGCCCTCGAGGAGCGGCTTGGCGATCGGGCCGCTGATCGAGAACGTCAGCGCGCTCGTGACCGCCAGCAGCAGTCCGCTCGAGGGCGTGCGCCGCACGACGGGGGCGGGGTCGGCGGCGAGCCGGACGGGCGCGGTGTGCGTCATCGATCGTCCTCGGGGGTGCGGTCCGTGAGTCATGACCTAAGCGTCATTACACTGGTGACAGTAGCGATCCCCCGCGTCAGGAGTCAAGACCATGTTCATCCATGACACCGAGATCTCGCTGCGTGCCGCGACGGCGCTTGTGAACTCCCTCCCCGAGATCGACGGCGAGGGCGTCGACAGGCTGGCGACCCTCGACGACCTGAGCGCGTTCCTGCAGGAGTTCCCCTACAGCGGCGTGATCCGCCGGGACGACGTCGAACTGTCCGAGCTGCGTGCCGCACGCACGCGACTGCGGATGCTGTGGGCCGGCGACCGGGTGGCGGCGGTGCCCATCGTCAACGCGATGCTGCGCGAGGGGAAGGCGCTTCCCCAGCTCGTCATCCACGACTCCTACGACTGGCACATCCACGCGACCGACGACGCGGCGCCGCTCGCGACGCGCATCACCGTGGAGGTCGCGATGGCGTTCGTCGACGTCATCCGCTCGGACGAGTTCGACCGCGTGCGGGTATGCTCGGCCGACGACTGCGAGGCCGTCTACATCGACTATTCGAAGAACGGCTCGAAGCGCTACTGCGACACCGGCAACTGCGGCAACCGTATGAACGTCATGGCGTATCGGCGCCGGAAGGCCGAAGAAAGCGCGTGACGGCGGATGCCGCAGCCTGCGGCGTCTCGTAGTGGATGAGGTGCCCCACACCGGGGATCACGACGAGCTCCGCGTGCGGGAACAACTTCTGCAGCGCGTACTGCGCCGACAGCGGCGTGATGTCGTCGTTCTCCGCGGCGATGAGCAGCGTCGGCACCGCGATGTCGGGGGCCGCGGCCCGGACGTCGTTCGACACCGAGGTGACGAACGCCTCGGAGAGGGTGTCCCGATCGGCGAAGCGCGAGAAGTAGGTGTCGTGTTGGTCGTGGATGAACGCGCGGAGGTCCTTGTCGCGCGTCTTGGCCATTGCGATGCTCATGACCCGCACGATGAGCGGGTTCCGCAGCAGCGCGTCGCCCAGGCGGCGCGGCAGGCGCGCTCCGGCCCGGTAGTAGAAGATCGCGAGACGGGTGAGGATGCCGCGGGGCCCCTCGAGCGCCGGTGCGCCGATGGGGTTCACGAGGATCAGCCGCGGCGTCGGGAGCCCGCGGGCCACAGCGGCCGCCGAGACGATCGACCCGAACGAGTGCCCCAGGACGACGGCTCCCGGCGCCGCCGTGGCGGCGAAGGCCGTGAGCCAGTCGGCGTAGCCGGCCAGATCGTGCCGGCCGGGCAGCGCGGGGGTCTCGCCGAACCCCGGCAGGTCGGGTGAGACGACGCGCACGTCGTCGAGGAAGGCGACGACCGGCTCGAGGCCGTGGTGCTCCCCCCGGAATCCGTGGACGGCGAGGATCGTCGTGGCCGCGTCATCCGGTCCGTAGACCCAGTAGGCCGTCGGTACATCCGCGACGGTCACCTCGTGGCGCTGAACAGAGATCGCGCGCAAGCGGTCGGCGTACGGGCTGGCGACGGTCACTCCACGAGTCTACGAGCGCGGCGCGCCGCCCGAGGGATGTCGGAGGCTCGTCCTACGGTCGGAGCGTGGTGAGTTGGCAGTCGATCCCCCTGTGGGACGACGACGCGTGGGACGGGGACAACGGCCCCGACCACGACTCCGCGCCCGGGCTTGTCGCCGATGACCCGCCGGGCGTCGGCGCCCTCGGGGTGTTCGACCTCGAGACGACGGGGATCGACGTCCGCGAGGACCGCATCGTCACCGCGCACGTCGGGGTGCTGGACGCGAGCGGACGCGTCGTCTCCGCTCGGAACTGGCTCGCCGACCCGGGCGTCGAGATCCCGGCCGGCGCGACCGCCGTGCACGGGATCACGACGGACCACGCACGCGCTGCCGGCCGTTCTGCCGCGGAGGTCGTCGCCGAGGTGACGGCTGCCCTGCGCGAGCTCTTCGACCGCGGAATCCCGGTCGTCGCCTACAACGCGCCCTTCGACTTCTCGATGCTCAAGTACGAGGCGCTGCGCCACTCCGTGGAACCTATCGCCGCCCCGTCACCTGTCATCGACCCCCTCGTGGTGGACAAGACCTACGACCGCTATCGCCGCGGCAAGCGCACGCTCGAGGTTGTCGCAGCCCACTACGCGGTCCCGCTTGAGGGCGCTCACGACGCCGCGGCCGACGCCGTGGCGGCGGGCCGGGTCGCACAGGCCATCGCCGCCCGGTACGGGCTCGAGCTGGGGTCTGTCGAACTCCACACGCAGCAGGTGTCCTGGGCCAGGGCGCAGGCCGAGAGCCTCACGGAGTACTTCATCAGCATCGGCCGCCTCGACCCCGAGGACGCCCTCGACGGCAGCTGGCCGATCCGCTGATCGCACCGGGGTACGACGAAGGCCCCGCCGGAGCGGGGCCTTCGGTGACGGCTGCTTACTTGCTGCCGAAGTTCTTGAAGCGCTGGTTGAACTTCTCGACGCGGCCGGCCGAGTCCATGATGCGCTGCTTGCCCGTGTAGAACGGGTGCGAGGCGGACGAGATCTCGACGTCGATGACGGGGTAGGTCTCGCCGTCCAGCTCGATCGTCTTGTCGCTCGAGACCGTCGAACGGGTCAGGAAGGTCTCGCCGGAGCCGAGGTCGCGGAACACGACGGCGCGGTACTCGGGGTGGATGTCAGTCTTCATTGGGTTCCTCACGAAGTGCCCTGGATTTTGCCAGATGCGGGTGGAAGTCTGCGGCGCGAGCGCGCCAACGCAAGATTCTATCAGGATGCCGCGCGAGCGGCGAACCGGCCGTCCTCGGCCGTCAGCGTGATGGGCAGACCGAAGGTGGCCGTGAGGTTCTCCGCCGTCAGGGTCTCGGCGATCGGCCCCTGCGCGACCGCGGCTCCCTCGCGCAGCAGGAGGACGTGCGTGAAGCCGACGGGGATCTCCTCGACGTGGTGGGTGACCATGATCATGGCCGGCGTCGACTCCTCCCGGGCGTACCCGCCGAGGAGGGACAGCAGCTCCTCGCGGGCGCCGAGGTCGAGGCTGGCGGTCGGCTCGTCCAGCAGCAGCAGCTCGGGGTCGGTCATGACGGCACGGGCGATCTGCACCCGCTTCTGCTCACCGTCGGAGAGCGTCCCGAAGGTGCGGTCGGCGAGGTCCGCAAGACCCCACTCCCCCAGCACGCGACGCGCACGGCGCTCATCGATCGCCTCGTAGTCCTCGCGCCACCGGCCCAGGACCGAGTAGGCCGCCGTGAGGACGACGTCGAGCACCGTCTCGTCCTGGGGCACGCGCTTGGCCATCGCCGACGACGCGAAGCCGATCCGCGGGCGCAGGTCGAAGACGTCGGTGCGTCCGAGCCGCTCGTCGAGGACGGTGACGGCGCCGGAGGTGGGGTGGACGAGTGTCGCCGCGAGCTGCAGCACCGTCGTCTTGCCGGCGCCGTTGGGGCCGAGCACCACCCAGCGCTGGTCGGACTCGACCGTCCAGTCGATCCCGTCGACGATGTTGCGGGCGTTGCGGCGGACGACGACATCGGCGAGTTCGAGCACCTGAGGCATGGCCCCAGCCTATCGAGCGCCGGAGCCCTCCCGAGCGGCCGCGACGACCTCCCGGTAGAGCGCGGCGGTCTCGTCGGCGATCGCCTCCCAGCTGAAAGCGGATGCCGCGCGCTCCCGGCCCGCCCTGCCGTAGGCCCGTGCCCGCTCCGGGTCGGAGACGACCTCGGTCAGGGTCGCGGCGAGGTCGGCGACGAACTTCTCCGGATCGACGGGTGTCCCGGTGCCGTCCTCAACCTGTTCGATCTCGACGAGGCGACCGGTGACACCGTCGATGACGACTTCGGGGATGCCGCCGGTCGCCGTGCCGACGACGGCCGCGCCGCACGCCATCGCCTCGAGGTTGACGATGCCGAGCGGCTCGTAGACGGACGGGCAGACGAACGTCGTCGCGGAGGAGAGGATCGCGCACAGGTCCGGGCGCGGCAGGAACTCCTCGATCCAGACGACTCCCTCCCTGCTGCGCTGGAGCTGCTGGACGAGCCCCTGGACCTCGGCCATGATCTCCGGCGTGTCGGGGGCCCCGGCGCACAGGATGAGCTGCACCTCGGGCGGCAGGAGCTCGGCGGCGCGCAGGAAGTACGGCAGACCCTTCTGGCGGGTGATGCGCCCCACGAAGACGACCGACGGCCGGGACGGGTCGATGCCCCACCGCGACAGGAGCTCCGGGTCCTCGCGGGGCTGCCAGGCGTCGACGTCGATGCCGTTGTAGATGACCCGCACCTTGGCGGGGTCGAGGGCCGGATAGCTCCGGAGGATGTCGCGCCGCATCCCGTCGCTGACGGCGACCACCGCGGCGGCGTTCTCGTAGGCGGTCTTCTCGACGTAGCTCGAGAGCGCGTAGCCGCCGCCGAGCTGTTCGGCCTTCCACGGACGCAGCGGCTCGAGGGAGTGCGCGGTCACGACGTGCGGCACACCGTGGAGCATCGAGGCGAGGAACCCGGCGTAGTTGGCGTACCAGGTGTGACTGTGCACGACGTCCGCGCCTGCGACGTCGCCCACGATCTCGAGGTCGGTCCCGAGGGTCTGCAGCGCGGGGTTCGACGCCGACAGGCCGGCAGGGACGGCATAGGACGTGGTGTCGGCCTCGTCGCGCTCGGCGCCGAAGGCACGGACCTGGACCTCCATGCGGGAGCGGAGCGCCTTCACCAATTCGGTCACATGGACACCGGCCCCGCCGTAGATCTCGGGCGGGTATTCCTTCGTGACGATGTCGACGCGCATGGACCGAACTCTAGGGCACCGGGACACGGCGTTACAGTCCTAGTCGGACCCTCGGAAAGACACATAGTGTGAGCACATGCCAGCATCCCCGAAGGTTCTCGGTATCGTCCTCGCCGGCGGCGAGGGCAAGCGACTCATGCCGCTCACCCAGGACCGCGCGAAACCCGCCGTCCCCTTCGGCGGGCAGTACCGGTTGATCGACTTCGCGATCTCGAACCTCATCAACTCCGAGCTCCGCCAAATCGTCGTCCTGACGCAGTACAAGTCGCACAGCCTCGACCGTCACGTGTCGCAGACGTGGCGCATGTCGGCTCTGCTCGGGGCCTACGTCACCTCCGTGCCCGCACAGCAGCGGCTCGGCAAACGATGGTTCTCGGGGTCGGCCGACGCGATCCTCCAGTCCCTCAACCTGATCCACGACGAGAAGCCCGACATCGTCGCGGTCATCGGCGCCGATCACGTGTACCGCATGGACTTCCAGCAGATGATCGAGGCGCACATCGCCTCGGGCGCGCGCGCCTCGGTGGCCGGCATCCGTCAGCCCATCGGGCTGGCCAACCAGTTCGGCGTGATCGACGTGGACCCCGCCGACGGCGTCACGATCCGGGACTTCCTCGAGAAGCCGCAGAACCCCACCGGGCTGCCCGACAGCCCCGGCGAGGTGCTCGCCTCGATGGGCAACTACGTCTTCGACACCGACGCGCTGATCGAGGCCGTCGAGGCCGACGGTGAGCTGCCGACCTCGAACCACGACATGGGCGGCGACATCATCCCCTACTTCGTCTCCCGGGGCGAGGCCGCAGTCTACGACTTCAAGCGCAACGACGTGCCCGGCTCCACCGACCGCGACCGCGACTACTGGCGCGACGTGGGGACGATCGACTCGTTCTTCGACGCGCACATGGACCTCATCTCCGCGCTGCCGGTCTTCAACCTCTACAACATGGACTGGCCCATCCGGTCGCAGTCGGTGAACTCCCCGCCCGCGAAGTTCGTCCGCGACGGGATGGGGCGGATCGGGAACGCGATCGACTCGATCGTGTCGCTGGGCTGCGTGCTCTCGGGCACGCATCTCGAGCGGAGCGTGCTGGGTCCGTGGACGCTCTCGGGCGGCGGTGCGACCATCACCGACTCGGTCCTCTTCGATCACGTGAGCGTCGGTGCCGGCGCACGTGTGCACCGCGCGATCCTCGACAAGAACGTCGTGATCGACCCCGGTGCCACCGTGGGCGTCGACCGCGAGCTCGATCTGTCGCGCGGGTTCACCGTCACCGACAGCGGACTCACCGTCGTGGGGAAGAACATCCGCATCACCTCCTGAGCGCGGGGCCCGGCGATGGAGCCGCTAGCGTGGTCGGGTGCCTGACGCCCGATTCCTCGTCGTGTTCGACGCCGATTCCACGATCATCCGCAACGAGGTCATCGAGCTCATCGCCGATGAGGCCGGCCGCGGTGCGGAGGTCGCCGCCGCGACCGAGGCGGCGATGCGCGGTGAGGTCGATTTCGCGACGAGTCTGCGCTCCCGGGTGCAGCAGCTGACCGGCGTCCCGGTCGCCTCCTTCGCACGGGTGCTGTCGCGCGTCGAGCCGACGCCGGGCGTACACGAGCTGATCGCCGCGATCCACGACCGGGGCGGCGTCGCGGCCGTCGTGTCGGGGGGCTTCCACGAGATCCTCGACACCGTCGCCCCCTCGCTCGGCGTCGACGTCTGGCGAGCCAACCGGCTGGCGGTCTCGAGCGGCGCGCTCACCGGCGTCGTCGACGGTCCGATCGTCGATGCGGCCGGCAAAGCCGAGGCGCTGCGCGAGTGGGCGCAGACCTACGGGTTGGCGCCGGCGGCGACCATCGCGGTCGGCGACGGGGCGAACGACCTCCTGATGATGGATGCCGCCGGCCTGGGTGTCGCGTTCAACGCGAAACCCGCCGTCCGCCGTCGTGCCGACCTCGTCGTCGGTCCGGTCGATCTCGCCGCCCTCATCCCCCTCCTCCCCTGATCCGATACCGGGGTACCGCCGGATGTCGGCGACCGCGGGTAGCGTCGCCGCCATGGACATCATCCTCATCCCCGGACTCTGGTTGACGGCCGCGTCATGGGACGACGTCGTCCCCGCACTGCGCGACGCGGGCCACTCCCCGCATCCGCTCACGATGCCGGGCGTGGGCGCCCCGGCATCCGAGGTCCGTCTCACGGACTGGGTCGACGCGGTCGTCGACGAGATCGACCGCATCGACGGTCCGGTCGTGCTCGTCGGTCACAGCGGCGGCGGGAACGTCGCGTGGGGCGCCGCCGAACGCCGCGCCGACCGGGTGACGCGGGTGGTGTTCGTCGACACGACGCCTCCGCCTCCCGGCGCCGACATCTCGGAGTTCCCCCTCGTCGACGGCGTCGTCCCGTTCCCCGGCTGGGAGTTCTTCGATGCCGAGGACGTCGATGACCTCGACGACGCGACCCGTCGGCGGACGGCGCCGCTCACGGCATCCGTTCCCGGGCACGTCCCGACCGATCCGCTGTTGCTCGAGGGCACCGACCGTCACCGCGTCCCCGTCACCCTCCTCATGGGGTCCCTGGACGAGGCGGCGTTCCGAGAGGCGGTGACGGCCTGGGGCGCGTTCGCCGCGGAATTCGCCGCGATCGCGGAAGCCGAGGTGGTCCGGCTGGGGACCGGTCACTGGCCCCAGTTCTCTGCGCCGGACGAGCTGGCGCGGCGGATTATCGAAGCGGTGCGCTGATACCCGTCAGTGGCCCATGCCGAGGCCGCCGTCGACCGGGATGACGGCGCCCGAGATGTAAGCGGCGTCGTCGGAGGCGAGCCAGACGACGGCGGCGGCGACCTCGTCGGCTGCGCCGAAACGCGCCGCAGGGATGTTCTTCTTGTACTCCGCCTGCGTGTCCTCGGGAAGGGCTGCGGTCATGTCGGTCTCGATGAAACCGGGAGCGACGACGTTGGCCGTAATCCCCCGCGACCCGAGCTCGCGGGTCAGCGAGCGGGCGAAGCCGACGAGCGCACTCTTGGAGGACGAGTAGTTGATCTGCCCGGCCGAGCCGTAGAGGCCGACGACCGAGGAGATGAGGATGACGCGGCCCCACTTGGCCCGCAGCATCCCCTTGGCGGCGCGCTTGACGACGCGGAAGGCGCCGCCGAGGTTCGTCGAGACGACCGAGTCGAAGTCCTCCTCCGTCATGCGCAGCAGCAGCGTGTCCTTCGTGATCCCGGCGTTCGCGACGACCACCCCGACGGGGCCGAGCTGCTGCTCGACCTCGGTGTACGCGGCATCGAGGGAGGCGGCGTCGGTGACGTCGGCTCGGACCGTCAGCGTCCCCTCGGGACCCTCGCCCGATCGAGCGGTCACGGCGACCGTGTAGCCCTCCGAGACGAATCGCTCGGCGATCGCGCGGCCGATGCCGCGGTTGCCTCCGGTGACGAGGACGACGCGCTCGTGGGACATGTTTCTCCTTGCTCCGAGCCGGGTGAACCGCACCAGCCTAGCGGCGCGCACGGCGGGTAGGCTGGGGGTCACCTCGCCTGAAGGAGACGGACGTGACCGACGCCACGAACACCCCGCCGCAGCCCTCCGACGTGCCGCCGGCCCCGCCCGCCGCGGGCGCCGCGTACCCGCCCGCCCCGCCGTACGCGCCGCCCTCCGCGCAGGGACAGCCCGCCTACGGCGAGCAGCAGACCGGCACGCCGCAGCCCTACGCGCAGCCGACCTACGGCCAGCAGCCGTACGCCCAGCCCGCCTACGGGCAGCAGCCCTACGGACAGCCCGCCTACGGCTACGCCCCGCCCCGGCCCAACAACGTCCTCGCGATCATCTCGCTCGTCGCCTCGATCGCCGGAGTGACGTTCATCCCCCTCATCGGTTCGATCGCCGGTGTCATCACGGGCCACATGTCACTCAAGCAGCTCAAGACCTCCGGTGAGAACGGCCGCGGTATGGCCGTCGCCGGCACCATCATCGGCTGGATCGGCACGGGCTTCTGGCTGCTGCTGATCCTCATCTGGGTGATCGCGGCCATCGCGATCGCCGCCTCGATCCCGTCCATGGGCCAGATCTCCTAGGAGCCCTCCCACGTCCCGCCGCACCAAGTACGACTCGACACCGTCCGCGACCTCGCTCGCCACGGCGCCGGAGGTCGACGCACGCTCGCGCACCCGTCGCTACGTCATCATGATGACCGTCCGCGTGGTCTGCTTCATCCTGATGGTCACCGTCACTCCCTACGGCTGGCAGACCTGGATCTTCGCGGCCGGCGCTGCGGTCCTGCCCTACCTCGCCGTGGTCGTGGCCAACGTCGGCAACGGCGACGAGGTCGTCGTGGCCGATCGCCCGTCGCGCGAGATCGACGCGGCACCGACGGCATCCGCTCCCCCGCCGAAACCGGACGAGAACGTGATCAGGATCCAAGAGACCCGGCCCCGGGAGGAGCGATGACCAGCCCGCAGTGCTCGCGCGCGGGGTGCCACGCCGACGCGCAGTGGCAGGTCGTGTGGCGGAATCCCCGCATCCACTCGGCCGACCGGCGCAAGGTGTGGACCGCCTGCCCCGACCACGTCGGGTTCCTCCGCGACTACCTCGCGTCGCGGAGCTTCCCCGTCGAGGTCCTCGCGCTCGACACCGCACCCGCCTCGTGAACCGCGACACGGCGCTGCGCTGGAGCGGATACGTCGCCATGGCGATCGTGTTCGCGATCGCCTGCGCGTTCCTGTCCAACTGGCAGTTCTCGCGCAACGCGGAACGGGATGCCGAGCTCGCACTCGTCGCCGACAACTATTCGCGCGAGCCCGTCGCCCTGCGCGACCTCATCCCCGCCGGGCAGGACCTCGTCGCGAGCGACGAGTGGCGTCCCGTCGAGATCCGCGGTGAGTACCTCACGGAGCAGACGCTGCTCGTGCGCAACCGGCCTCACGGCGGCACGAGCGCGTTCGAGGTGCTCGTGCCGTTCCGGACGGACGACGGTCGCGTCGTCGTGATCGATCGGGGCTGGGTCCCGCCCGGCGACGACCAGCCGGAGCCCGACCGCGTCCCCGCGCCGCCGACGGGCGAGGTCACCGTCGTCGGCCGCCTGCAGCCCGGCGAGCCGCCAGTGCGCGAGGGTCGCTCCGCCCCCGAGGGGCAGGTCGCCAGGATCGATCTCACCCTCATCGCGCCGATGACGGGCCAGGCGGGCGACATGATCGACTCCGCCTACGTCCTGATGACCGAGGAGACTCCCGCGCCGGCGGAACGCCCGCAGCAGCTGGAGGATCCGTCGGCCGACCCCGGCCCGTACCTCTCGTACGCGATCCAGTGGATCCTCTTCGCCGTCATGGGCTTCGCCTTCATCTGGTACATGATCCGGACCGAGATCCGACACCGGCGCGAGGACGAGGAGGACGGCGGGCGCACGCGACCTTCCCGGCCGCAGCGACGACGCGACCGCGACATGGAGGCCGAGGACGAGCTCCTCGACGCCCGCTGACCGCCGCCGGCGGGCGTCCGTCAGGCCAGGGTGATGAGGTCGATGTAGTCGCGACCCCAGATGTCCTCGACCCCGTCGGGCAGGATCAGCACACGCTCGGGGTTCAGGGCCTCCACGGCGCCCTCGTCGTGCGAGACGAGCACGACCGCGCCCTCGTAGTGCGCGAGCGCCCCGAGGATCTCCTCACGGGAGGCCGGGTCGAGGTTGTTCGTGGGCTCGTCGAGCAGCAGCATGTTGGCCGACGAGACGACGAGCGTCGCCAGGGACAGTCGCGTCTTCTCGCCGCCGGAGAGCACCCCGGCCGGCTTCAGCACGTCGTCGCCGGTGAACAGGAAGGACCCCAGCACCTTGCGCGCCTCGGTGGCGGTGATGTCCGGCGCGGCCGACATCATGTTGTCGAGGACCGAGCGGCTGACGTCGAGGTTCTCGTGCTCCTGCGCGTAGTACCCGATCTTCAACCCGTGACCGGGCTCGATGATCCCGGTGTCCGCCTTGTCGACGCCCGCGAGGATGCGCAGCAGCGTCGTCTTGCCCGCGCCGTTGAGCCCGAGGACGACGACGCGCGACCCGCGGTCGATGGCGAGGTCGACGCCCGCGAAGATCTCGAGCGAGCCGTAGGACTTCGAGAGGTTCTTCGCCATGAGCGGTGTCTTGCCGCAGGGGGCGGGCTTCGGGAACCGCAGCTTCGCGACCCGGTCGTCCTGACGGACGTCGTCGAGACCGGCGAGCAGCTTCTCGGCGCGGGCCACCATCTGGTGCGCGGCGGCGGCCTTGCTCGCCTTCGCGCCGAAGCGCGCAGCCTGCTGCTGCAGCGCCGTCGCCTTCTTCTCGGCGTTCGCGCGCTCCTTGCGGCGCCGCTCCTCGTCCGCCGCACGCTGACGCAGGTAGTTCTTCCAGTTCATGTTGTAGACGTCGATGACCTGACGCATGGCGTCGAGGTAGAACACCCGGTTGACCGTCTCGCCGACGAGGTCGATGTCGTGGCTGATCACGATCAGCCCGCCCTTGTACCCCTTCAGGAATTCCCGCAGCCACACGACGCTGTCGGCGTCGAGGTGGTTCGTCGGCTCGTCGAGGATCATCGTCTGCGCGTCGGAGAAGAGGATGCGGGCGAGCTCGATGCGTCGCCGCTGTCCACCCGACAGCGTCTTCAACGGCTGATCGAGAATCCGGTCGGGCAGGGAGAGGTTGTGGGCGATCGACGCCGCCTCCGCCTCGGCCGCGTATCCCCCGAGCGCCTCGAAACGCTCCGTGAGCGAGGCGTACTTCCGCATGGCGCGGTCGGCGACGGCGGCATCCGTCGATGCCATCTGGTCGGCCGTCTCGCGCATGCCGACGACGAGCGAGCCGAGTCCCCGGGCGTCGAGGATGCGGGTGCGGGCGAGCATCTCGGGGTCGCCCGACCGCGGGTCCTGCGGCAGGTACCCGAGCTCGCCGCTGCGGTCGACCTTGCCGTCCGCGGGCAGCAGGTCGCCGGCGAGCACCTTGGTCAGGGTCGTCTTGCCGGCGCCGTTGCGCCCGACGAGACCGATCTTGTCGCCCGGCGAGACGCGGAAGGAGACATCGGACATGAGGGTGCGCGCACCGACGCGGATCTCGAGATCGTGCACGGCGAGCACAGCAGACGTCCGTTCTTCCTGGGGAGGCGGCCGAGTGGCCAAACCCCCAGTATACGGCGCGGATCAAGGACGATCAGGCCGGTCCCGGATGGGTTCCTCGGTTTCCGCCCGCCCCGGGTTCGTTGTAAGGTTAGGCGACCCTAATCACCTTCCCAGGAGACCTCCGTGCCTCGCATCCGCACTGCGTTCGCCCTCGCCGCAGCATCCGCCCTCCTCCTCACCGGCTGCGCCACCACGGCCGCTGCCCCCGCCGGGACTACGTCTTCGGACGGCGCCACCGCGTCGGGCGACGCGTTCCCCGTCACGATCACGCACGCGTTCGGCACGACGACGATCAAGAGCAAGCCCGAGCGGGTCGCGACGGTGTCCTGGGCCAATCAGGAGGCGGCGCTCGCCCTCGGTGTCGTCCCGGTCGGCATGCCCGCCGCCACCTGGGGCGACGACGACGGCGACGGCATCCTCCCCTGGGTCGAGGACAAGCTCGAGGAGATGGGCGCCGAGACCCCCGTGCTCTTCGACGAGGCCGACGGCTTCGACTACGAGGCGATCGCCGACACGGCGCCCGACGTCATCCTCGCCGCGTACTCCGGCATGACGAAAGAGGAGTACGAGACCCTCAGCAAGATCGCGCCGGTCGTCGCCTACCCCGACGTCGCGTGGGGCACCACCTGGCAGGAGCTCACCGTCATCAACGGCACCGCGCTGGGCCTGAAGGACGAGGCCGAGACCCTCGTCGACGACCTCACCACCCAGCTCGGCGACCTCACGGCGGGACAGCCCGACATCGCGGACAAGACCGTCATGTTCAGCACGTTCGACGCGACCAACCTCGCGGAGATCGGCTTCTACTCCGAGCAGGACCCGCGCCAGCTGTTCCTGCAGGACCTCGGCATGGAGCCCGCATCCACGGTCGTCGAGCAGTCCAAGGACACCGATCAGTTCTGGATCACCAACAGCACCGAGGAGATCGAGCGCTTCAGCGACCTCGACGTTCTGGTGACCTACGGCGACGACACGACGCTGGCGACGATGCAGGCCGACCCGCTGCTGTCGCGGATCCCTGCGGTCGCCGACGGTTCCGTGGTCATCCTCCCGCTGGCAAACGCGCCGCTTTCCGCCGCCGCCAACCCGAGCCCGCTGTCGATCCCGAACTCGCTGACGGCCGACTACGTCGACCTCATCGGCGAAGCGGCCGCCAAGGTCTCCGACTGATCCGGAACGGTTCGCCGCTCTCACGATGACCGCTCTCGCACCCGCGCCCGCCGCCGCCTCGACCGCGTCCCTCCGACGCCGGTCGGGGCGGCGGCGCGTGCTGTGGGTGCTGGTCCTCGCGGTCGCGGTGGCGGTCATCTGCGTGCTCTCGGTCACCTTCGGCAACCGGACGGTCGACGCATCGCAGATCATCGCCGGTCTGACGGGTGATCTGACGACGACGGATGCCGCTGCCGTCGCGCGCCGGGTGCCCCGCACCATCCTCGCCCTCCTGGTCGGAGCCTCGCTCGCGGTAGCCGGTGCCGTCATGCAGGGCGTCACCCGCAATCCCTTGGCCGACCCCCAGATCCTCGGCATCAACGGCGGCGCGTCGCTCGCCGTCGTGACCGGGCTCGCCTTCTTCGGCGTGACGAGCGCCCTGGGCTACATCTGGCTCGCGATGCTGGGCGCCGCGCTCGCGGCACTCTTCGTCTACACCATCGGGTCACTCGGCCGCGGCGGCGCGAGCCCCCTCAAACTCGCCCTCGCGGGTGCCGCGACCGCGGTCGCCTTCACCTCGCTCATCAGCGCGATCCTGCTCCCCCGGATCGACGTCATGAGCGTCTTCCGGTTCTGGCAGATCGGCGGCGTGGGCGGCGCGACGACGCAGAACATCCTCCTCGTCCTCCCCTTCCTCGCCGTCGGCATGGTCATCTGCGTCGCCTCGGCGGCGGCGTTGAACGCCCTCGCCCTCGGCGACGACCTCGCGACCGGCCTCGGCCAGAAGGTCCGGACGGCGCGACTGCTGTCGGCCCTCGGCGCGGTGATCCTCTGCGGCGCGGCCACCGCGGTCGCCGGACCCATCGGCTTCGTGGGACTCATCGTGCCCCACGTCTGTCGCCTGCTCGTCGGCCCCGACCACCGCTGGCTGCTCCCCGTCTCGGCCCTCGTCGGCGCAGGTCTGCTCACCGTCGCCGACGTCGTCGGACGCGTCATCGCGCGGCCGCAGGAGGTCGAGGTCGGCGTCGTCACCGCTTTGATCGGTGCTCCCTTCTTCATCGCCATCGTCCGCCGACAGAAGATGCGTGCCCTGTGACCGCCCTCGCCCCCGCGCCGACCACCCTGACCGCCGTCACGTCGGGGCGGGCGCGTCGTGCGCGCCGCCGCATCCTCGTCACCGGCGGACTCCTCGTCGCCGTGCTGGCGACGTATCTCGTCTCGCTGATGGTCGGACAGACCTTCTACACGCCCGCCGAGGTGTGGGCAGTGATGACCGGACAGACGGTGCCGGGTGCGTCCTTCACGGTCGGCGAGCTGCGATTGCCGCGATCGACCGTCGCCCTGCTGACGGGACTGTGCTTCGGCATGGGCGGTGCGGTCTTCCAGACGCTGCTGCGCAACCCGCTGGCCAGCCCCGACATCATCGGGATCAACGCGGGCGCGAGCGCGGCGGCCGTCGTGGGCATCGTCTTCCTGTCGCTCTCGGGGACCGCCGTCTCGGTGCTCGCGACCGTCGCCGCGGTGGGCACGGCGCTGACCATCTACCTCCTCGCGTTCAAGGACGGCGGCGCCGGGGCGCGCTTCATCCTCATCGGCATCGGTGTCGCCGCGATCTTCAACAGCGTCGTCGCCTACGTGCTCTCGCGCGCGGCCGAGTGGGATCTGCAGGCCGCGATGCGGTGGATCACCGGCAGCCTCAACAGCGCATCGTGGAACGAGGTCGTCCCGCTGGCAGGGGCGATGGTCATCGTCGTCCCCGTCCTGCTGTGGCTGACCCGCGACCTGGAGCTCATGCGGCTGGGCGACGAGGCGGCGGCCGCCCTCGGCGTTCCCGTCGAGCGGCGGCGCATCCTCCTCATCGTCGCAGCGGTCGTGCTGCTCGCCTTCGCGACGGCGGCCGTCGGCCCCATCTCCTTCGTCGCCTTCCTGTCGGGCCCCATCGCCGCGCGGATGCTGGGCCCCGTCGGCTCGCCCGTCCTGGTCGCGGGCCTGTTCGGCTCCTTCCTGGTGCTGATCGCCGACCTCACCGGGCAGTACCTGCTCGGGATGCGTCTGCCCGTGGGCGTCGTGACCGGTGTCCTCGGCGCGCCCTACCTGATCTTCCTTCTCATCCGCAGCAGCCGCTCGGGAGGCTCCCTATGACCGCGGAACGTACCCTCCACGCCTCCGGCCTGAAGCTGGCCTACGGCGACCGCCTCATCGTCGACGACCTCGACCTCGTCGTCCCGCCCGGGCGGATCACGGCGATCGTCGGCGCCAACGCGTGCGGCAAGTCGACCCTGCTCAAGTCGATGGCGCGACTGCTGGCCCCCCGCGCGGGGCAGGTGCTGCTGGACGGCAAGGACATCCACAAGCTGCCGACGAAGCAGGTGGCGCGCGAACTCGGCCTCCTCCCCCAGTCCCCGATCGCCCCCGAGGGCATCGCCGTCTCGGACCTCGTCGGCCGCGGGCGCACGCCCCACCACGGTCCGCTCTCCCGCTGGAGCCGTGCCGACGACGAGGCCGTGGCCGCGGCCCTCGACGCCACCGACACCGCCGCCCTCGCGGATCGCCCCGTCGACGAGCTGTCCGGCGGCCAGCGCCAGCGGGTCTGGATCGCGATGGCCCTCGCACAGCAGACGGACGTCCTGCTCCTCGACGAGCCGACGACCTTCCTCGACGTCAGCCACCAGGTCGACGTCCTCGACCTCCTCACCGACCTCAACCGCCGTCGGGGGACGACCATCGTCATGGTCCTCCACGACCTGAACCTCGCGGCCCGTTACGCCGACCACCTCGTCGCGATGGCCGGCGGGCGCCTGTACGCCGCCGGAGAACCGGGCGAGATCCTGACCGCCGAGACCGTCAAGGACGTCTTCGGCATGGACAGCCGCGTCATCCCCGATCCGCTCACCGGCCGCCCGATGGTCCTCCCCATCGGCCGCCATCACGTCCCCGCCGGCGTCTGACCGCACGAAAGCCGAGATCCCCATGTCCCTGAGCACGATGAACTTCTTCCGCGCCCCCGTGGCGGCGGTCACCGACCTCACGCCCAGCTTCCGGCGGTTCACGTTCCGCGACGAGGCGCTCGGCGCCTACGGCGACCCCGGATTCGACCAGCGGGTCAAGATCATGTTCCCGACGCCGACCGCCTCGCTGGAGGCGATGCCGACGGATGCCGACTGGTACGACCGCTGGCGCGCCATGCCCGAGGAGACGCGTCCCGCCATGCGGACTTACACGACGCGTGCGGTGCGGAGCTCCGCCGGCGAGGTCGACATCGACATGGTCGCGCACGACGTGATGGGCCCGGCGTCCGCGTGGATCGCCGACGCCAAGGCGGGCGACGAGGTCCTCATCCTGGCCCCGACCACCGAGCACACCGGCGTCAGCTATGGCATCGACTTCGTGCCGCCGGCCCGGACCGACGCCATCCTGCTCGCCGGCGACGAGACGGCGGCCCCCGCGATCGCGCGGATCCTGGAGCAGCTCCCCGCGGACGCGCGCGGTGTCGTCGTCCTCGAGCTCCCGCACCCGAGCGACGTCGCCTACGTGCCCTCGCACCCGGGCTTCGAGCTGATCATCGAGGCGCGCGGCGGGGAGGACCGTCGCCACGAGCACCTGATCTCCGCGGTGGCCGATGTCGCCCGTCGCCTCGCCCCCGGCGGGATCGGGGGCGAGGTCGAGGAGATCGACGTCGACCACGACATCCTCTGGGAGGTGCCCCGCACGGCGAAGGGCGGTGCCGCGCTGAAGAGCGCCCCTCTCTACGCGTGGCTCGCGGGTGAGGCATCCGCCATCAAGGCACTCCGTCGTCACCTCGTCAGCGAGGTCGGCGTCGACCGACGCGCCGTCGCCTTCATGGGGTACTGGCGCCTGGGGCGCTCGGAGAACTGACTCCGGCACGCGAGAGGGGCGGTGCGACGTGGTCGCACCGCCCCTCTCGCGGATTCGGTCAGATCGAGAAGCCGAGCGCGCGCATCATGTCGCGGCCGTCGTCGGTGATCCGCTCGGGGCCCCACGGCGGCATCCACACCCAGTTGATCCGGAAACGGTCGACGACGCCGTCCAGCGCCTGTCCGGTCTGCTCCTCGAGCACGTCCGTCAGCGGGCAGCCGGCGGAGGTCAGGGTCATGTGGATGACGAGGGCGTCGTTCTCGTCATCCCACCCGAGGTCGTAGATGAGCCCCAGATCGACGACGTTGACCCCGAGTTCGGGGTCCATGACGTCCTTGAGGGCCTCGGTGACCTCGTCGTACTTCTCGGGTGCGAGCGTCTCGGTCATGCGACGATCCTAGGCCTGCTCGCCCGCGACGGGGGCGAGGAAACGGTCGTACCCCTCATCCTCGAGGCGCGCGGCGAGCTCGGGGCCGCCCTCCTCCGCCACGCGGCCGTTCACGAGCACGTGGACGAAGTCGGGCTGGATGTAGCGGAGGATGCGGGTGTAGTGCGTGATCAGGAGCACACCCATGTCGGTCTGCTCCTTGGCACGGTTCACACCCTCGGACACGATCTTCAGCGCGTCGACGTCGAGGCCCGAGTCGGTCTCGTCGAGCACGGCGAGCTTCGGCTTGAGGAGCTCGAGCTGGAGGATCTCGTGACGCTTCTTCTCACCGCCGGAGAAGCCCTCGTTCACGTTGCGGGCGGCGAACTTCGGATCCATCCGCAGGTTCTGCATCGCCTGCTTGACGTCCTTGGTCCACGAACGGATCGACGGCGCCTCGCCGTCGACGGCCGTCTTCGCGGTGCGCAGGAAGTTGGTCACCGTCACACCGGGGATCTCGACCGGGTACTGCATCGCGAGGAACAGGCCGGCGCGGGCGCGCTCGTCGACCGACATCGCGAGGACGTCCTCGCCGTCGAGCATGATCGTGCCGCCGGTGACGGTGTACTTGGGGTGGCCCGCGATCGTGTAGGCGAGGGTCGACTTGCCGGAACCGTTGGGGCCCATGATGGCGTGGGTCTCGCCCGTGCGGACGGTGAGGGTCACGCCGTTCAGGATCGGGGTCTCGCCGGCTTCCGTCTCGACCGTCACGTGGAGGTCGCGGATCTCGAGGACAGACATGTCAGCTTCTTTCTTCAGTTCACGGCTTTGGTCACGGCGGGGTCGATGAGGATGTCGTCCCCGTCGATCGTGACCTCGTAGACGGGCACCGGCTCGTAGGCCGGCAGGTTCAGGGGGCGTCCGGTGCGCAGCGAGAACGCCGACCCGTGCGCCCAGCATTCGAGCGAGTCGCCTTCGACGAAACCGTCGGCCAGGGAGATGTCGCCGTGCGTGCAGGTGTCGCCGATGGCGTGCACCTCGCCCTGACCGTCCAGCACGACAGCGATAGCGACACCGTCGACCTCGACGCGCACGGCCGTGTCCTGCGTCAGGTCGCTCAGCTGCAGCACCTTCTGGGCGGTCATGCGTCGCTCCCGCCGGCCAGCTCCGCCTCGATCGCGGCGATGAACTCGTCCTCCAGCGAGGGGATGCCGATCTTCTGCACGATTTCGGCGAGGAAGCCGAGGACGACCAGGCGTCGGGCCTGCTCCTCGTCGATCCCGCGGGCCTGCAGGTAGAACAGCTGCTCGTCGTCGAAGCGTCCGGTCGCACTGGCGTGCCCGGCGCCGACGATGTCACCCGTCTCGATCTCGAGGTTCGGGATGGAGTCGGCGCGCGCACCGTCGGTGAGGACGAGGTTGCGGTTCGCCTCGTAGGAGTCGGTGCCCACGGCATCCGGTCCGATGAGGACGTCGCCGATCCAGACCGTGCGGGCCGACGCACCCTGCAGCGCACTCTTGTAGAGCACGTCACCGTTGGTGTGGGCGCCCTTGTGGTGCAGGTAGACCTGGCTCTCGAGGTGCTGACCGGCGTCGGCGAAGGACAGCCCGTAGAGGCGTCCCTGCGCGCCGGCACCGGCGAGCTCGACCGACGGGTTGACGCGGACGAGACCGCCGCCGAGGCTCACGACGATGTGCGTCAGCGACGCGTCGCGGTCGACGCGGGCCTGATGCGCCGCGAGGTGCACGGCGTCGTCGTCCCAGCGCTGCACCGAGACGACCGTCAGGGCCGCGCCGTCGCGCACGATGATCTCGACGTTCTGCGCCTGAGCCGCGGATCCCTCGTGCCGGAGCACGACCGTCCCGCGCGAGTTCGGCTGGGCCTCGATGACCACGTGCGCATGCGCGACGCCGCCGCGGCCGGTGAGGGTCACGACGACGGGCTCGTCGAGCTCGGCGTTCGCAGGGATGCGGATGAGCGGGGCCTCCGGCTCCTGCGACCACGCGATCGCGCTCACCACGTCCTCGGGACGGAAGACCTCGCCGCGGGGCGCCTCGTCCTTCTGCAGACGACGGTGCTCCACCGCATCCGGACCGGACACCTCGACGCCGATCACGTCGTGCGGGGCTTCCTCGTCCGCCAGCAGCGGCGCGACGCGGTCGAGCGGCGTGTGCTTCCAGTTGACCTCGCGGCCGGTGGGCGTACCGAAGTCGGCCGGGTCGAACGACCACGGCCGCTCCGACCGGGTCTGGACGGGGACGGTGGTCTCCGTCAGGGTCGCCGCAGGGTCGATGTGGCCCTTCGCATCGGATGCGGGGGCCTGAGTCGCTGTCGTCATCAGCCGACGGATCCTTCCATGCCCATCTCGATGAGCTTGTTCAGCTCGAGGGCGTACTCCATGGGCAGTTCGCGGGCGATCGGCTCGATGAAGCCGCGCACGATCATCGCCATCGCCTCGTCCTCGGGCATGCCGCGGCTCATGAGGTAGAACAGCTGCTCCTCGCTGACCTTCGAGACGGTCGCCTCGTGGCCGAGCTGGACGTCGTCGACGCGGATGTCGATGGCCGGGTAGGTGTCGGACCGCGAGATCGTGTCGACCAGCAGTGCGTCGCACCGGACGGTGTTGGCGGAGTGGTGCGCGTTCGCGTCCACCCGGACCTCGCCCCGGTAACCGGCACGACCGCCGCCGCGGGCGATCGACTTCGAGACGATCGAGGACTGCGTGTGCGGCGCCATGTGGATCATCTTCGCGCCGGCGTCTTGGTGCTGACCGGGACCGGCGAAGGCGACCGACAGCGTCTCGCCCTTGGCGTGCTCGCCCATCAGGTAGATCGACGGGTACTTCATCGTCACCTTCGAGCCGATGTTGCCGTCGACCCATTCCATGGTCGCGCCCTCATGGGCGACGGCGCGCTTGGTGACGAGGTTGTAGACGTTGTTCGACCAGTTCTGGATCGTCGTGTAGCGCACGCGGGCGTTCTTCTTCACGATGATCTCGACGACAGCCGAGTGCAGCGAGTCGCTCTTGTAGATCGGGGCGGTGCAGCCCTCGATGTAGTGGACGTAGCTGTCCTCATCCGCGATGATCAGCGTCCGCTCGAACTGGCCCATGTTCTCGGTGTTGATCCGGAAGTAGGCCTGCAGCGGGATCTCGACGTGCACGCCCTTCGGGACGTAGACGAACGAGCCGCCCGACCAGACGGCGGTGTTCAGCGCAGCGAACTTGTTGTCGCCGGCGGGGATGACGGTGCCGAAGTACTCCTCGAAGAACTCGGGGTGCTCGCGCAGCGCCGTGTCGGTGTCCATGAAGATGACACCCTGCTGCTCCAGGTCCTCGCGGATCTGGTGGTAGACGACCTCGGACTCGTACTGCGCCGCGACACCGGCGACGAGGCGCTGACGCTCCGCCTCGGGGATGCCGAGCTTCTCGTACGTGTTGCGGATCTCCTCGGGGAGGTCCTCCCACGTCTGCGCCTGCTTCTCGGTGGAGCGCACGAAGTACTTGATGTTGTCGAAGTCGATGCCGGACAGATCGGCACCCCACGTCGGCATGGGCTTGCGCCCGAACAGCTGATACCCCTTCAGACGGGTCTTCAGCATCCACTCCGGCTCGTTCTTCAGCGAGGAGATCCCGCGGACCACGTCCTCGTTGATACCCCGCTGGGCGACGGCACCGGCGGCATCGGCGTCGTGCCAGCCGAATTCGTACACCCCCAGCCCTTCGAGCTCGGGACGGTCGATGAGCACATCCGACATGACTTTCCTCCTCACGGGCGGCAACGGTGTCATCCGTTCCGGCATTCCCTCCCGCGAGAGGAGTGCACGAGGGGGATGCCGCTGCTGGCCGCTCTGACGACGCGATACCGCGCCTAGAATCGTTGTGCGGGCTGCGATGGGGATCGCGCTCGCCGACAGCTTCATTCTACAGGCACGGCCATCCCCCGCGGCGTGCCGGCCCTCGCCCGGAGGCGACCCCATGCTGATCACCGCGTCGACACCGACCGCCCCGCCCGCGACCCGGGTCCCGCGCCTGCTGCGCGTGGTCGCGTGGCTGTCGTTCCTCGCCGAGACCCTCATCATCGGGACCGGCGGCGCCGTGCGTCTGACCGGTTCGGGCCTCGGCTGCCCGACCTGGCCGACCTGCACCACGGACTCGCTCGTCGCGACCCCCGAGATGGGCATCCACGGCGTGATCGAGTTCGGCAACCGCACGCTGACGGGTCTCGTCGGCATCCTCGCCCTCGCCGTCGTTGTCCTCGTGTGGCGGATGCGCCGCACCCGCCGCGACCTCTTCGTCCTGGCGCTCATTGTGCTCGGCGGCGTCGTCGCCCAGGCGATCGTCGGCGGCATCACTGTCCTCACGGGCCTCAACCCGTTCATCGTGGGGTTCCACTACGTCGTGTCGCTCATCCTCGTCTGCGTGTGCGCCGCGTTCCTCGTCCGCCTCGACGAGCCCGGCGGCGCACGGGTGCGCGTCGTCCCCACCTGGTACGCGAGGCTGACGCACCTCACCACCGGCGTGCTGGCCCTGACCATCGCGTTCGGGGTGCTCACGACCGGAGCGGGTCCCCACTCCGGTGACGCCGCCGCCGGCCGCAACGGATTCAACGCCGAGATCCTCGAGCACGTGCACGCGTGGCCCGGGTACGCGCTGCTCGCGCTCACGGTGACCCTCGCCGTGGTGGCGTGGCGCCGGGGGCTCTCGACCCGGACGTGGGTGGGCGTCCTGCTGGCCGCCGAAGCCGTGCAGATCCTCGTCGGCCTCTACCAGGCGCGCAACGGCCTGCCCGAGCTCGCCGTCGGCGTGCACATGGTGCTCGCCGCCCTCACCGCCGCGGCGATGACCGTCGTCGTCCTGCGGCTGAAGGCGCCGGCGCACACCGAAACCTCATAGGCGGCGCATCGGTTCCGTCAGGGTGGGCCGGGAACAGTGGCACGGGTCGCCCGAGAGCGGGCGACCTCGACCCGGAGGAGAATCGATGAACACCCGCCCCCGCCTGACCCGCAGCATCCCGTTCTGGCTGCTCGTGGCCGGCTCGCTCGCATCAGGAGCCGCCGGCGGCGTCGTCCTCATGGACAAGCTCGCGAAGATGGAGACGGCCCTGACCGCCGGCACCGCGACCGGAGTGGACGTCTACGTCGGCCAGATCTGGGCGGTCCTCGGCGCGATCCTCGTGGGCGTCGGCGCCATCGGCCTGCTGCTCGCCTTCACGCTGGGAGCGCTCCGCGCCTTCGCCGTCGCGCCGCGCGCACAGCGGGCCGCGGACGACGAACCCGCGACGACGCAGGATGCAGCAGCGACGGAGGACGCTCCGGCGTCCGCCGCAGCCCAGGACGCGTCCGACCCGACGCCGCAGCCCGTGCTCGACAGCGCCGGACGCTGATCGCCTCGATCGGCCCGCTGCGTCAGAAGGGCAGCAGCGGGTCGATCGCGATCGCGACGAACAGCAGGGTCAGGTACGTGATCGACGCGTGGAACACGCGCATCGGACGGACCTTCTCGCCGCGGACGGCGCGCGCGTACAGCACGTGGGACTCGTAGATGAACCAGCCGCCCAGCACGAGAGCCGACGCGGTGTAGACGAGGCCCATCGGCGCGACGGGGATCAACAGGAGCGAGCTCGCCACCGTCGCCCACGCGTAGAGGATGACCTGAAGTCCCACCTGCGTGCCGTTGCGCGTCGCGCCCAGCATCGGGACGTCCACCTCGGCGTAGTCGCCCTTGTACTTCATCGAGAGCGGCCAGTAGTGCGGCGGCGTCCAGAGGAACACCAGGAGGAAGAGGATGAACGGGGTCCACGTGAGCGACTCGGTGACGGCCGACCAGCCGATGATGACCGGGAAGCATCCGGCGATCCCGCCCCACACGATGTTCTGCTCGGTGCGACGCTTGAGCAGGATCGTGTAGATCACGACGTAGAAGAAGATCGCGCCGGCGCTGAGGGCCGCCGCGACCCAGTTCGTGAAGACCCAGAGCCAGACGGTCGAGACGACGGCGAGCGTCCACGAGAAGACGAGCGCGCCGCGCGGCGTGACCTCGCCCGTCACGAGCGGACGGTTCTCGGTCCGCTTCATGTGCGCGTCGATGTCGCGGTCCAGATACATGTTGAAGGATGCCGCCGACCCGGCACTCATGGCACCGCCGACGACGGTGGCCAGGATCAGCCAGAGATCGGGCAGCCCGTCCGCCGCGAGGAACATGACCGGGATGGTCGTGACCAGCAGCAGCTCCAGGACGCGCGGCTTCGTCAACTGGACGTACGCGCGGACGGTGCGGCCGAACGACTGTCGAGCGGGCGCGGATACGCGCGCGCCGGTGTCCGTGAGTGCCATCGCCCCTGCCGTGTAGATCGTCCGATCGAGTCTACGCCATCCCCCGGACGGGGTCCCTCCGCGCCCGCTCCCCGGCTTCGCTCACAGCGCACGTCACACAGCGTCGACCAGGCCTCGTCGAGGGGCTCGGATGGATATGCTGAAAATCCCGGCGTCAGGCGTTCCCTCCTTCTTCCTGAGAAGCGGACGCCCGCGCGGACTCACCGACGAAAGGCTTCCAGGTGTCAGAGCTGGTTTGGGACGAGATCGATCGGCGCGCGGTGGACACCGCGCGCGTGCTGGCGGCGGACGCCGTCGAGAAGGTCGGTAACGGCCACCCCGGAACGGCCATGAGCCTCGCCCCGGCCGCGTACCTGCTGTACCAGCGGGTGCTGCGCCACGACCCGACCGACACCCACTGGCTCGGACGCGACCGCTTCATCCTCTCCGCGGGCCACTCCTCGCTGACGCAGTACGTCCAGCTGTACCTCGGCGGCTTCGGGCTCGAGCTCGACGACCTCAAGGCGCTGCGTACATGGGGCTCGCTGACCCCGGGACACCCCGAGTACGGACACACCAAGGGCGTCGAGATCACGACCGGCCCGCTGGGTCAGGGCCTGGCCTCGGCCGTCGGCTTCGCGTACGCCGCCCGCTACGAGCGCGGACTCTTCGACCCCGAGGCGGAGGCCGGCACGTCGCCCTTCGACCACCACGTGTTCGTCATCGCCGGCGACGGCGACCTGCAGGAGGGTGTGACGGCCGAGGCCGGTTCGCTCGCCGGTCACCAGCAGCTCGGCAACCTCATCGCGATCTACGACTCCAACCAGATCTCGATCGAGGACGACACGAACGTCGCCTTCACCGAAGACGTGCAGAAGCGCTACGAGGCGTACGGCTGGCAGGTCCAGACGGTCGACTGGAAGAAGACGGGTGAGTACGTCGAGGACGTCGCCGCCCTCTACGACGCGATCGAGGCGGCCAAGGCCGAGACGTCGAAGCCCTCGCTCATCATCCTCAAGACGATCATCGGATGGCCCGCCCCGGGCAAGCAGAACACCGGCAAGATCCACGGTTCCGCGCTCGGCGCGGACGAACTCGCCGCGACGAAGAAGGTGCTCGGCTTCGACCCCGAGGAGAGCTTCGCCGTCGCCGACGACGTGATCGCGCACACGCGCGCCCTCGCCGAGCGCGGTGCCGCCGACCGTGCCGCCTGGCAGGAGTCCTTCGACGCCTGGGCCGCCGCGAACCCCGAGCGCAAGGCGCTGCTCGACCGCCTCGAAGCGGCCACGCTGCCCGAGGGCATCGAGGACGCGCTCCCCGTGTTCGAGCCCGGCAAGGACGTCTCCACGCGCGCCGCATCCGGACTCGTCATCAACGCCCTCGCCGCCGAGCTGCCCGAGCTGTGGGGCGGCTCCGCGGACCTCGCGGAGTCCAACCTCACGACGATCAAGGACGCCAAGAGCTTCATCCCGGCCGAGTGGTCGACGCACGAGTGGTCGGGCGACCCGTACGGGCGCGTGCTGCACTTCGGCATCCGCGAGCACGCCATGGGCGCCATCGTCAACGGCATCAAGCTGCACGGTCCGACCCGCCCCTTCGGCGGTACGTTCCTGATCTTCAGCGACTACATGCGTCCCGCCGTGCGCCTCGCCGCCCTCATGGACATCCCCTCGGTGTTCGTCTGGACCCACGACTCGGTCGCCCTCGGTGAGGACGGCCCGACGCACCAGCCGATCGAGCAGCTGGCGACCCTGCGGCTCATCCCGAACTTCACGGTCGTCCGTCCCGCCGACGCCAACGAGACCGCTGCGGCGTGGCTCGAGATCCTGCGCCGCCAGGGCGGTCCGACCGGCATCGCGCTGACGCGTCAGAACATCGCGGTCTTCCCGCGCGGCGAGAACGGTTTCGCCACGACCGAGGGAGTCGCGAAGGGTGCGTACACCCTGCTCGAGGCGCCCGAGGGCGAGCCCGACGTGATCCTCATCGCGACCGGCTCCGAGGTCCAGCTGGCCGTCGCCGCCCGCGAGACGCTCGCCGCCGAAGGGATCGGCGCGCGCGTCGTGTCGGCTCCGAGCCTCGAGTGGTTCGCGGAGCAGGATGCCGCCTACCGCGAGTCCGTGCTCCCGGCATCCGTCACGGCGCGTGTCTCGGTCGAGGCCGGCGCAACCGGCCTGTGGCGCGGCATCGTCGGCGACAGCGGACGCACCGTCGGCATCGACCACTTCGGCGCCTCCGCCGACTACAAGACCCTGTTCGAGAAGTTCGGCGTCACCGCCGATGCGGTCGTCGAAGCGGCCCGCGCAACCGTCAAGGAGAACGCATGAGCACCCCCACCGAGGACCTGTCCGGCGCCGGCGTCAGCATCTGGCTCGACGACCTGTCGCGATCGCGGATCGACACCGGCAACCTGGCGCAGCTGATCGAGACGCGTGACGTCGTCGGCGTCACCACCAACCCGTCGATCTTCCAGGCCGCCATCGGCAACACGGAGGACGACTCGTACGACGCGCCGCTCCAGGCCCTCGCGGCCCAGGGCGCCGACGTCGACACCGCGATCTTCGAGATCACGACCACCGACGTCCGCGACGCGGCCGACATCTTCCGTCCGGTCTTCGACCGCACGAACGGCGTCGACGGCCGGGTCTCGATCGAGGTCTCCCCCGACCTCGCTCACGACACCGACGCGACGGTGGCGCAGGCGAAGGAACTGTGGGCGAAGGTCGACCGGCCGAACACGCTCATCAAGATCCCCGCGACGCTCGCCGGTCTCCCGGCGATCAGCGCCGTCCTGGCAGAGGGCATCTCGGTCAACGTCACTCTGATCTTCAGCCTCGAGCGGTACGCGGCGGTCATCGACGCCTACCTCGAGGGCGTGCGCCGGGCGAAGGAGAACGGGCACGACATCGCGACCATCCACTCCGTGGCGTCGTTCTTCGTCTCGCGCGTGGACACCGAGGTCGACAAGCGTCTCGAGGCCATCGGCACGGACGCGGCGGCATCCCTCAAGGGCAAGGCCGGGATCGCGAACGCCCGACTGGCCTACGAGCTCTTCGAGAAGCGGTTCGCCGAGCCGGCCGCCCTCGAGCTCATCGCGGCGGGCGCGAACGTCCAGCGCCCCCTGTGGGCGTCGACGGGCGTCAAGGATCCGGCGCTCCCCGACACCCTCTACGTCACCGAGCTCGTCGCTCCCGGCACCGTCAACACGATGCCCGAGAAGACGCTCGAGGCGACCTTCGACCACGGGAAGATCACCGGCGACACCGTGACCGGGTCGTACGAGGACGCCCACCGGGTCTTCGATCAGCTCGCCGAGGCGGGCATCGATCTGGTGGACGTCACCCAGGTCCTCGAGGACGAGGGTGTCGAGAAGTTCATCGTCTCGTGGCACGACCTGCAGGGCACGGTGCGCACGGCCCTCGACAGCGCACGCTGACCGATGGCTGCGGAGATCTCGCGGGGGAACAACCCCCTCCGCGATCCGGCTGATCGGCGCCTCAACCGCATCGCGGGACCCAGCGCGCTCGTGATCTTCGGCGTGACGGGCGACCTGTCGCGCAAGAAGCTCATGCCCGCGGTGTACGACCTCGCGAACCGGGGCCTGCTTCCCCCGGGGTTCGCGCTGGTCGGTTTCGCCCGACGCGACTGGGAGGACCAGGACTTCGCGAAGGTCGTCTACGACGCGGTGCGGCAGCACGCGCGCACGCCCTTCCGCGAGGAGACGTGGAACCAGCTCCTGCAGGGCATCCGCTTCGTGCAGGGCGAGTTCGACGACGCGGCATCCTTCGCCCGGCTCCGCGAGACGGTGGAGCGTCTCGACGCCGAGCGCGGCACCATGGGAAACCACGCGTACTACCTCTCGATTCCGCCGAAGGACTTCCCGGTCGTCGCGCGACAGCTGCGCGACTCCGGCCTCGTCGACGAGACGGCGGACGGGGACACCTGGCGACGCGTCGTCATCGAGAAGCCGTTCGGCAGCGATCTGCAGACCGCCCGCGAGCTGAACGAAGCCCTCGAGGTCGCCTTCCCGGCCGACGCCATCTTCCGGATCGACCACTATCTCGGCAAGGAGACGGTCCAGAACATCCTGGCGCTGCGCTTCGCGAACGAGCTGTACGAGCCGCTCTGGAACGCGAACTACGTCGACCACGTGCAGATCACGATGGCCGAGGACATCGGCGTCGGCGGTCGCGCGGGGTACTACGACGGCATCGGCGCGGCGCGCGACGTCATCCAGAACCACCTCCTGCAGCTGCTCGCGCTGACCGCGATGGAGGAGCCCATCTCGCTCGACGCGGAGCACCTCCGCGCCGAGAAGGAGAAGGTCCTCGCCGCGGTCAAGCTCCCCGACGACCTGTCCACCGCCACCGCGCGCGGACAGTACGCGGGCGGCTGGCAGGGCGGCGAAGAGGTCACCGGCTTCCTCGACGAGGACGGTATGGACCCGCAGTCCCGGACCGAGACGTACGCCGCCATCAAGCTCGAGATCGCCACCCGACGCTGGAACGGTGTGCCGTTCTACCTGCGCACGGGCAAGCGCCTCGGCCGCCGGGTCACGGAGATCGCCGTGGTCTTCAAGCACACGCCGCCGCTGCTGTTCCTGCGCTCGCAGGCGCTGCAGCTCGGGCAGAACGCCCTCGTCATCCGCATCCAGCCCGACGAGGGCGTGACCCTCCGCTTCGGGTCCAAGGTCCCGGGCGCGGGCAACGAGGTGCGCGACGTCACGATGGACTTCGGCTACGGCCACGCGTTCACCGAGTCGAGCCCCGAGGCCTACGAACGCCTCATCCTCGACGTCCTCCTGGGCGACCCGCCGCTGTTCCCCCGTCACGAGGAGGTCGAGCTGTCCTGGCGCATCCTCGACCCCGTCGAGCAGCACTGGGCGGAGCAGGACGAGCCGCTCGAGCAGTACTCCCCCGGATCCTGGGGTCCCCCGTCCGCCGATGAGCTCCTGGCCCGCGACGGCCGCGTCTGGAGGCGCCCATGATCGTCGACCTGCCCGACACCACGGTGTCCACGATCGCGAAGAAGCTCGTGAGCGTGCGCGAGGAGGGCGGCGCCGTCGCCCTCGGGCGCGTGCTGACCCTCGTCATCGTCTCCACGGGGGGCTTCGACGAGGAGGCCATCGACGCCGCGAACGCCGCCTCGCGCGAGCACCCGATGCGCGTCATCGTCCTGGTCGTCCAACCCGACGCCCCGACCGGGCTCGACGCGCAGATCCGCGTCGGCGGCGACGCCGGTGCCAGCGAGGTGGTCGTCCTCCGCGCCCGGGGTGCGGCGGCCGGCAACCAGGAGAGCCTCGTCAACGGCCTCCTGCTCCCCGACGCTCCCGTCGTCGCCTGGTGGCCCGACGACCCGCCCACCGACCCCGCGCACTCCGCGATCGGTCGCATGGCGCAGCGGCGGATCACGGATGCCTCGACGAAGCCGTTCGCCAAGGACCGGCTCGCGCAGCTCGGCTCCGTCTACGCGCCTGGTGACACGGATCTGGCGTGGACGAGGCTCACCCACTGGCGCGAGCAGCTCGCCGCCGTCCTCGACCAGCCGCCGTACGAGTCCGTCACGGCCGTGACGGTCGTCGGTGCGGGCAGCTCGCCCTCCACCGGGCTGCTGGCCGCGTGGCTGCGGATGAAGCTCGATGTTCCAGTCGAATGGCACTACACGGACGAGCACGAGTGGGCCCACGGCATCCGCTCTGTCACGCTCTCGCGGGACTCCGGTGACATCGTCCTCGAACGCTCGAGCGCCACGGACGCGACCCTCACTCAGCCCGGCCAGCCGACGCACGACATCGTGCTGCCGCGGCGATCCCTGCGCGAGTGCCTCGCGGAGGAACTGCGCCGTCTCGATCCCGACCTCTTGTATGGTCGAGTCATCACCGAAGGGTGGGAGCTCCTCGACCCTCCCACGAGGTAGGAGTCGCATGTCGGAGTTCCGCGCGGAGAAGCGCGTCGTCGTCCGTCCTGACGCGCAGACGTTGGCCCGAGGGGTCGCGAAGCGCTTTTTCCAGCGGGTCTCCGCACGCGCCGCCGAGGGAAAGACGACGCACATCCTGCTGACCGGGGGCACCGCCGGAACGGCCGTGCTGCACGCGGCGGGCGAGAGCGATCGCCGGCGGGAGGTGGACTGGTCGAAGGTCCACTTCTGGTGGGGGGACGAGCGTTTCATCCCGGCGGGCGATCCGGAGCGGAACGAGACGGCGGCACGTGCCGCGTTCCTCGACCACATCGACGTCCCGGCGGCGAACATCCACCCCATCGCCGCCTCCGACGCCGGGCGCAGCCATGACGAAGCGGCCGCCGACTACGCGGCGGAGCTGGCCTCGTTCGCCGCCGAGGACCAGCCCTGGCCACGGTTCACCCTGGCGTTCCTGGGCGTCGGACCCGACGGACACATCGCATCCCTGTTCCCGGATCGCAGCGAGATCTCCGACACCGAGCACGCCGTCCTCCCGGTGCGTCACTCCCCCGTGCCGCCGTCCGAGCGGATCACCCTGACCCGTCCGGTGATCAACTCGTCCCGGCGCGTGTGGTTGGTCCTCCCCGGCACCGACAAAGCGTCTGCGCTGGGCTTGGCGCTCGCCGGCGCGAGCTACCACTCCGTTCCCGCCGCCGGGGCGAAGGGGCGCAAGCAGACGGTGTTCTTCGTCGACGAGGCCGCCGCGCAGGGTGTGCCCGAAGAACTGATCGACCCCGAGTTCTGAGCGAACCCGGGGTCGTATCGGTGTGTAAGGCGGCGATCAGTCCTGACCGCGGCGCTCCCGAAGCTGCTTGAGGGCGTCGTCCAGGATCGACTCCGCCTCCTCGTCCGTGCGACGCTCCTTCACGTAAGCGAGGTGCGTCTTGTAGGGCTCGGTCTTGGCCAGCGCGGGCGGGTTCGCCTTGTCACGACCGGCCGGGAGGCCCGAGTGCGGCGAGTCGATCGTCTCGGGGATCTCCTCCTCCGAGATGCCGGCCGCGAAGTAGCGCACCGTCTCGTTACCGAGTGCGTCCCAGTACGAGACGGCCACACGGTCGGCGTGGTGACCGTGGTCCTGCTCCCCCATCGGTCCGGCACCGACGCGGGTGCCCCGGATCGCGTTGCCCCCGGTCGCCATCAGATGCTCTGGAACTTCGTGATGAGGCCCAGCGTGACGATCGCAACGAACCAGACGAGTGCGAGCACGACCGTGAAGCGGTTGAGGTTGCGCTCGGCGAGGCCCGAGGACCCCATCGCCGAGCTCATGCCGCCGCCGAACATGTCGGAGAGGCCGCCGCCGCGCCCCTTGTGCAGGAGGATCAGGAGAGTAAGCAGGAGGCTGGTGAGTCCCAGCAGCACCTGCAGCACAAGCTGGAGGATGTCCACAGTCGTTGAAAGCCTTTCGGGTCGCCGAGTCGCTCAGCGCTCGCACGAGTATACCGGCTGAGCGGTGCGACGCCGCGAGGCGCCGCACCGCTCAGGATCACACGCCGACGTGCTTCTGGTAGCGGATGATGGCGGCGAACTCGTCGGCGAGGAGGCTCGCTCCTCCGACGAGGGCGCCGTCGACATCGGGTTCGCGCATGAAGCTCGCGATGTTGCCGGACTTCACCGATCCGCCATAGAGGATGCGGGTGCGCTCGGCCGCGGCATCCCCGAGGCTCTCGGAGAGCACCGTACGCAGCGCGGCGCACACTTCCTGCGCCTGCTCGGGCGAGGCGACCTGTCCGGTCCCGATCGCCCAGACCGGCTCGTAGGCGACCACGACGTCCGCGTCCGAGGGCACACCCTCGAGCGCGGCGCGGAGCTGAGCGACCGACACGGCGGTCGGGCCGGACTCCTCGCGCTGCTCGAGCGTCTCGCCCACGCAGATCACCGGCACGAGCCCGTGACGCAGCGCGGCCTGCACCTTCGCGGCGACGACCTCGTCGGTCTCGCCGTGGTACTCGCGTCGCTCGGAGTGACCGATGATCACGTAGTCGACGTCGAGCTTCTTCAGGAACGCTCCGGAGACCTCACCCGTGTAGGCGCCCGAGTCCTTCGTCGACACGTCCTGCGCACCGAGGGCGAAGGGGATCTTGTCGGCGTCGATGAGCGTCTGCACCGTGCGGATGTCGGTGAACGGCGGGAACACCGCGACCTCGACCGAGTCGGTCTCGTGCGCGGCATCCTTCAGCGTCCAGTGCAGCTTCTGGACGAACGCGACCGCCTGCAGGTGGTCGAGGTTCATCTTCCAGTTGCCGGCGATGAGGGGCTTGCGGGTCACGCTTCCCATCCGAGGATCTCCAATCCGGGCAGCTTCTTGCCCTCGAGGAATTCGAGGCTGGCCCCACCACCGGTGGAGATGTGGCCGAACTGGTCGTCGTCGAATCCGAGCTGACGGACGGCGGCCGCGGAGTCGCCGCCGCCGACGACCGACAGGCCGTCGACCTCGGTCAGCGCCTGGGCGACCGTCTTGGTCCCTTCGGCGAACGCCGCCATCTCGAACACGCCCATCGGGCCGTTCCAGAACACGGTCTTCGCGCCGCGGATCGCGTCGGCGAACAGCTCCGCCGTCTTCGGTCCGATGTCGAGGCCCATGCCGTCTGCACCGAAGGGGGTGTCCTCCAGCGCATCGGCGGATGCCACGACGTGATCGGCGTCGGCGGCGAAACCGGCGGCCATCACGGCGTCGACGGGGAGCACGAGCTCCACCCCGCGCTCGCGCGCCGTCTCCATGTATCCGCGGACCGTCTCGAGCTGATCGACCTCGAGGAGACTCTTGCCGACCTTGTGCCCCTGTGCCGCGAGGAAGGTGAACAGCATCCCGCCACCCACGAGGATCTTGTCTACGCGGGGCAGGAGGTGCTCGATCACGCCCAGCTTGTCGCTGACCTTCGAGCCGCCCAGGACGACCGCGTACGGACGCTCCGGACGCTCGGTCAGGCGGTCGAGGACGTCGACCTCCTTCTCGATGAGGAGGCCGGCAGCGGAGGGCAGCAGCTCGGCGAGGTCGTAGACCGACGCCTGCTTGCGGTGCACGACACCGAACCCGTCGGAGACGAGGGCGTCGCCGAACGACGCGAGCTGCTCGGCGAACGCGCGACGGGTCGCGTCGTCCTTCGCGGTCTCCCCCGCGTTGAAGCGGAGGTTCTCGAGGACGGCGACCTGCCCGTCCGCGAGGCCCGCCACGGTGTCGCGAGCGGAGTCGCCGACCGTGTCGGTCGCGAAGGCGACGTCCGCGCCGAGGAGCTCCGACAGCCGCGTGGCGACGGGGGCGAGGCTGTACTTCGCGTCCGGGGCGCCGTCGGGCCGGCCGAGGTGGGAGACCGCGATGACGCGAGCTCCCTGCTCGACCAGCGCCGACAGCGTCGGCAGAGCCGCACGCACGCGGCCATCGTCCGTGATGACGCCGTCCTTCAGGGGGACGTTGAAGTCGACACGGACGATGACGCGCTTGCCTGCGAGCGAACCCAGCGAATCGAGGGTGCGCAGAGCCATCGTCAGAGCTTGCTGGCGACGAGCTCGGTGAGGTCGACGAGGCGGTTCGAGTAGCCCCACTCGTTGTCGTACCAGGACGAGATCTTCACGAGGTTGCCCGACACGTTGGTCTGGCCGGCGTCGAAGACCGAGGAGTGCGGGTCGAGCTGGATGTCGCTCGAAACGATCGCATCGGTGTTGTACTTCAGGTACCCGACGAGCTCGCCCTCGGCAGCGGCCTTCTCGAAGGCGGCGTTGATGACCTCGGCGGTCAGGCCCTCGGTCGGGGTGACGACCGTCAGGTCGACGATCGAGCCGGTGGGGACCGGAACGCGGTACGACGAGCCGCTCAGCTTGCCGTTGAGCTCGGGCAGCACGAGACCGATGGCCTTGGCGGCGCCGGTGGCGGCGGGGACGATGTTGATCGCCGCAGCGCGCGCACGGTGCAGGTCGCCGTGGGGGCCGTCCTGCAGGTTCTGGTCGGCGGTGTAGGCGTGGGCCGTCATCATGAAGCCGCGCTCGATGCCGAAGTTGTCGTTGAAGACCTTGGCGATCGGGGCGAGGCAGTTCGTGGTGCAGGACGCGTTCGAGATGACGTGCATCGTCTCGGAGTCGTAGGTGCCGTCGTTGACACCCATGACGAAGGTGCCGTCGACGTCGGTGCCCGGCGCCGAGATGATGACCTTCTTCGCACCGCCGTCGATGTGCTTCTTGGCGTCCGCAGCCTTGGTGAAGCGGCCGGTCGACTCGATGACGATGTCGACGCCCAGTTCGCCCCAGGGGAGGTTGGCGGGGTCGCGCTCTTCGAAGACCTTGATGGTCTTGCCGTTGACCGTGATCGAGTCCTCGGTGTACGAGACCTCGGCGTCGAGGCGACCGCCGACGGAGTCGTACTTCAGGAGGTGAGCGAGGCTCTTGTTGTCGGTGAGGTCGTTCACCGCCACGATCTCCAGGTCAGCTCCCTGCGCGAGAGCCGCGCGGAGGAAGTTGCGTCCGATTCGGCCGAAGCCGTTGATGCCGATCTTGACAGACACGTTGTCTCCCGTTTCTCGTCGCGTACGCCCCTCGAACGGGGTCGACTCGCGATGTGCTGGAAAAGAGAGAGGATGCCGGGGCTTCGCCCCCGTTGCCGGGAGGAGCCCGGCATCCTCACCTGTGAACGACCCTACTACTAGAGCAGGCCCGCCGTCTTGTCACGGGCGGCGTCGAGACGCTGCGCGACGTTCTGCCAGTTGGCGATGTTCCAGGCCGCCTTGACGTAGTCGGCCTTGACGTTGAGGTAGTCGAGGTAGAAGGCGTGCTCCCACATGTCGAGCTGGAAGATCGGGATGGTCCCCTGCGCCGTGTTCGACTGCTGGTCGAACAGCTGCTGGATGATCAACTGCTGGCCGATCGGGTCCCAGCTGAGGACGGCCCACCCGGAGCCCTGGATGCCGGTGGCAGCGGCCGTGAAGTGCGCCTGGAACTTGTCGAAGCCGCCGAAGAACTCGTCGATCGCCGCGCGCAGCTCGCCCTCGGGCTCGCCGCCGCCGCCCTGCGAGGCGGGGGCCAGGTTGGTCCAGAAGATGGAGTGGTTGACGTGTCCGCCGAGGTTGAACGCGAGGTCCTTCTCGAGCTTGTTGACGTTCGCGAGGTTGCCGGTCTCCCGCGCCTCCGCGAGCTGCTCGAGGGCGGTGTTCGCTCCGGTGACGTACGCCTGGTGGTGCTTCGAGTGGTGAAGCTCCATGATCTTGCCGCTGATGCTCGGCTCGAGCGCGGAGTAGTCGTACGGGAGCTCAGGCAGCGTGTACTTCGCCATGTCCTCTTCCTTCTGTCGGTGCCGCGCGCACGGCGCGGCCGGTCGGATTCATCCTATTGAGGGCCAACCCGCCGGACACCCGGTTGCTTCCCGCGAAGAGGGGATGTATCCCGTCAGTCCTCGAGACCGGCGGGGACGGCGGACTCGGTGTCGGGGATGCCGTCCTGCGCGGCCTTCTTGTCGGCCATCGCCAGGAGACGGCGGATGCGGCCCGCCACGGCATCCTTCGTCAGAGGCGGATCGGCGTGGTGGCCGAGCTCGTCGAGGCTCGCGTCGCGGTGCGCGAGGCGGAGGTCGCCGGCCTGCCTCAGGTGCGGCGGGACGGTGTCGCCGAGGATCTCGAGCGCACGCTCGACACGGGCGCAGGCGGCGACCGCCGCCTGCGCGGAACGACGGAGGTTGGCGTCGTCGAAGTTGACCAGGCGGTTCACGCCGGCGCGGACCTCACGGCGCTGCCGCATCTCCTCCCACGCGGCGGCGGTCTTCTGCGCACCCATCATGAGGAGGGTCGCGCGGATCGCCTCGCCGTCGCGGATGACGACGCGCGGCACGCCGCGGACCTCGCGCGCCTTGGCGGCGATCCCGAGACGGTGCGCCGCACCGACGAGCGCCATGGCCGCCTCGCCCGAGGGGCAGGCGACCTCGAGCGCCGCCGAACGGCCCGGATCGGACAGGGTGCCGGTCGCGAGGAAGGCGCCGCGCCACACGGCCGCGAGGTCGGGGCGTGCGCCGGTGGTCAGCTTGTTCGGGAGTCCGCGGACCGGTCGCCGACGGTTGTCGAGCAGACCCGTCTGGCGGGCCAGGGTCTCGCCGCCCTCGATGACGCGCACCGCGACGAGGTTCGCCGTCCGTCCGCCGGAGGACTGCACGTGCGCGAGTTCGGGCCGGACGCCGTAGATCTCGACGAGGTCGCGGGCCACGCGTCGGGCCAGGATGTCGGTCTCGACCTCCGCCTCGACGGCCACCCGGCCGGCGATCGAGTGGAGTCCGCCCGAGAAGCGCAGGATCGTGGTGAGTTCTGCGACGCGGGCCGTCGGCCGCGGATCACGCACCGAGGTGAGTTCCGTCTTCACGTCAGCAGTCAGCGGCACGGCGATCCTTCGGTGGGGGCGAGGGGGACAAAGGATCAGCTTACTCGCGCACGGGTCATTCGCGACCCAGGTCCCGGTGCGTGACCCGTACGGCCACGCCCGGTTCGGCGCCCAGACGCTCGGCGAGCTCGAACGACGTCACGACGGAGCGGTGCTTGCCCCCGGTGCATCCGATGGCGATCACGGAGTGACGTTTGTTCTCGCGCTGATACCCCTGGAGCACGGGGTGGAGGGCCGCCGCATACGCGTCGATGAACTCGCGTGCGCCCTCCTGACCGAGCACGAACTCGCGGACCGCCTCGTCCTCCCCCGTGAGGGCGCGCAGCGAGGGCTCCCAGTACGGGTTGGGGAGGAAGCGCATGTCCGCGACGAGGTCGACGTCCGGCGGCAACCCGTACTTGAAGCCGAAGCTCATGACGGTGACGGTGTGCCGTGCGTCGCCGTCCGCGCTGAACAGGTCGACGATGCGGTTCGCCAGCTGATGGATGTTGAGGGCGCTGGTGTCGACGATGACATCGGCGGCCTCACGGATGGCAGCGACGCGCTCGCGCTCACGGCGGATGCCGTCGAGGATCGTCCCCTCCCCCTGCAGCGGGTGGGGCCGACGGACGGCTTCGAACCGGCGGACGAGCACCTCGTCGGAGGCGTCGAGGAACAGCACCCGCAACTGACGGCCGTCGCGGAGCGAATGGGTCACGGACGGCAGCTCGCCGAAGAGCTGGCGCCCGCGGACGTCGACCACCGCGGCGACACGCGGAAGCGCATCGGCTGCGAGTGCCGTGAGATCCAGCAGATGCGACAGCATCTGGGGCGGCAGGTTGTCGACGACGTACCAGTCGAGGTCCTCGAGGGCGTTCGCCGCGGTCGTGCGCCCGGCTCCGGACATGCCCGTGACGATCAGGACCTCGCCCGCCGTCTGGCCGTCCATCCGTACCCCGCCTTCCACGCGTGTCATCTCAGCCTAACCACCCGAGGGCACGGCATCCGACCCGGCCGCCAGGTGCGCGTGGATCGTGGCCGCGAGCCGCGGGCCGATCCCGGGCAGCTCCTGGATCTCCTCGGGTGTCGCCTGCTTCAGGCGGCTCACCGATCCGAAGTGACGCAGGAGCGCCTTGATCCGCGTCGCGCCGAGACCGGGCACCTCCGCCAGCACCGTCGTGATGTCCCGACCGCGCTTCTTGCGCTGGTGGGTGATCGCGAAGCGATGCGCCTCGTCACGGAGCCGCTGCAGCAGGTAGAGCGCCTCGGAGGAGCGCGGCAGGATCACCGGGAAGTCGTCGTCGGGGAGCCACACCTCCTCGAGACGCTTCGCGATGCCGCACAGGGCGATCTCCTCGTGGCCGGCGTCGCGCAGGGCACGCGCCGCGGCCTGCACCTGCGGCTGGCCGCCGTCGACGAGCAGCAGCTGAGGCCGGTAGGCGAAGCGCGGGCGCTTGCGCGTGGCATCCACCTCACCGTCCGCCATCGGGTCGATCTTCTCCTGCTCGGCTTCGTCGCGGTCGATGTGCGCGAGCCGTCGGGTGAGCACCTGATACATCGAGTCGGTGTCGTCGGTGGTCTCGGCGACGGAGAACGACCGATACTGGTCCTTGCGCGGCAGACCGTCCTCGAACACCACCATCGACCCGACGACCCCCGTGCCGCCGAGGTGCGAGATGTCGAAGCACTCGATGCGCAGCGGGGCCTCGGTCATCCCGAGCGCCTCCTGCAGATCCGTCAGCGCCTTGGTGCGAGCCGTATAGTCGCTCGTCCGCCGCGTCTTGTGCAGCATGAGCGCCTGCTGGGCGTTGAGCGTCGCCGTCCGCATGAGGTCGGCCTTCTGACCGCGCTGCGCGATCTGCACCGTCACCTTCTTGCCGCGCCGCGACTGCAGCCACTGCTCGAGCTCGGCCGAGTCGTCGGGAAGGGTCGGCACGAGGACCTGGCGCGGGATGTCCTCGGCAGAGGCGGCCCCGTAGGCGCGCTGCAGGATCTGATCCACGAGGTCGGGCCCGGAGATGTCGAGCTCCTTGTCGATCGTCGTCGCGCGGACGCCGCGCACACGTCCGCCGCGGACGACGAAGTGCTGGACGGCCGCGGACAGCTCGTCCTCGGCCACGCCGAACAGGTCGGCGTCGGTGTCCTCGCTCAGCACGAGCGCACTGCGGTTGAGGACGGCGTCGAGGGCCTGCAGCTTGTCGCGGTACGACGCCGCGGCCTCGTAGTCCATCGCGGCCGCCGCTTCGCGCATCCGCGCTTCGAGCCGCTTCGTGAACCGCTTGTCGCTCCCGGACATGAACGAGACGAAGTCGTCGACGATGGCGCGGTGCTCCTCGATCGTGACCTTCATCGAGCAGGGACCGCCGCACCGGCCGATCTGCCCGGGGAAGCACGGCCGCCCCGAGGCCATCGCCTTCTTGTACGACGAGTCGCTGCAGGTGCGGATCGGGAACACCTTGATGAGCTGATCGATCGTGTCGTGGACCGCCCAGACCTTCGGGTACGGGCCGAAGTACTTGGCCCCGCGGATGCGGCGGTTGCGGGTCACGATGACCCGCGGCGCCTCGTCGGCGAGGGTCACCGCCATGTACGGATAGGACTTGTCGTCCTTGTACCGGACGTTGAAGGGCGGCGAGTACTCCTGGATCCAGGTGTACTCGAGCTGGAGCGAGTCGATGTCGGTCTTCACGACGGTCCACTCGACCTTCGCGGCCGTCGTCACCATGCGCCGTGTGCGCTCGTGGAGCGTGTGGAGCGGCGCGAAGTAGTTGGACAACCGGGCGCGGAGGTTCTTGGCCTTGCCGACGTAGAGGATCCGACCGTCGGCATCCAGGAACCGGTAGACGCCGGGGTCGGTGGGGATCTCCCCCGGCTTCGGCTTGTACGGCAGAGCGGATGCCACGTCAGCCCGCCTTGCGCGCGGGAGCCACTTCCAGGATCTCGGCGAGGAACTGCCCGGTGTGGCTCTCGGGTACGGTCGCGACCTGCTCCGGGGTCCCCGTCGCCACGATCGTGCCGCCGCCCGAGCCCCCCTCGGGGCCGAGGTCGATGACCCAGTCGGCGGACTTGATCACGTCGAGGTTGTGCTCGATGACGAGCACCGAGTTGCCCTTGTCGACGAGGCTGTTCAGGACCTCGAGCAGGCGCTGCACGTCTTCGAAGTGCAGACCCGTCGTCGGCTCGTCGAGCACGTAGATGGTGCGCCCGTTGGAGCGACGCTGGAGTTCGGTGGCGAGCTTCACGCGCTGCGCCTCACCGCCGGAGAGCGTCGTGGCCGACTGCCCCAGCCGGACGTAGCCGAGCCCCACGTCGACGAGGGTCTTCAGGTACCGGTGGATCGCCTGGATCGGCTCGAAGAAGTCGGCTGCCTCCGAGATCGGCATGTCGAGGACCTCGGCGATGTTCTTGCCCTTGTAGTGCACCGCGAGGGTGTCGCGGTTGTAGCGCTGGCCGTGGCAGACCTCGCAGTCGACGTACACGTCGGGCAGGAAGTTCATCTCGATCTTGATCGTGCCGTCACCCGAGCACGCCTCGCACCGGCCGCCCTTGACGTTGAAGCTGAAACGACCCGGTTGGTAGCCGCGCGCCTTCGCCTCGGTCGTCTCGGCGAACAGCGAGCGGATGCGGTCGAAGACGCCCGTGTAGGTGGCCGGGTTCGACCGGGGCGTGCGACCGATGGGGGCCTGGTCGACGTGGACGACCTTGTCGAGGTGCTCGAGTCCGGTGACCCGGGTGTGCTTGCCGGCGACGCGACGCGCACCGTTGAGCTTGGTCGCGAGGACTTCGTAGAGGATGCCGTTCACGAGCGACGACTTGCCGGAACCGCTCACGCCGGTGACGGCGGTGAGCACGCCGAGCGGGAAGTCGACGGTGACGTTCTGGAGGTTGTTCTCCCGCGCCCCGACGACGCGCAGCTGGCGCCCCTTGTCGATCTTCCGACGCTTCTTCGGCATCCGGATGGCGCGTCGTCCGCTGAGGTAGGCGCCGGTGATGGACTCCTGGTCCGTCAGGAGCTGCTCGACCGGTCCCGAGTGGACGACGTTGCCTCCCTCGACGCCGGCGCGCGGTCCGATGTCGACGATCCAGTCGGCGGCGTGGATGGTCTCCTCGTCGTGCTCGACGACGACCAGCGTGTTGCCGAGGCTCTTCAGACGCACGAGCGTCTCGATGAGTCGGCGGTTGTCGCGCTGGTGGAGTCCGATGGAGGGCTCGTCGAGGACGTACAGCACACCCGTGAGCCCCGAGCCGATCTGCGTCGCGAGACGGATGCGCTGCGCCTCGCCGCCCGAGAGCGAGCCCGCCGCACGGCTGAGACTGAGGTAGTTGAGGCCGACCTGGATGAGGAAGTCGAGTCGGGCCCGGATCTCGCGCAAGACCGCGGCCGCGATGGTCGCCTCGCGGTCGGTCAGCGAGAGCTGCGCGAAGAACTGCTGCGCCTCGCCGAGGCTGAGCCGCGAGGCATCCGCGATCGAGTGCCCGTGGACGAGGACCGACAGCACCTCGGGCTTCAGACGGTCGCCGTTGCAGACCGGGCAGGGCACCTCGCGGAGGAACTCGGCCCAGCGCTGACGCTGCGTGTCGGTCTCGGCCTGCGTGAACTGGCGCTCGATGTACGGGATGACGCCCTCGAAGCCCGACGCGTACCGCATCTCGCGGCCGTAGCGGTTCTTCCACTTGACGGTGACCTTGTAGTTCTCGCCGCTCAGCACGGCGTCCTGCACGTCGGCCGGAAGGTCCTTCCAGGGCGTGTCGAGCGAGAACCCGAGGTCGTCCGCGAGTCCCACGAGCAGCCGCTCGTAGTACTGGAACAGTCCCTTGCCCTGCGTCGTCCAGGGGACGATGACACCTTCGGCGATGGAGAGCTCCTCGTCGCCCAGCAGCAGTTCGGTGTCGACCGACATGCGGGTGCCCAGACCCGAGCAGGCCGGGCAGGCGCCGAACGGCGCGTTGAAGGAGAACGTCCGCGGCTCGATCTCGGTCAGGGTCAGCGCGTGCCCATTGGGACAGGCCAGCTTCTCGCTGTAGCTCTGCCAGGCGTCGTCGCCCTCTTCGTCGACGAAGTTGACCTGCAGGATGCCGCCTGCGAGACCCAGGGCCGTCTCGACCGAGTCGGTGACGCGGCTGAGGATGTCGGGGCTCGCCACCAGACGGTCGACGACCACGGCGATGTCGTGCTTGTAGCTCTTCTTGAGCGTCGGCGCCTCGGCGAGCTGCACCGTCTCACCGTCGACGATCGCACGGGCGTAACCCTTCGCCGACAGCTCCTTGAAGAGGTCGACGAACTCGCCCTTCTTCTGCGACACGACGGGGGCGACGATCTGGTACCGCGTGCGCTCGGGGAGCTCCATGAGCTGGTCGGCGATCTGCTGCACCGTCTGCCGCTGGATGCGCTCACCGCACTCGGGGCAGTGCGGGATGCCGACGCGCGCCCACAGCAGACGCATGTAGTCGTTGATCTCGGTGATGGTGCCCACCGTCGAGCGCGGGTTGCGGTTCGTCGACTTCTGATCGATCGACACCGCAGGGCTGAGACCCTCGATGAAGTCGACGTCGGGACGGTCGACCTGTCCGAGGAACTGGCGTGCGTACGAGCTGAGCGACTCGATGTACCGGCGCTGACCCTCGGCGAAGATCGTGTCGAACGCGAGGCTCGACTTCCCCGACCCGGACAGGCCGGTGAACACGACGAGCGAGTCCCGCGGGATCTCGAGGTCGACGTTCTTCAGGTTGTGGACGCGTGCGCCGCGGACACTGAGTTTGGAGGCGTGGGGAACGGGGACGATGGGCACCGGTCAATCCTAGGTTGGGCCACCGACACGGGCTCCGTGCTTCGCTCCCGGCGATCAGTCCTCGGTGGTCGGTCGGCGTCCGGCGAAGGGTTGCAGGCCGTCCCTCAACCGCTCGACGTCGGCGACGCCGAGTCCGACGCGCGCCATGATCTGCCTCGGCACGTCCAGCGCCTGCTCGCGCAGGGCCGCTCCCTCGTCGGTCAACGCGATGTCGAGGACGCGTTCGTCCGCCGCGCGCCGGCGCCGGACAACGCGGCCCTGCGCCTCGAGACGCTTGATGGTCGGCGACAGGCTGGCGGGCTCGACCGCGAGGGCGGTCGCCAGCTCGGAGAGTGACTGCGGCGCACGCTCCCACAGGGCGAGCATCACGAGGTACTGCGGGTGCGTCAGACCGAGGGGCTCGAGGACCGGCCGGTAGATCGAGACGACGTTCCGGGCGGCCGTGACGATGGCGAAGCACAGCTGACTCTCCAGCTTGAGTGCGTCCTCGTCCATTCCGATCCCCTTCCACTAATAGTTAGTACACTAATCAATATGGACGACGAACGCGAACAACGGCCCCCGCTGCGGGAACGGATCCGTGCGGCGGGCGGGTTCTACCGCTGGTGGAACAGTCGCCTCATCCGCTACGCGGGCCCGGCCTCGGTCGGCCCCTACGAGACCGAGCCCGAACCGGTCCGGACCGAACGCGCGTGCCCCCTGTGCGGTCAGCCGATGTCGGCGCACACCTTCGACCGCTCGGGGGAACGCCCCCTCATGCACTGCCCCTGAGCACGCTCAGGCGTGCCCGGCGCGTTCCATCGCGCGCAGCTCCTTCTTCAGGTCCTGCACCTCGTCGCGCAGACGCCCCGCGAGCTCGAACTTGAGCTCGTCGGCCGCCGCCAGCATCTGGCGCGTGAGATCCTCGATCGTCGCCTCGAGCTGGTTCGCACCTTCGGCGGCGATGCCCTCGCGCCGCAGCTGCGGGGTCGGACTCTTGCCCTTGCCGGACTTCGTCTTGCCCTTGCCACGACCGTCCATCATGTCGCGCGTGTCGCTGGCCTCACGGGCGAGCGCATCGGTGATGTCCGCGATCTTCTTGCGCAGCGGCTGCGGATCGATCCCGTTCTCGAGGTTGTACGCGATCTGCTTCTCGCGCCGACGTTCGGTCTCCTCGATGGCCGCCGCCATCGAGTCCGTGATCTTGTCGGCGTACATGTGCACCTGGCCCGACACGTTGCGCGCCGCGCGACCGATTGTCTGGATGAGGGATGTCCCCGACCGCAGGAAGCCCTCTTTGTCGGCATCCAGGATCGCGACGAGCGACACCTCGGGCAGGTCGAGGCCCTCGCGCAGCAGGTTGATGCCCACGAGGACGTCGTACACGCCCTGCCGCAGCTCGGTCAGCAGCTCGACGCGACGCAGCGTGTCGACGTCGGAGTGCAGGTAGCGCACGCGCACGCCGTGCTCACCGAGGAAGTCGGTCAACTCCTCCGCCATCTTCTTGGTCAACGTCGTGACGAGGACGCGCTCATCACGCTCGACGCGCAGCCGGATCTCCTCCAGCAGATCGTCGATCTGACCCTTCGAGGGCTTCACGATGATCTCCGGGTCGATGAGACCGGTCGGACGGATGATCTGCTCGACGACGCCGTCGGCGATGCCCATCTCGTACCGTCCGGGGGTCGCCGACAGGTACACGGTCTGCCCGATCCGCTGCTTGAACTCGTCGAAGCGCAACGGCCGGTTGTCCATCGCGCTCGGCAGCCGGAACCCGTGGTCGACGAGCGTGCGCTTGCGGGAGGCATCCCCCTCGTACATCGCACCGATCTGCGGGACCGTCACGTGGGACTCGTCGATGACGAGCAGGAAATCGTCGGGGAAGAAGTCGAGCAGGGTGTGCGGCGCTTCACCGGGCATGCGCCCGTCGAGGTGCCGCGAGTAGTTCTCGATGCCGGAGCAGAAGCCGAGCTGCTGCAGCATCTCGAGGTCGAACGTCGTGCGCATGCGTAGACGCTGGGCTTCGAGCAGCTTGCCCTGCGACTCGAACTCCTTGAGCCGCTCCTCGAGCTCGTGCTCGATGGTGCCGATGGCGCGCTGGACCGTCTCGGTGCCCGCGACGTAGTGGGATGCCGGGAAGATCGGCACGCTCTCGAGCCTCTGCACCACATCGCCGGTAAGCGGATGCAGCATGTACAGCGCTTCGATCTCGTCGCCGAAGAGCTCGATCCGCACGGCGTACTCCTCGTACACCGGGATGATCTCGATCGTGTCGCCGCGGACGCGGAAGTTGCCGCGCGAGAAGTCGACGTCGTTGCGGTTGTACTGCATCGCGATGAACTTGCGGATGAGGGCGTCGCGGTCGTACCGCTCCCCCACCTGCAGGGCGACCATCGCGCGCAGGTACTCCTCGGGCGCGCCGAGGCCGTAGATGCACGACACCGTGGACACCACGACGACGTCGCGCCGGCTCAGCAGCGAGTTGGTCGTCGAGTGGCGCAGCCGCTCCACCTCGGCGTTGATCGAGGAGTCCTTCTCGATGAAGGTGTCCGTCTGCGGGACGTACGCCTCGGGCTGGTAGTAGTCGTAATAGCTGACGAAGTACTCGACCGCGTTGTTCGGCATGAGGTCGCGGAACTCGTTGGCGAGCTGCGCCGCGAGCGTCTTGTTGTGCGCGAGCACGAGCGTCGGACGCTGCACCTGCTCGATCAGCCAGGCCGTCGTCGCCGACTTGCCCGTGCCCGTCGCGCCGAGCAGGACGACGTCGGTCTCACCCGCGTTGATGCGGGCGGCGAGGTCGGCGATCGCCTGCGGCTGGTCGCCGCTGGGCTGGTACTCGCTGACGACCTCGAAGGGGCGGACGGAGCGCGTGGTCTGCATGATTCCAGCGTAGGCGCGGCCTCCGACACCGGCTCCGGCGTTCGCCGTCGGCGTGGGTGTCAGCCGGCGAGGCGCTCCCAGAGGGCGTCGACCTGCGACAGCGTCTGCGCCATCGACCCCGACGTGTCGATGACCACGTCGGCGATCGCGAGGCGGCGCTCATCGTCGACCTGCGACGCGATGCGCGCGTCTGCATCGGCGGGGCTCATCCCCCGCAGGGAGACGAGCCGCTCCCGCCGCAGCTCGACGGGCGCGTGGGCCACCACGACGAGCTCCCAGGGGTCCTCCGCGCGCGCCTCGAGCAGCAGGGGGACGTCGTAGACGACGACCGCGCTCGGATCCGCGGCCTGCGCGGCCGCGAAGCGGGCCGCGGATTCGACCCGCACGGCGGGGTGGACGATCGCGTTGAGGCGGCCCACGGCATCCTCGTCACCGAAGACGCGTGAGGCGAGAAGGGGTCGGTCGAGCTCGCCGGTGCCCGTCAGGACGTCGTCGCCGAACGCCGCGGCGATCTCCGCGAGCACCGAGGACCCCGGCTGCTGCACCTCGCGGACGATCGCGTCCGCATCGACGATCACCGCCCCGTGCTCGGCGAGTCGACGCGCGATCGTGGACTTCCCCGACGCGATGCCGCCGGTCAATGCGATGAGTGTCACCCTCCGAGGATGCCACGGCGCCGTCACGCTCGAGGGGCGCCGCCGTCCTCGATCCCGCCGAAGAGAACGGATGCCTCGAGGCTGCGCGACGCGCGCTGCGCCGCGGCACGCGCGGCGTTGAGGAGGACCTCGGGGTCGTATCCGACCGTCTCCGTCAGCGCGACCCCGACGCCGACGATCGGGAGCAGACCCGTGGGATTGCCGGCGAGGTCGTCGATGCAGCCCCGGTAGATGGCCGCGGCCTGGCGACGCGCCTCGGCGGCCGTCCCGGAGACGACGCAGACCGACATCGTCGCGTCGCCGTCCTCCCCCACGAAGGCGGATGCCGGGGCGTGTCGACGCACGGACCGCCGCCATTGGGCCGCGAGCTCGTCCGTGGCATCCGTTCCGAAGGCCGCCGCCATCTCCTCCATCCCGTCGACCCCGACGACGACGACGCTCAGCAGGTCCTGTCGCCAGCTCGCCCGCTCGGCGACGTCACGGAGGGCGTCGCGGTAGGTTCCCGACAGCATCACCCCGTCGGCGGCCACCCCGTTCTCGCTCAACCATTCGAAGCGATGCGTCGCGCTCTTGGTCGATCGCAGGATCGACGTCACGACGACGGCGACCATCGTGAGCACGACGGTCGCGATGTTCGCGGACACCGATCCGAACCAGGTCGTGAAGAAGTCGCCCTCGGGTCCGTCCCACACGAAGGCGACGAGGCGTGCAGCGTAGTAGACCGCCGCCGCCAGGAGGACGACGGCGAACAGTCGCGCGTTGCCGACGCGCCCCATGGGCCGTCGCAACGCCTCGATGCCTCCGACCGCGAAGAGGCCGACGATGGTGACCACCATCACCGTCCACCCTCCCCAGCTGCCGTCCACGGGGACCCGCACCACCGTCGCAACGAACGTCGCGACGGTCAGGACCGCCACGATGACGGCGGGCCGCGCGATGGGTCGATCGTTGAAGCGGCGGTTCCCCAGCCAGATGAAGGCCGGCGTGAGCGCGAAGGAGGCGTTGCCGATCGCGATCGCCACGGAGCCGCCGATGCCGGACGCCCACGAGATGTAGGCGAACGTCGTGGCGGTGCCGCAGAGATAACCGACCGCCCAGAGGCGCCCGGCGCCCGTGTCCCGGCGTCGCAGGGTCTCGACGACGAAGATCCCCGCGGCCGTCAGCGCGACGATCGCCGTCATGACGGTCACCGAGAAGAGGTCGAGACTCATCACTCGCCGTCCCCGGCCGCGGAGCGCAGCGCGCCGTCGCTCGCCGTCTCCGCCGTCGCGGGCAGGCGGACCATGAACGTCGTCCCGAGACCCGGGGTCGATGTCACCGTGATGTCGCCGCCGTGCGCGCGCACGATCTCGCGGCTGATGGCGAGACCGAGCCCGGTTCCCGGCACACCGCTCTCCGCCCGGAAGAACCGCTCGAAGACCCGCTCCTGGTCCTCGGCCGACAGCCCGATCCCGGTGTCGCGCACGAGGAACCAGGAGTGCCGGCCGTCGGTCGAGGAGCCCACCGTGATCGTGCCGCCGTCGCGGTTGAACTTGATCGCGTTGCTGAGCAGGTTGTCGGCGACCTGCCGGATGCGTGCCGCGTCGATGAACGCGGGGGTCGGGAGGAGGTCGCTCGTGTCGATCCGGATCGCCCGGTCGCGCGCCACCGGTCCGAGATCGGATGCCGCTGCCGCCACGACGTCGGCGAGGTCTGTCTCCTGCGGCGAGAGGGTGACCTCGACCGACATCCGCGACGCCGTCGAGGCGGCGAGGATCCCCGACACGATCCCGAGGAGGCGCTCGCTGTTGCGGTAGGCGACATCGACCTGTCGGGCGATCTCCGGAGGCAGGTCCTCGTGGTCGAGGACGAGCTCGAGGTACCCGATGATCGAGGTCAGCGGCGTCCGCAGTTCGTGGGAGACCGACGCGACCAGACTGTCGCGCGCCTTGAGGGCGGTGCGCTCCTCACTCACGTCGCGCGCGACGAGCACGATGCCGGCGGGGCGACCGTCGGCATCCTTCATCCGCCGCGCGGTCAGGCTGATCGCGGCCCGTCGGGACTCGGAGACGGCGTACCAGACCACGAGGTCGCTGAACGTCTCGCCTCGGAGGATGCGGGCGAGCGGCCGCTCGTGCGGTGCGAGCGGGGTCTCGCCGTCCGCGGCGTAGATGGTCTGCGTGGCGTCGATGCGACCGAAACTCGGGATGCGCTGCTGGAACTTGCCGAGAGCGTCGTTGACGAACGTGATCTCGCCGTCGGTACCGATGCGGAGGACGCCGAAGTCGACGGTGTCCAGGACCTCGGTGAGCAGCTGCTCCTGCCTGCTGGCGTGGCGCAGCGCCGCCGCCAGACGGACGTTCTGCTTGTCGAGGAGGGCGCGTTGCGCCTGGAAACGGCGGGTGCCGTTGTAGGTGGAGACACCGATCGCGATGACCACGGCCGGGAGGACGATGATGCCCCAGGTGAACTCGAACGACGGCGCGAGGGCGAGCGCGATCCAGTAGGCGCTGATCGATCCGACGCAGCCCACGATCAGCCAGATCCGCCCGAGGCTCGACAGCCACATCGTGGGGAACGCCCACAGCAGAGCGATCCCCGGGACGTCGGAGGTGCGCATCAGTCCGATCGCGACGATGTCCACCACGGGGACGATCGCGACCCACGACGGGTTTATGCGGGACCACGGCACCGCGAGGCTCGCGAGGGCAGCGACGACGACGAGCACGACGCCGGCCGCGAACGAGGAGGCCTGCGCCAGCCAGCCGCCGGGGAAACCCGACAGGAAGATGCCCGCGACGATCGCGGTGAGGAGGATCTGGTTGTTCGCGACGACGCGGTCGCGCAGCTCCGTCAGCGGCACGCGCGGGCGCGACGCCCGGTGGGGGCGCTCGCCGGGGGCGGGCGAAGGCGCGGGCGCGCGGTCGGCGGAAGCCGCCTCCTGATCCGCATGTGCCACAGGAGAACGTTACCGGCCCGGATGCCCCGGCGTCAGACGCCCGGAAACGGCCGAGGGGCCAGAGCACATGGCTCCGACCCCTCGGTCGTGGTGGTGTCGATCAGCGACCGGACAGCTTCTCGCGGAGAGCAGCCAGCGCCTCGTCGTCGGCGAGGGTGCCGGCACCGCTCGAGACCTCGGACGAGAAGGACGACGAACCCGAGTCGGCGGGAGCGGCGGCCTCGGCCTCGAGGGCCTTGGCGACGGCGGCCTTGTGAGCCTCCCAGCGACCCTGAGCAGCGGCGTACTCGGCCTCCCAGGCGAGGCGGGCCTCGTCGAAGCCTTCCTTCCACTGGTTGGTCTCGGGGTCGAAGCCCTCGGGGTACTTGTACTCGCCGTTCTCGTCGTACTCGGTGACCATGCCGTAGAGGGCCGGGTCGAACTCGGTGCCGTTGGGGTCGACCGACTCGTTGGCCTGCTTCAGCGACAGCGAGATACGGCGACGCTCGAGGTCGATGTCGATGATCTTGACGAAGACCTCTTCACCGACGGAGACGACCTGCTCGGCGAGCTCGACGTGCTTGCCCGACAGCTCGGAGATGTGCACGAGGCCCTCGATGCCGTCGGCGACGCGGACGAACGCACCGAACGGAACGAGCTTGGTGACCTTGCCCGGCGCGACCTGACCGATCGCGTGGGTGCGGGCGAAGACCTGCCACGGGTCCTCCTGCGTCGCCTTCAGCGACAGGGAGACGCGCTCGCGGTCGAGGTCGACCTCGAGGATCTCGACGGTGACCTCCTGGCCGACCTCGACGACCTCGGATGCGTGCTCGATGTGCTTCCACGAGAGCTCCGAGACGTGGACGAGACCGTCGACGCCACCGAGGTCGACGAACGCACCGAAGTTGACGATCGACGAGACGGTGCCCTTGCGGACCTGACCCTTGTGGAGGTTGTTGAGGAAGTTCGAACGCGACTCGGACTGCGTCTGCTCGAGCAGGGCGCGGCGCGAGAGGACGACGTTGTTGCGGTTCTTGTCGAGCTCGAGGATCTTGGCCTCGATCTCCTGGCCGAGGTACGGCGTCAGGTCGCGAACGCGACGCAGCTCGATGAGCGACGCCGGGAGGAAGCCGCGGAGGCCGATGTCGACGATGAGACCACCCTTGACGACCTCGATGACGGAGCCGGTGACGACACCGTCGTTCTCCTTGATCTTCTCGACGTCTCCCCAGGCACGCTCGTACTGCGCGCGCTTCTTGGAGAGGATCAGGCGGCCTTCCTTGTCCTCCTTCTGGAGGACGAGGGCCTCGACCTGGTCGCCGACGTTGACGACCTCGTTGGGGTCGACGTCGTGCTTGATCGAGAGCTCACGCGAGGGGATGACGCCCTCGGTCTTGTAGCCGACGTCGAGGAGGACCTCGTCGCGGTCGATCTTCACGACGGTGCCTTCGATGAGGTCTCCGTCGTTGAAGAACTTCAGGGTCTTCTCGACCGCGGCCAGGAAGTCCTCAGCAGATCCGATGTCGTTGATGGCGACCTGCTTGGTGGCCGGGGCGGTCGTTGCGTTAGTCATGTAGGGGGTTGTCCTTGGATGGTGTTGTGTTCGGGCCACGGAGCCAGTCCGCACGAGGACGTGCGGCAGCCGATCGCGGCAGGGTGGTTGGTTCGTGCGATGTCACGCGGGCGCGGCACAAGGGCCACGCGTGTGACGCTCCAGGGTATCAGAGAGCGTCCGCGTAGTACCAGCGCCCCGCGCGCCGCACGAACCGGCTGTCCTCCTCGAGGACGCCCTGATCCCCGGTGTCGCCGTCGGACCATCGCGCTCGGAAGCTCACCCGCCCGGATCGGCCGTCGGCGGCCGTCTCGGAACGCAGGACCTCCAGCCCGAGCCAGGTGGTCGCGGCATCCACCGACACCTCGTCCGGACGTGTCGCGGGGAACCAGGTGTCGGCCAGATGCCGGGCGTCTCCCAAGGCGAACGCGGTGTAGCGCGACCGCATGAGATCCTCGGGCGTCTCGGCGGGAACGCCGGCGAGGACGGGCCCGCAGCAAGATCCAAACGCGCGTCGGCCGCAGGGGCAGAGCGAGTCCGGCGCGGGTCGACGCCCTCGATGAGCGGATGCCGCGGCTCCGAACGACATGATCCCCTCCCCACCCGGTGGATGACGCCAGCGAGCCTACGCGCTGTGGAGAACCGACCGAGTGAGCGCGCACGGTCACTACCGTGGTCGCATGACCGCTCGACGTTCTGCAGCGCTGCTCGCGGCGACCGCGCTCGCCGCCGCTCTCACCGCGTGCGCTCCGGCCTCCGCCCCGACGCCCTCCCCCACGCCGACCGGGTTCGCGTCGGAAGAAGAGGCGTTCGCCGCCGCCGAAGCGACCTACCGCGCGTACGTCGACGCCCTGAACCAGGTCGACCTCAGCGACCCCGCGACGTTCGAGCCGGTGTATGCGCTGCTGGACGGCGAGGCCCTCGCGAGCGAGAAGAAGACCCTAACGAAAATGCATGCGGACGGGTGGAGCGTGTCCGGAGAAACCGAGGTGCCGTCGATTTTCAAAGGGAACACGGCCGGAGAGATCCTGGTCTGTCAGGACGTTTCGAAAGTCGCGGTGATCAACGCTGCCGGAGAATCTCAAGTCTCGCCCGATAGGCCTGACGTCTTCGCACTCGACGTCACGGTTGTACACGATACGAGGTCATCGACAGGCGCCCGCGTCGTCGCGAGCAAGGCCATTGAGGACGACAGGTGCTGAGTAGGCCGCGCAAAGCGCTACTACTCGTCGGACTCCTCACTCTTGCCGGGATCGGGGGCGCAACTTCTGCTTCAGCCGCGGAGGGAGAATGCTTCGGCTCCAATACGTGGACCGATTGTGAAGTCTCATCGGACTCCTCCTCGGTGTCCATCGGAGCCACCCGCACGGAAACCACCACACCCCGCGCACCCTCACGCAACAACAACGGCAACAACAACGGCGGTGGCAGCGCCCCGATCCTCGCCCCGCCCCCGCCGCGCGACCCGAACGCGTACTACCCCGGCGGCCGCACACGCGATCAGTGGCTGGCGGACTGCGCCTTCGATCTCGCCTGCTCGGCTCCGATCACGGCCCCCGGCGGTGCGCCGCTGCCCGGCGCCGAGCAGGCCGATCAGGAGCCCGCCGAGCCGGCGCCGGCCCCCGCCGCACCCGACCCGACGACCGCCACGATCGACGACGTGGCGCAGTTCGCGCCGGCACCCCCGCGGGTCGTCGGCGAGCCCGACGGGTTCGGAGTGGTCGGCATGCCCACGAACTTCGTCGTCGGCGCCACGGAGCACACGGTCGACGGCGAGATCTTCGACGTCCCCGTGACCGTCCGGTTCACACCGGTGTCCTTCCTCTTCGACTACGGCGACGGCGCCACCCGCGAGACGACGACCCCCGGAACGTCCTGGCAGGACCTCGACGTCCCGCAGTTCACCGCCACCGACACGAGCCACAGCTACTCTGAGCCCGGTGAATACGAGGCCCGCGCGACGATCCGCTACGTCGCCGAAGCCGACGCCGGCGGAGGCTGGTTCGCCGTCCCCGGGATCCTCGAGATCGGCACCGCCGCGACCGTCATCCGCGTCGTGGACGTCGACACGGCCCTCGTCGAGCAGACCTGCGACGAAGACCCCGGCGGTCCCGGTTGCTGAATGCGAGGATGAGCGCGTGACCGGACGCCTCATGCTGCTCGACTCCGCCAGCCTCTACTTCCGCGCCTTCTACGGCGTGCCCGACACGGTGAAGGCGCCCGATGGTCGCCCCGTCAACGCCGCGCGCGGATTCCTCGACATGATCGCCAAGCTCGTCGGCACCTACGAGCCGACGCACCTCGTCGCCTGCTGGGACGACGACTGGCGTCCGCAGTGGCGCGTCGACCTGATCCCGTCGTACAAGGCCCACCGCGTCGCGCAGGAGGTGGAGTCCGCGCCGGACGTCGAGGAGGTCCCCGATCCCCTCGAGATCCAGGTGCCGGTGATCCGTGAGGCACTCGGCACCCTCGGCATCCCGATCATCGGCGCACCCGACCACGAGGCCGACGACGTCATCGGCACGCTCGCCTCGACCAGCGATATCCCCGTCGACGTCATCACGGGCGACCGCGACCTGTTCCAACTCGTCGACGACGCCCGCGGCGTCCGCGTCGTCTACACCGGGCGCGGAATGAGCAAGCTCGAAGAACTGACGGATGCCGTCATCGTCAGCAAGTACGGCATCCTCCCGACGCAGTACGCGGACTTCGCCGCGATGCGCGGCGATGCGTCCGACGGCCTCCCCGGGGTCGCGGGTGTCGGCGAGAAGACGGCCGCGACGCTCCTCGCCGCCCACGGCGACCTCGCCGGCATCAGGCGGGCAGCCGAAGCCGGCGAGGGGATGAGCGCCGGCGTGCGGAACAAGATCCTCGCCGCGGCCGACTACCTCGACGTCGCGCCCCGCGTCGTCGAGGTCGTCCGCACCCTCGACCTCCCCGCGGTCGACACCCGCATCACCGCTCCCGACGAGGCGGCCGTCGCACGCCTCGCGGAGGCGTGGTCGCTCGGATCCTCCGCCACGCGCGCCGCGTCGGCGCTGTCCGCGCGGGCCTGACTCAGCGCGACGCCTTCCACTCCCGCAGCCGCGCCAGCGGCCATGTGGTGATGATGCGTTCCGGGGGCACACCCGCGCGTTCCGCACGGACCGCGCCGTGATCGAGCAGCGACAGCTGACCGGGCGCGTGCGCATCCGAGTCGATCGAGAACAGGCATCCCACCTCGATCGCGAGGGCGAGCAGATCGTCCGGCGGGTCCTCGCGCTCGGGCCGGGAGTTGATCTCCACGGCGGTGCCGTGCGCGGCGCAGGCCTCGAAGACCGCCCGCGCGTCGAACACGGACGGCGGACGCGTGCCGCGTGATCCCGAGACGAGCCGCCCCGTCACGTGACCCAGCACGTCGACACGCGGATCGGATGCCGCGGCCACCAGCCGCCGCGTCATCGGACCGCGCTCCATCCGTAGCGCCGAATGCGCCGATGCGACGACGATGTCGAGGGATCGGAGCAGCCCGTCCTCCTGGTCGAGCGAGCCGTCGTCGAGGATGTCGACCTCGATGCCGCTGAGGAGAGTGAAATCTGCGTCGCAGAACCCCGGGAGGAGCGCCAGTTGCTCGCGCAGCCGCTCCGCGGACAGGCCCCGCGCGACGCGCAGCCGCGGCGAGTGGTCCGTGAGCGCGAGGTATTCGTGACCGAGCGCCCTGGCCGCCTCCACCATGAGGTCGATGGACGTCAGCCCGTCCGACCATTCGGAGTGCGCATGCAGGTCGCCGCGCAGCTGCGACCGCAGAGCGGATGCCTGTGGCGGCGCCACGCGCTCCCGGAGATCCGCCAGATACGTGGGGACGCGGCCCGAGACCGCCTCGCTGATCACGGCGAAGGTGGAGTCGCCGATGCCCTTCCGAGCACGGATCCCACGGAGGTCGGTCCGCTCGTCCGCGCTCAACTCCGCCAGGGTCTTCGCGGCGGCGCGGAACGCCTTCGACTTGTACCGCGAGGCGCGATCACGCTCCAGGAGCTCCGCGATCTCCGTCAGCGCCTCGACCGGGTCCATGTCGGCCTCAGCGCCCGGATGCCGCGACCCACGCGTCGAGCTTGGCTGCGGCCGCACCCGAGTCGACCGCCGCCGCCGCCTCGGCGTGGGCCTCGGCGAGGCGCTCGACAAAGGGTCGCTGGAGCTCGCCCGCATCCCGGAACAGTCGGTACGAAACGATCCCGGCGGCGGCGTTGAGCAGCACGATGTCGCGCACCGGACCGGACTCGCCCTGCAGCACGCGACGGACCACCTCGGCGTTGTGCGGGGCGTCGCCCCCGAGGAGGTCGGAGATCTCCGCCCGCGGGATCCCGAGATCACGCGGATCGAGGTCATGCTCGCGGACGTCGCCCCGGCTGATCTCCCACACCCGGCTGTGCCCGGTGGTGGTGAGTTCGTCCATGCCGTCGTCGCCGCGGAAGACGAGCGCCGTCGCACCGCGCGTTCGGAAGACCCCGGTGATGAGCGGCACACGGTCCAGGTGCGCAACCCCCACGGCGTTGGCCTCGGCACGCGCCGGATTGCAAAGCGGTCCGAGGAAGTTGAAGACGGTCGGGATGCCGAGCTCGGCGCGCGTGGGACCGGCATGGCGGAACCCGGGGTGGAACGCGGACGCGAACGCGAACGTGATCCCCACCTCGTCGAGCACCGCGGCGACCCGTTCGGGCGGATTCATCAGGTCGACACCGAGGGCCGCCAGCACGTCCGACGATCCCGACTTCGAGCTCGCGGCGCGGTTGCCGTGCTTGACGACGGGGATGCCGGTGGCCGCCACGACCACCGATGCGGTCGTCGAGACGTTCACGGTCCCGTAACGATCGCCGCCGGTGCCGACGATGTCGAGCACCTCGGCCGGCACCGGGAGGGGGACGGCCGCCTCGAGGATGGCGTCGCGGAAGCCGACGACCTCGTCGACGGTCTCACCCTTGGCGCGCAGCGCGACGAGGAACGCCGCGAGCTGCGACGGGGTCGCCGCGCCCTGCATCACCTGGCGCATCGCCCAGGTCGACTCGGACACGCTGAGGTCCTGACCGGAGAGCACCGAGGTGAGGATTTCGGGCCAGGAGTACATGTCCGCCATGCCTCCCGATCCTACTCAGCACTCTGTCAGCCGACTCGCGGCCCGTGCATCACGCGATCCGATGCCGGAGAAAGGGACGAGTACCTTCAGGAATGCGAAACCCTCCCCCAACATCGGCCATAATGGGGAGCGTGACGACCACTCCCGCGAAATACAACCAGGCACTGCGTTCGGTGAAACGACCGGACCCGGTGGCCGTCGGCACGATCGTGTGGCTCGGCAGCGAGGTCATGTTCTTCGCCGGCCTCTTCGCCATCTACTTCACGATCCGCAACACCTCGCCGGAGCTGTGGGCTGCCCGCACCGACCTGCTGAACATCCCGTTCGCCGCGGTGAACACCCTCATCCTGGTGCTGTCGTCGTTCACGGCGCAGGCCGGTGTCTTCGCGGCCGAGCGCTTCCAGCCCTACCGTCGCGGATCCCTCTGGAACTTCCGCCAGTGGGGCATGGTCGAGTGGTTCTACGTGACCTTCATCATGGGTGCGGTCTTCGTCTCGGGTCAGGTGTGGGAGTACGCCACCCTGATCGCCGAGGGCATGCCCATCAGCGCCGACTCCTACGCGTCGGCCTTCTACCTGACGACCGGCTTCCACGCCCTGCACGTGACGGGTGGCCTCATCGCCTTCCTGCTCATCATCGGGCGCGCCTTCGCCGTCAAGAACTTCGGCCGCAAGGAGATGACCTCCGCGATCGTCGTGTCGTACTACTGGCACTTCGTCGACGTCGTGTGGATCATCCTCTTCGCCGTCATCTACTTCATCCGGTAACACAGAGCGGAGCTGAGTTCCTCAATGGCATCCAAGACCCCGCGTCGGCAGACGGGCCGTCGCAGCAAGTGGGCGGCCGCCGCTCTGATCGGCGTCGGCCTGCTGCTCACGGGTGGCATCTACGCCGGTGCGTCCGCCGCCATGGCGTCGACGACGTCGACCGAGACGTCCACGCTCACCGTCGAGGACGGCAAGAAGCTGTTCCAGGCGAACTGCGCGACCTGCCACGGCCTCAACCTCCAAGGCACGCCCGACGGCCCCTCGCTCTACGGCGTCGGGGAGCTGTCCGTCGAGTTCCAGGTCGCGACCGGCCGTATGCCCCTGCAGAACCAGGGTCCGCAGGCACCGAAGAAGTCGCCGCAGTTCACCGAGGACCAGATCAAGGCGATGGCCGCCTGGGTGCAGTCCGTCGCCCCCGGACCCACCTACCCCGACGAGCGCACCCTCGACGGCGAGGGCAACCTGACCCAGGGCGCCGAGCTCTTCCGCATCAACTGCGCGATGTGCCACAACGTCGCCGCCGCCGGTGGTGCTCTGACCGAGGGCAAGTACGCTCCCGCGCTCACCGAGACCAGCCCGCTGCACATCTACGCGGCGATGGTCACGGGCCCGCAGAACATGCCCGTCTTCAACGACATGACCATCACGCCCGACGAGAAGCGCGACATCATCTCGTCCCTGATGTACCTGCAGAAGAGCGAACCCGTCGGTGGGTTCACGCTCGGTTCGCTCGGACCGGTCTCCGAAGGCCTGTTCATCTGGATCTTCGGCATCGGCACGCTGATCGGCATCTCGGTGTGGATCACCGCGAAGTCCAACTGACCCACCACTGACGCACAGAATTTCACGGACGAGGAGCAGAATGTCACACGAGGAAGAGCCGCAGGCGCTCGAGAAGGCTCCTCAGCCTTCGTCGGGTCTCGTCGTCGCGGTCGCCGACCCCGTGCAGAACCCGGGTCTGCCGCCGCACCGCGAGCGGATGACCGATAAGGACCAGGCGGCGATGGCCCGCGCGGTCCGCACCGTCTACACACTGTTCTACATCTCGCTCGCCGCCAGCCTCTGGGCGGTGGCCGCGTACATGCTGTTCCCGATCGAGAGCGGCGCCTTCGGCGACATCCGCGCGAACAACCTGTTCATCGGACTCGGGATCGGGTTCGCCCTCCTCACCATCGGCATCGCTGCGATCCACTGGTCGAAGGCGATCATGCCCGACAAGGAGCACATCGAGCAGCGCCACCCGACCCGCGGCAAAGAGTCCACCCGCGAAGCGGCCGTCGACGTCTTCCGCGAGGCCAACGAGGAATCCGGCTTCGGCCGTCGCACCGCCATCCGCGGTGGTCTCATCGCCGCCCTGGTCGCCTCGATCGTCCCGGGTGTGACGCTGTTCCGCGGCCTCGCTCCCCACGCATCCGAGGAGAACCCGCTCGCCGGTGACCCCGTCGCGCTGCTGAAGCACACGATGTGGAAGGAGGGTGAGCGCCTGGCGCACGACCCGTCCGGCCTCCCCATCCGCGCCGCCGACGTCGCGCTCGGCTCCGCCGTGCACGTCATCCCGGAGTCCCTCAAGGACGTCGACCACCTGGATGGATACCTCGAGGAGAAGGCCAAGGCCATCGTCCTCCTCATGCGGCTGCTCCCCGAGCAGCTGCCCGCCGAGTACAACCGCCTCGACTGGTCCTACGACGGGATCGTGGCGTACTCGAAGGTCTGCACGCACGTCGGATGCCCCGTCGCGCTGTACGAGCAGCAGACCCACCATCTGCTCTGCCCCTGCCACCAGTCGCAGTTCGACGTGTCGCGCGGCGCCGAGGTCATCTTCGGACCCGCCGCCCGCCCGCTCCCCCAGCTGCCCATCACGGTCGACGCAGACGGATATCTCATCGCCAAGAGCGACTTCGAAGAGCCCGTCGGGCCGAGTTTCTGGGAGCGTCGTTGAGCACCGTGACTGAATCCTCGTCTACCACAGCGGTGGCCAAGCCGGCGGAGAAGCCGCTCGGCGGCCGCTTCATCGGCGCCACGGCCAACTACCTCGACGAGCGAACGAGCATCTCCGGTCTCGTCAAGGAGATCGGGCGCAAGATCTTCCCCGACCACTGGTCGTTCATGCTCGGTGAGATCGCCCTCTGGAGCTTCGTCGTCGTCTTCCTGTCGGGCTCGTTCCTGACGTTCTTCTTCGAGGCGTCGATGGCGCCCACGCACTACAACGGCGCATACGTACCGCTGCGTGGCATCGAGATGTCGGCTGCCCTCGAGTCGACGCTGAACATTTCGTTCGACCTCCGTGGCGGTCTCCTCGTGCGGCAGCTTCACCACTGGGCGGCGCTGCTGTTCATCGCCGCGATCGGCGTGCACATGCTGCGCGTGTTCTTCACCGGCGCGTTCCGCAAGCCGCGTGAGCTCAACTGGGTGATCGGGTTCGTCCTGTTCATCCTCGCCATGGCACTCGGCTTCACCGGTTACTCGCTCCCCGACGACCTGCTCTCGGGCAACGGCCTCCGCATCATCGACGGCATGATCAAGGGTCTGCCGCTGATCGGCACCTGGACCTCGTATCTGCTCTTCGGCGGCGAGTTCCCGGGCATGGCGATCGTCGGTCGTCTGTACACGCTGCACATCCTGCTGCTGCCGCTGATCCTCATCGCGCTCATCGCCGCGCACCTCATGCTGATGATCATCAACAAGCACACGCAGTTCGCCGGCCCCGGCCGCACGAACGACAACGTCGTGGGCTACCCGATGGTCCCGATCTACATGTCGAAGATGGGCGGCTTCCTGTTCATCACGTTCGGTGTGCTCGTCCTCATCGCCTCGATGTTCACGATCAACCCGATCTGGAACTACGGCCCGTACGACCCGTCCCCCGTCTCGGCCGGCACCCAGCCCGACTGGTACATCGGCTTCGCGGACGGCGCGCTCCGTCTCGCGCCCTCGAACCTGGACCTCGTCCTGTTCGACCGCACCTTCTCGTTCGGCATCCTGCTGCCGGTCGCGGTGCTGGGCCTGTTCATCGTGCTCGTCGCGGTGTACCCCTTCATCGAGGCGTGGGTCACGGGTGACAAGCGCGAGCACCACATCGCGCAGCGTCCCCGCCACGCGCCGACCCGCACGGCCATCGGCGTCGCCGGCGTCATCTTCTACGCCGTTCTGTGGGCCGCCGCCTCCTCGGACATCATCGCCACGCACTTCTCGCTGACGATGGAGGGGGTCATCCACTCCCTCCAGGCGCTGCTGTTCATCGGCCCGATCGTCGGCTACTTCGTGACGAAGCGGATCGCGATCGCGCTCCAGAAGAAGGACCGCGAGATCGCCCTGCACGGGTACGAGTCGGGTCGCATCGTCCGCCTTCCCGGCGGCGAGTACATCGAGGTCCACCAGCCCGTCGACGCGTACGAGCGCGTGAAGCTGATCGACTTCGAGGTGCACGAGCCCCTGGTCGTCCGTCCGAACGACAACGGCCGGATCCCGTGGCACCAGAACGTCCGCGCCTCGCTGTCGCGCTGGTTCTTCGAGGACCGTCTGTCGCCGGTCACGCAGACCGAGCTGGATGCCGCGATCGCCCACCAGCACCACGCACTCGAGCACATCGAGCACGAGGAGCAGGAGGAGATCCGCGGTGCCCACGAGCGCGCCGGTGTCCCCGACGCGCCGCTGCACCCGATCGACGACGGTCACAACCCGGAGACCGCGAACCGCCCGTCGAACATCATCGTGGTCGACGACGCTCCGCGGAAGAAGGACGACGGCGCGAAGAGCTGATCCTCTCTGGCAGGATTGCGGCGGGGTCTGACCGAAAGGTCAGGCCCCGCCGCTTCTCTGTTCCCGTAGCGTCGAGACATGACCACCTCCCCCGTCGACGCACTCACCTACTTCCGGACGAAGCTCCACCACGAAACGGACCCCAGCGACGTCTACGCGGCGCAGAAGGCCGGCGAGCACTTCGTCCTCGTCGATGTGCGCAACCAGGAGGCCTGGGACCAGGGACACGCACGAGGCGCGCTGCACATGCCCCACCGCGAGATCGCGGCCCGCGCGCCGCAAGAGATTCCCGCGGACACCCCCGTCGTCGTGTACTGCTGGAGTCCCGGCTGCAACGGCGGCGCCCGTGGCGCCGTGGAGTTCGCGCAGCTCGGCTACAGCGTCCGCGAGATGATCGGCGGCTACGAGTACTGGGCACGGGAAGGGATGCCGGTGGACGCCGCATCCGGCTCACTCCCCCGCATCTTCGATCCGCTCGTCATGCCGGTCCGATCCGACTCCTGAGCGCCCCTGTGGGAGCGTTCAGGCGCTCGCCAGACCGGCCTCGATGACCTCGGTCCACCGGGAAGCTGCCGCGCCAGCGATGACGGGGACGGCGGCGATGTCGGGCACGCCGTCGATCACGTCGCACACGACCGCGGTGACGTTGTCGCGTGAGGCCGCCTGCAGCGCGAGCTCGACGATCATCCGCGACGCCGCGACGGGATCGGCGACGCCACCCACGATCTCGGCGAGGGCATCCTCGGGGACGTAGTCGGTGACGCCGTCGCTGCAGAGGAACCAGCGGTCGCCGATGCGCACGTCGCGCGTCTCGACCCGGATCACGTCCTCCTCGTTGCCGCCCAGCGAGGCCGTGATGATGTTGCGGCGCGGATGCGTCCAGGCATCCTCGGGACGGATGAGTCCGCGGTCGACCAACGCCTGCACGAAGGAGTCGTCACGCGTCTGCCGTGCCAGCTCACGGTCCCGCAGGAGATAGGCGCGGGAGTCCCCCGTGTGGGCGACGACGAGTCCGCCGTCCCCCGTGAGCCAGACGCCGGTCAGTGTGCTCGCCATACCCGCGAGGGCGGCGTCGCGGCGGATGTGAGCACCGATGTCCCAGTTGGCGGCCTTGACCCGGCCGATGAGGTCTTCGGCGCTGGGAAGAGCGCCGCGCAGCGTGATCAGCTTGTGGATGATCGCGGCCGACGCGAGATCACCGGAGGGACCACCGCCGACGCCGTCCGCCACAGCTGCGGCAAACGGCGAGGCGAAAGCGGCGTCCTGGTTGACGTCCCGGTAGCCTCCGACGTCGGAGAAGACGCCCGCATGGATGCGCATGGAGACTCAGCGGGCGAAGTAGCCCCGGTAGTACTCGTAGACCCACCCGACGATGGCGACGACGAAGATGGCGAAACCGATCGGGATCATGAACTCACCGACGGCGAGACCGATGAAGGCCACGGCCGCCGAGCCGGCGAGCACGAGCGGCCACCACGACCACGGCGAGAACTCGCCCATCTCAGGGTCGCCGTCGTCGATGTCGGCCGTGAGGGAGTCCTCGGGGAGGACGCCGCCCTGGGCCTTCTCGACGCGGCTCGTGTAGAACGCGATCATCGCAGCCATGGCCATCACGAAGACGAGTGCCACGGACCCGACCCACTCGATCCGGTTGAAGACCGGCAGCTGCGGGTGGGCGATGATGTTCCACACCACGTAGACGACGGCGACGAGGCCGAAGAACGCGGTCAGGATCCACCAGAGGTTGACGTTCGTCTTCACTTACTTGACCTCACCGTTCGTCAGCTCGACCACCGGGGCGTCGGGCGCGTCCTTGGCAGGACCCACACCGACGGGGATGCCGGCTTCGGGGTGGTTCAGGTCGAATGCGGGCCGCTCGCTGCGGATGCGCGGGATCGACGTGAAGTTGTGGCGCGGCGGCGGGCAGCTGGTCGCCCACTCGAGCGAACCGCCGTAGCCCCACGGGTCGTTGACCGTGACGCGCGGCGCGGTGCGTGCCGTGATCCAGACGTTCAGGAGGAACGGCACCATCGAGGCGGCGAGGATCATGGAGCCGATCGTCGACACCTGGTTCTGCCAGGTCCAGCCGTCCTGCATGGCGTAGTCGGCGTAGCGTCGCGGCATGCCGTCCGCGCCCAGCCAGTGCTGGATGAGGAACGTCATGTGGAAGCCGATGAACAGCAGCCAGAAGTGCACGAGACCCAGACGCTCGTTCAGCATCTTGCCCGTCCATTTGGGCCACCAGAAGTAGAAGCCCGCGAACATCGCGAAGACGACGGTTCCGAAGACGACGTAGTGGAAGTGCGCCACGACGAAGTACGAGTCGGAGACGGCGAAGTCCAGCGGCGGCGAGGACAGGATGACGCCGGTCAGACCACCGAAGACGAACGTTACGAGGAAGCCCAGGGCGAACACCATCGGCGTTTCGAAGGTGATGGATCCACGCCACATCGTGCCGATCCAGTTGAAGATCTTCACACCCGTCGGGACCGCGATGAGCATCGTCATGAGCGCGAAGAACGGCAGCAGGACGGCACCCGTGACGTACATGTGGTGAGCCCAGACCGAGACCGACAGCGCGGCGATCGCGATCGTCGCGTAGACGAGCGTCTTGTAGCCGAAGATCGGCTTGCGACTGAAGACCGGGAAGATCTCCGACACGATGCCGAAGAACGGCAGCGCGATGATGTACACCTCGGGGTGCCCGAAGAACCAGAACAGGTGCTGCCAGAGGAGGACGCCACCGTTGGCCGGGTCGTAGATGTGGGCGCCGAGGATGCGGTCGGCCGCCGCAGCGAAGATCGCCGCCGCCAGAACCGGGAAGGCCATCAGGATCAGGATGCTGGTGATCAGCGTGTTCCAGCTGAAGATCGGCATGCGCCACATCGTCATACCGGGCGCACGCATCGTCATGATCGTGGTGATGAAGTTGACACCACCGAGGATCGTGCCGAAACCGCTCATGCCGAGGCCCAGCATCCAGAGGTCACCACCGGCACCCGGGCTGAAGCTCTCGCTCGCCAGCGGCTGGTACGCGAACCACCCGAACGCGGCGGCACCCTGCGGGGTGAGGAAGCCGGCGACGGCGATGGTCGACCCGAACGTGAAGAGCCAGAAGGCGAAGGCGTTCAGACGCGGGAACGCGACGTCGGGCGCTCCGATCTGCAGCGGCAGCAGCACGTTGGCGAAACCGGCGAACAGCGGCGTCGCGAACATGAGCAGCATAATCGTGCCGTGCATCGTGAACAGCTGGTTGTACTGCTCCTTCGTCGGCACCACCTGCATGCCCGGCTCGAAGAGCTCGGCGCGGATGATCAGCGCCATCACGCCGCCGAGCATGAAGAACAGGACCGACGCGATCAGGTACATGTACCCGATGGTCTTGTGGTCGGTGGAGGTGATCCACTTCACCACGATGTTGCCCTTGTGCTCGACGCGCGAGCGGCTCAGCAGCGCCGCCTGGCGAGGGGGAAGGGTCTGTGCCGGAGGCGTGATGGTGGCCATCAGTTGTTCTCTCCCTCGGCGGCAGGTGCGCCGGTGCCCGGTGCGTTCTGCTGTCGGTCAAGGTCGTCATCGATGTCGCCGGTCTGACCCTTGGCCTCGAGCGACGCGATGTACGACTGGTATTCGGACTCGGAGACGACCTTCACGTTGAAGAGCATCATCGAGTGGTACTGGCCGCAGAGCTCGGCGCACTTGCCGACGTACTCGCCCTCCTTGGTGGGGACGAACGACCAGTAGTTGTCACGGCCCGGGATCATGTCCTTCTTGTAGAGGAAGTCCACGATCCAGAACGAGTGGATGACGTCGCGCGACTCGAGCTGCAGCGTCACCTTCTTGTCGACCGGCAGCACCAGCTCGGGGAGCTCGTTGGTGATGTTGCCCTGGGCGTCGGTCTGCGCCTGGACACCCATGGTCCAGACGGACTCTTCGGTGTCGTTGCAGTCGGAGCCGTTGTACTGGAAGTCCCAGGCCCATTGCTTGCCGATCGCGGTGATGCAGACATCGGGGGTCTCGTGCTGTTTCTCGATGATCGTCTGGTCGCGGGCGGTGAACGCGAAGAAGCCGAGCACCAGGATGACCGGCGCGATCGTGAAGAACATCTCGATCGGCATGTTGTAGCGCAGCTGCACCGGCAGCCCTGACTGGCCCTTGCGGCGCCGGTAGGCGATCGCGGCCCAGCCCATGAGGGCCCAGGTGATGACGCCGACGGCGAGGACGACGATCCACGACGTGGTCCAGAGGCCGGCGATCATCGACGTGCGGTTCGTCGCCTGGCCGCCCTCCTCATCGAAGCCGGGGAGGAAGCCGTTCGCTGTCGTGGGGCTGCAGCCCGCCAGCGCGACCGCGGAGGCGATCGTGAGCGGGAGAGCTACCCAACGGAGTCGGCGGTTGACGCGCACGGTGCACCTTTCGGGGACATGAAGGTCAGACTCATGCCAGTCTAGGGCAACCTCTTACAAAGTTCCGGCCATCCGCTCAGGATGCCGGGACCGATGGAGGCGACCCGGGATGGATCAGTGGAAGCTGTCGCCGCAGGCGCAGCTGCCGGCGGCGTTGGGGTTGTCGATCGTGAAGCCCTGCTCTGAGATCGTGTCCTTGAAATCGATCTTCGCGCCGTCGAGGTAGGGCACCGACATGTCGTCGACGATGACCTCGACGCCGTCGAAGTCGACCGTCTTGTCGCCGTCGAGATAGCGCTCGTCGAAGTACAGCTGATAGATCAGACCCGAGCAACCGCCCGGCTGGACGGCGACGCGGAGCCGGAGGTCGTCACGGTTCTCCTGCGACAGCAGGCTCTTCACCTTCTCGGCAGCGGCCTCGGTGAGGGCGACGCCGTGGGCGGGAACGGTCTCGGTGGACTGCGTGGCGATGTCGGTCATGACTCTCCCCATGGTCGGGCCGCCAGTGCTCTTGAGGAACGGCGGCGACGTGTTCTCTCGATTCTACGTCCCGGTGCGCCTCTCGGCCCGGCGACGCGGGTGATCGTGCCGCCGTTCAGTCGGAGGCGTCGAGCGAGGCGAGCAGCAGCGCCTCGGTCACCAGGGCGTTGCGGAACGTCTCGACGTGCAGCGACTCGTTGGGGCTGTGGGCCCGGGCGTGCGGGTCCTCGACACCGGTCACGAGGATCTCGGCCCCCGGGAACTCCCGCACGAGGTCGGCGATGAAGGGGATCGACCCTCCCACGCCGATGTCGACCGGAGTGCGGCCGTACCCGCTCTCGAGGGCGGCGCGCGCCGCTTCGACGGCGGGGCCGGACGTGTCGACGAGGAACGGGTCGCCGAAATCGACGTCGCGGAAGGTCAGCCGCGCCCCGAACGGCGCATGGCTGCGGAGGTGCGCCTCGATCGCGGCGAACGCGTCGGCGGCGGCCTGCCCCGGGGCGACCCGGGTGCTGATCACGACCGAGACCTTCGGTGTCAGCGTGTTGGACGCGTTCCGGACGCTCGGGGCGTCGATGCCGGTGATCGTGATCGACGGCTTGTTCCAGATGCGGCTGAGGATCTCGTCGCGTCCGATCGGCGACACCCCCTGGGGGAGACCAGCCTCGCTGCGAAGGGTCTCCTCCGAGTACGGCGGTGTGGCGGCATCCCGGGATTCCAGTCCGGCGACGGCGACGGCACCGTCCTCGTCCCAGAGCGTCGCGAGGAGGGTGACCGCTGCGAGCATCGCGTCGGGCACAGCCCCACCGAACATGCCGGAGTGCGAGGCGTGATCGAGCGTCTCGATGTCGAGGGTGAAGCGGGCGTTGCCGCGCAGCGACACCGTCAGGGCGGGCGTCTCGGAATCCCAGTTGCCGGAATCGGCGACGACGATCACGTCGGCGCGGAGCGCATCCGCGTTGTCGCTGAGGAACTGGGCGAAGGATGCCGACCCCGCCTCCTCCTCCCCCTCGAAGAAGAGGTTGACGCCGAGGTCGAAGTCCGTGCCCACGGCGTCGACGAGCGCACGCAACGCCCCGATGTGGGCCATGATGCCGGCCTTGTCGTCGGCCGCGCCGCGACCGTAGATCCGGCCGTCGCGCAGAGTCGGCTCGAAGGGCGGCGACTCCCACAGGGACTCGTCCCCGACGGGCTGCACGTCGTGGTGGGCGTAGAGGAGGATCGTCGGGCGACCGTTGCGGGCGGGGCGCGTCGCCAGCACCGCCGGCATCCCCTCCTCCCCCGTCTCGGGGACGACGGCGGTCGCGATCTCGACGCGTCCGAAGATGCCGAGGCCCTCGACGAGCGTCTTCACGGCCTCGGCGCTGCGCTGCACCTCGGCCCGGTCGAACCCGGGGAACGCGATCGAGGGGATGCGGACGAGCGAGCCCAGGTCGGCGAGGGCGGCGGGCACCTGGGTGAGGGCCGCTTCGCGCACCGCAGCGGACCGGGTGGTGTCGGAAGTCATGCGGGTAATCTTATGTCGCACGCCTTTTTCGCCGATTCCGAGGAACCGCCCCGTGGCAAAGACACCGCCCCCCGCCGACACCGCCCCCGACGCCCCCACCGGCGCGGGGAAGAACCGCCCGACGCCCACGCGCGCCGAGCAGGAAGCGGCGCGCAAGCGGCCCCTCGTCGCGAACACGAAGGAGGCGCGCGCCCGCGCCAAGGCCGAGCTCGCCGCCCAGCGCGAAAAGGCCCGGATCGGCATGGCCAACGGCGACGAGCGTTACCTCACGCCCCGCGACCGCGGGCCGCAGCGGCGGTTCGCCCGCGACTACACGGATGCCGGCTGGCACTTCGGCGAGCTCGTCATGCCGCTGCTGGTGATCGTCATCCTCTTCGCCCTGGTCCCGAACACCGCCGTCGTCTTCTACGCCTACATCGGCCTCTGGGCCTACCTCCTCTTCGTCGTCGCCGACATGATCATGCTCTCGCGCAAGGTCAAGAAGCTCGCCGCCGCGAAGTGGGGCGACCGCCGCGAGAAGGGCCTCGGCTGGTACGCGGCGATGCGCTCGGTGCAGATGCGGTTCATGCGTCTGCCCAAGCCCCAGGTCAAGCGCGGCGAGTACCCGAGCTGAGTCCGAGATCCGCAACGGGCCCGCACCGATAGGTGCGGGCCCGTTCTCGTGGGGGGCGGATGCCGAAGCTCAGCGCACCAGGCCGCGGTTGATCTCGCGCGCCCAGAGGGGGCCGCGGTACACGAACGCGCTGTAGCCCTGCACCAGGTCGGCACCGGCCGCGAGCCGCTCGCGGACGTCGGCCGCGGTCTCCACTCCCCCGGCGGCGATGACGCAGAAGTCGGCGGGGACGGCGGCACGGACCCGGCGGAGCACCTCGAGCGAACGCTCGCGCAACGGCGCGCCGGAGAGCCCGCCGGCGCCCATGGCCTCGACACGTGCGGCATCCGTCGTGAGGCCCGTCCGGGCGATCGTCGTGTTGGTCGCGACGATGCCCGCCAGCCCCGTGTCGACGGCGAGGGCCGAGATGCCGTCGATCTCGTCGTCGGTGAGGTCGGGGGCGATCTTCACGAGGAGCGGGGTGCCGCCGGCGGCATCCTTCACCGCTGACAGCAGCGGACGGAGCGTCTCGACGGCCTGCAGGCCGCGGAGCCCGGGCGTGTTCGGGGACGACACGTTCACGACGAGGTAGTCGGCGACCGGGGCGACGAGGCGCGTGCTGGCGACGTAATCGGCCGTCGCGTCGGCGACGTCCACGACGCGCGACTTGCCGATGTTCGCGCCGAGCACCGGACGCTTCGTGCGACGGCGCATGCGCGCGAGGCGGCCCGCCACGACGGCCGCGCCCTCGTTGTTGAACCCCATGCGGTTGATCAGCGCACGATCGGCGGGCAGCCGGAACAGCCGCGGCTTCGGGTTGCCGTCCTGCGGGATCGCGGTGACCGTGCCCACCTCGATGTGGCCGAATCCCAGCGTGTGCAGGCCGAGCGCTCCGATGGCGTTCTTGTCGAAGCCGGCGGCGACGCCGAAGGGCGAGTCGAAGACGAGACCGAGGGCCTCGGTGCGCAGCTGCGGGGCCGGGCGGGTGAGGGCGCGGGCGATCCACGAGAACGGCGGCACCGCGGCGAGACGGATGACGACCATCCCGAGGTGGTGGGCCGTCTCGGGGTCCAGGCGGCGGAGGACGAGGTCGAAGAGGAGTCGGTACATCGGCTCCCAGCCTAGGGCGAGGGGCGCACCCCCGTGATCAGACCTCTTCGCGCTGGGCCCGCTGCGCGTGATCCGCCCGCAGCAGCGCGATCGCCTCGTCGAAGTCGTCGAGGGTCTCGAACGCCTGGTAGACGCTCGCGAAACGCAGGTAGGCGATCTCGTCGAGCTCGCGCAGGGGCCCGAGGATCGCGAGTCCGATCTCATTCGTGTCGATCTGCGAGACACCGGTCTGACGGACCGCCTCCTCGACGGCCTGGGCCAGCATCGCGAGATCCGCCTCGGTGACGGGACGGCCCTGACACGCCTTGCGGACGCCCGACATGACCTTCTCGCGACTGAACGACTCGATCACGCCGGACCGCTTGATGACGTTCAGGCTCGCCGTCTCGATCGTCGAGAACCGACCGCCGCACTCGGGGCACTGACGCCGGCGACGGATGCTGAGCCCGTCGTCGCTCGTGCGGGAGTCGATGACACGGGAATCGGAGTGACGGCAGAACGGGCAGTGCATGGCGGCATCCAGCCTACGCGTCGAAGCGCGCCGTGACGGCTTCACCGTGCGCGGGCAGGACCTCGGCGTTCGCGAGCGTGACGATGTCGTCGTGGACCGCTTTCAGTGCGTCACGGTCGTACACGATCACCTGCTGCGGACGCAGGAAGGTGGATGCCGACAGTCCCGACGCATAGCGCGCCTGACCTCCCGTGGGCAGCACGTGATTGCTGCCGGCGAGGTAGTCGCCGAGGCTCACCGGGGTCCACGCGCCGACGAACACGGCACCGGCGTTGACGTACTCCTCAGGGCGCGGGTCGCGCAGGTGCAGCTCGAGGTGCTCGGGAGCGTAGGCGTTGCTGAACGCCGTCGCCGTGGCGATGTCGTCGACGAGCACGACGGCGGACTGCGGCCCCGACAACGCCTGCGCGACGCGGGCGGCGTGGTGCGTCGCGGCTGCGCGCTTCTCGACCTGGACCACGACCGCCTCCGCGAGCGCCGCGGAGTCGGTGACGAGGACGGCCGCCGCCTGCTCGTCGTGCTCGGCCTGGCTCACGAGGTCGGCGGCCACCAGCCGGGCATCCGCTGACTCGTCCGCGACGATGAGGATCTCGGTCGCGCCGGCTTCGGAGTCCGTGCCGACCATGCCCGCCACGACGCGCTTCGCCAGCGCGACGAAGTTGTTGCCGGGGCCCGAGATGACGTCGACCGGGTCGAGACCGAGGGCCGGGACACCGTGGGCGTAGGCGCCGATCGCCCCCGCGCCGCCCATCGCGTACACCTCGGTGATGCCGAGCAGACGAGCCGCGGCGAGGATGACGGGGTGCACTCGGCCGCCGTGGTCGCGCTGCGGCGGCGAGGCGAGGGCGACCTGTGCGACGCCGGCCACCTGCGCGGGGACGACGTTCATCACGACGCTCGACGGGTAGACCGCCTTGCCGCCGGGGACGTAGACACCGGCCCGCCGCACGGGTCGCCAGTGCTGCTCGACGCGGGCACCGGGACCGATGTCCGTCACGACGGATGCCGGGACCTGCGCGGCCGAGGCGCGCCGGACCCGGTCGATGGCGTTCTCGAGCGCCCGACGGATCGCCGGGTCGAGGGCGTCGAGCGCCTCCTCGAGGTGCGCGGCCGGGACGCGGACGTCGTGACCCTCCACGCCGTCGAAGCGGGCGGCCTGTTCGCGCAGCGACGCCTCCCCCCGCGCCGCGACGTCCGCGACGACGGCGGCCGCCGTCGCCAGCGCCTCGTCGCGGGCAGCGGTGGCCCGGGGGACGGCAGCGAGGAGGTCAGCCGGAGTGACGGCGCGACCCCGGAGGTCGATCGTGCGAAGCATCCCTCCAGGGTACCGGCGCGTCAGCCCCGGGTGACGCCCGAGACGTCGGTGAGGTAGCCGATCCGACCGTCCTCGTGGCGCACGACGAACGAGTCGCCGCGGTCCTCGATGACGAGGGCCCAGGCGGTCGGGCCGATGCGGAACAGGGGCGCGCCGTTCTCGTCGACGACGTCCCGTTCGACGGGTGCGAGCGCCCAGAACGCCTGCTGCGCCGAGGCCGGAGCCGGTGCCGGCTCGTCGTCGTCGATCGGGTCGCCGAGCGGTGCCGGGTCGGGGTCGACGGACGGCGCCGCCATCGTGAAGCGGGCGTCCGAGATCGGACGGGCGACGACCGGGCGGGCACCGCGGGCGACGCGGTGCGAGACCGTCTCGCTGCGGTGCAGGAAGTCCTCGTGGAACGGCGGGATGAAGGGGGCGATGACCGTGAGGGCGACACCCGCCGCCATCAGGATGACCTCGACCCAGACGACCCAGCTGCTCAGCCAGACACCCGTCGCGGCGCCGCGGGCGATGTTGATCCAGAGCCAGCTGAGCCAGAGCACCGCCGAGACCGAGAAGGCGACGGAGGCGAACTGGTCGATACCCAGGGAACCGACCCGGCGGATGCCGGTGGGCGAGAAGCGACGCAGGACGATGAGGAACACCGCGACCGTCGGCACGCCGATGGCGAGGATCCAGTCGATGCCCGAGCCCCAGACGTTCCCGCCGCCGAGGAGCTGCGTGTACGGGCCGTCGCTGTAGAGCGGGAAGAACGAGAAGAGGAAGGCGAGCGCCCAGACGCCCAGCAGCGACACCTCACGCAGCGAGAACGGGCCGATCCCGTACTGCGGCGGGACGTGGCCCGCCTCGGGAGCCTGGTCGACATCGGCGGGGGTGGTGTCGACGTACGGCGCAGGAGCCGCCGCGGCGGCCGGGGCGTCGTCCACGGGGGCGGATGCCTCGGCTGCCGGCGCGTCGGCTGCGGCCGGCGCGGAGGACGCCGCATCCCTCTCGAAGTCGTACGCCTCGGTCTCACTGTCGACGCGGGACGCGTCGTACACCGCGGTCTCGGGCTCCCGGACGACGGTGATGTCGAGGTCCTCGACGGTGCCCCCCGTCTCGTCGGGCGTTTCGGGGGTCGGCTTCTGGTCGGTCACGATGCTCCTTCCGCACAGCGCCGGGGGGGCGCCGCCTGCGATCCTACCCCGCGGGCTGTGGACGACTCAGCCGAGACACTGGGGTCCCAGCAGACCCTTCAACTCGCCGTAGAGGTCGACCGTCACGCCCACCTGCGCGGGCACCTCGAAGACCTTCGCGACGCCGCCGCGGTGGAGCTTCAGGGTCACCTCGGTGCTGCCCGGATGCCGGTCGAGGACGGCGGCGAGCTGACCGATCGTCGTCTCGGTCGCCCGGTGCTCGGGGAGCAGGAGGACGAGCGGGCCGGCGGCATCCACCGATCCGAGGTCGGGGACGAACGCGGACTGCCCGTGGAGGTTGCGCCCGTCGTCGCGCTGCGAGACGCGTCCGCGCACGACGAGGATCGAGTCGGCCTGCAGCATCGACTGGAACTCGGTGTACGTCTTGCCCATGAACATGACGGTCACCTCGCCGTCGAAGTCCTCGACGGTGATCATGCCGTACGGATTGCCGCTCTGCTTCGCGACGCGGTGCTGCACGCTGGTGACCAGGCCCGCGATCGTGACGATGTCGCCGTCGGAGATGTCCTCGGAGACGAGCAGGTCGTGGATCGAGGTCGACGCGTGTTTGGCGAGCGGGATCTCGAGCCCGGCGAGCGGGTGGTCCGACACGTAGAGCCCGAGCATCTCGCGTTCGAAGGCGAGCTTGTCCTTTTTGGTCCACTCGGGACGCTCCGGGACGCGGGCGACCTGCTGCGGCTCGTCGTCGCCCCACAGGCTGTCGAAGTCGAAGCCGACCTCGCCATTGGCCTCGCGCCGTTTGTCGAGCACGGCCTGCTCGGTGGCGTCCTCGTGTATCTCCATGAGCGCGCGCCGCGTCGAGCCGAGCGAGTCGAACGCGCCGGCCTTGATGAGAGACTCCACCGTGCGTTTGTTGGCGACGTGGGCGGGGACCTTTGCGAGGAAGTCGTGGAAGCTCGTGTAGGGACCGTCGGCCCGCGCCGCGACGATGCCGTCGACGACGTTGCTGCCGACGTTGCGGACGGCGCCCAGACCGAAGCGGATGTCCTCACCAACGGCCGCGAAGTAGCGGATCGACTCCCCCACGTCGGGCGGGAGGACGCGGATGCCCATGCGGCGGCACTCGTTGAGGTACACCGCCATCTTGTCCTTCGAGTCGCCGACGCTCGTGAGGAGCGCGGCCATGTACTCGGCGGGATAGTGGGCCTTCAGGTACGCGGTCCAGTAGGAGACGAGGCCGTAGGCGGCGGAGTGGGCTTTGTTGAAGGCGTAGTCGGAGAACGGCAGCAGGATGTCCCAGAGGGCCTTGATCGCTGCCTCACCGAAGCCGCGTTCCTTCATGCCGCCCGAGAAGCCCTCGTACTGCTTGTCGAGCTCGGACTTCTTCTTCTTGCCCATCGCGCGGCGCAGGATGTCCGCCTGACCGAGCGAGAAGCCGGCCACCTTCTGCGCGATCGCCATGACCTGCTCCTGATAGATGATCAGGCCGTAGGTCGTGTCGAGGATCTCACGCAGCGGCTCTTCGAGCTCGGGGTGGATGGGTGTGATCGGCTGCACGCCGTTCTTTCGCAGTGCGTAGTTGGTGTGCGAGTTCGCGCCCATCGGACCCGGTCGGTACAGCGCGATGACGGCCGAGATGTCCTCGAAGTTGTCGGGCTTCATGAGGCGCAGGAGCGAGCGCATCGGGCCGCCGTCGAGCTGGAAGACGCCGAGCGTGTCGCCGCGGCTGAGCAGGTCGTACGCGGCGCGGTCGTCGAGTTCGAGGTGCTCGAGGTCGAGTTCCTCGCCGCGGTTGCTGCGGATGTTGTCGAGGGCGTCGGAGATGATCGTGAGGTTGCGGAGCCCCAGGAAGTCCATCTTGATGAGCCCGAGGGTCTCGCACGACGGGTAGTCGAACTGCGTGACGATCTGGCCGTCCTGCTCGCGGCGCATGATCGGGATGATGTCGATCAGCGGTTCGCTCGACATGATGACACCGGCCGCGTGGACACCCCACTGCCGCTTCAGGCCCTCGAGGCCGATCGCGCGGTCGAAGACGGTCTTCGCCTCGGGATCGGTGTCGATGAGCGAGCGGAACTCGCTCGCCTCCTTGTACCGCGGATGCTTCGGGTCGAACATGCCGCCGAGCTCCATGTCCTTGCCCATGACGGGCGGCGGCATGGCCTTGGTGAGCCGCTCGCCCATGGAGAAGGGGAAGCCGAGGACACGACCGGCATCCTTCAGCGCCTGCTTCGACTTGATCGTGCCGTACGTGACGATCTGTGCGACGCGCTCGGAGCCGTACTTCTCGGTCACGTAGTCGATGACCTCGCCACGGCGACGGTCGTCGAAGTCGACGTCGAAGTCGGGCATCGAGACGCGGTCGGGGTTGAGGAACCGCTCGAAGATCAGACCGTGCTCGAGCGGGTCGAGGTCGGTGATGCGCATGGCGTACGCGACCATCGAACCGGCACCGGAACCGCGGCCGGGACCGACGCGGATGCCGTTGTCCTTGGCCCAGTTGATGAAGTCGGCGACGACGAGGAAGTACCCCGGGAAACCCATCTGGAGGATGATGCCGGTCTCGTACTCCGCCTGCTTGCGCACCCGGTCGGGGATGCCGTCGGGGTACCGGTAGTGGAGGCCGGCCTCGACCTCCTTGATCAGCCAGCTGTCCTCGGTCTCGCCCTCGGGCACCGGGAAGCGCGGCATGTAGTTGGCGGAGGTGTTGAACTCGACCTCGCAGCGCTCGGCGATGAGGAGCGTGTTGTCGCTGGCCTCGGGGTGGTCGCGGAAGAGCTGCCGCATCTCCTGGGCCGTCTTGATGTAGTACCCGTCGCCGTCGAACTTGAAACGGTTCGGGTCGTCGAGGGTCGAGCCGGACTGCACGCAGAGGAGGGCGGCGTGCGCGTCGGCCTCGTGCTGATGCGTGTAGTGCGAGTCGTTGGTCGCGACGAGCGGGATGCCGAGGTCCTTCGAGAGCCGGATGAGGTCGGTCATGACACGACGCTCGATCGACAGCCCGTGGTCCATGATCTCGGCGAAGTAGTTCTCCTTGCCGAAGATGTCCTGGAACTCTGCGGCCGCGGCACGGGCCGCCTCGTACTGCCCGAGACGCAGGCGGGTCTGCACCTCCCCCGACGGGCAGCCGGTCGTGGCGATCAGTCCCTTGCCGTAGGTCTGCAGCAGCTCGCGGTCCATGCGCGGCTTGAAGTAGTAGCCCTCGATGCTCGAGAGCGAACTGAGCCGGAAGAGGTTGTGCATCCCCTCCGTGCTCTGGCTCCACATCGTCATGTGGGTGTAGGCACCGGAACCCGAGACGTCGTCGCTCTTCTGGTCGGGCGAGCCCCAGGCGACGCGGGACTTGTCGCTGCGGTGGGTGCCCGGGGTGACGTAGGCCTCGAGACCGATGATCGGCTTGACGCCCGCGGACTGGGCGGCACGGTAGAACTCGAACGCCGCGAACGTGTTGCCGTGATCGGTGACGGCGATCGCCGGCATCCCGTACTCGGCTGCCGCCTGCGTCATCGCGCCGATCTTCGCGGCCCCGTCGAGCATCGAGTATTCGCTGTGCACGTGCAGATGGACGAAGGAATCGGATGCCACGGATCGAGTCTACGTTCCGGGTCCGACACGGGACCTAGGCTGGTCGGCATGGCCACTCCCGAGTTCGTCCTCGCCCTCCGCGAGAAGATCGGCACCGCTCCCCTCCCCCTCGTCGGCGTCACCGCGATCGTCTTCCGTGACGAGAAGGTGCTCATCGGACGGCGGGCGGACAACGGCTCGTGGCAGCCCGTCTCGGGCATCGTCGACCCCGGCGAGGAGCCCGCCGACGCGGCGGTCCGGGAGTGTCGCGAGGAGGCGGGGATAGTCGTCCGAGCGACCCGACTGGCCGCCGTGCAGCAGATCCCCCGCATCGAGTACGCCAACGGCGACCAGGTCGACTACCTCGACCTCGTCTTCCGCTGCGACTGGGTCTCGGGCGAGCCGCATCCCGCCGACGGAGAACTCACCGACGTCGGGTGGTTCGGGCTCGGCGAGCTGGTCGACGTCGATCAGACCCACGTCCGGAAGATCGCGCTCGCGATCGCGGAGGACGACCCCGCGAGCTTCGCCGGCGGCCGCTGACCGTCAGCGCAGATCGAACAGGCTTCGGGTGCCGACCTAGGCCATCGTGAGGTCGACCTTCTCGCCCCTGTCGTCGACGGGGTACCCCCCGATCGCCGGCGCACCCTGCGACCTCGCGAACTCCACCACGCCCGCCAGCAGGGCGTGGGAGATACCCTTCCCGCGACGCCCCGGGCGGCCCCTCCGCCACGAGGTCCCGCACCCGCCCGCCGCGTGCGGGACCGGAGAGGGCCCGATGCTCGGGACCCGGAAGCCGGTAGGTGAGGCACCAGCAGACGTTGGCGTCGGGACGCTTCGGTCCCACCATCGTCGCGACGTCGTCGAAGGAGGTGGCGGGGCGGACGTCGACGGTCATGACAGCAGGATGCCGCGGGCCGCCGACGTTCGCACCCCCTTCCGCCGAGTCGGCTCACGCGTGGTCGCGCAGCATTTCCAGGGCGTGAGCGAGGTCCGCCGGGTACTCCGAGCGGAAGGTCGACCACTCCCCCGTCGCGGGGTGCGCGAATGACAGTTCGTGGGCGTGGAGCCACTGCCGCGTCAGCCCCAAGCGCTGGGCGAGCGTCGGGTCGCCTCCGTAGAGGGGATCGCCGACGCACGGATGCCGGTGGGCGGCCATGTGGACGCGGATCTGGTGCGTGCGTCCGGTCTCGAGGTGCACCTCGAGCAGCGAGGCACGGGGGAAGGCCTCGAGCGTCTCGTAGTGCGTCACCGAGGCCTTGCCGTCGGGCGTGACCGCGAACTTCCACGAGTGGCTGGGGTGACGGCCGATGGGTGCCTCGATGGTCCCCACCAGCGGATCGGGGTGGCCCTGCACGACCGTGTGGTAGATCTTGTCGACCTCGCGTTCCTTGAACGCCCGCTTCAGCGCGGTGTAGGAGCGCTCGGTCTTCGCGACGACCATCAGGCCGCTCGTGCCCACGTCGAGGCGGTGCACGACGCCCTGACGCTCGGGAGCGCCGGAGGTGGCGATGCGGAACCCCGCGGCGGCGAGGGCGCCGACGACCGTCGGACCCTCCCATCCCAGCGAGGGGTGCGCGGCGACACCGGCGGGCTTGTCGACGACGACGATCTCGTCGTCGTCGTGGACGATGCCGAGGTCGGGTACCGCGATGGGGACGATCTCGGGACCGCGCTTGTCCTCCCAGTCGACCTGCAACCAGCCCCCGGCGACGAGCTTCTCGGACTTGCCGACGGTGCGCCCGTCGAGTTCGACTCCCCCACCCTCGGCGACCTCGGCCGCGAACGTGCGTGAGAAGCCGAGCAGCTTGGCCAGCGCGGCGTCGACCCGGGTGCCGTCGAGGCCGTCCGGGACGGGGAGGCTACGGCTGGGCATGGGGATCGGCGGATGCCGGCTGCGCCTCGTCGTCCGCCGTCGCCGCGGCATCCTTCTCCCGCGACCCGTCGAAACGGACGCCGAGCAGGACCAGGATCGCGACGGCGAGCATCATCGTGACGATGAAAGAGTCGGCGACGTTGTAGATGGCCGACGGGAAGCCCAACCAGAGCCACGGCGTGTGGATGAAGTCGACGACGTGCCCGACGAGGAACCCGGGTGCGCGGAACAGTCGGTCACCCAGGTTGCCGAGGATGCCGCCGAGCAGCAGCCCGAGGACGATGGCCCACGCCCGCGACCGCACGCGGGTCACGGCGAGGACGATGATCGTGACGGCAGCGGCGGCGAGCACGAGGGTGAAGACCCAGGTGACGCCCTCCCCGAGCGAGAACGCCGCGCCGGGGTTGAAGGTCAGATAGAGCTGGAGGAAGTCCCCGAGCACCGGGACGGCCTGCCGCTCGGGCAGGTTCTCGAGAGCGAGGAACTTCGTGAACTGGTCAGCGGCCAGCACCAGCACCGCGAGGATCGCGATGGTGGTGCCGGCCGCTGCGGCGCGCAGTGTCGTCCGCGACGCGGACGTTCGGCTCGACAACGTGCGAGCGGTCAGGACGCGGGGATGGGCGTCGAGCCCGAGGTGCCGGCGACGTCGAGATCGCGCAGCTTCTCCTCGATGAAGCCGCGCAGCTGGACGCGGTAGTCGCGCTCGAACTGACGCAGCTCGCTGATGCGACCCTCGAGGGTGCCGCGCTCGCTCTCGAGGCGGGTGAGCTCGTCCTTGGCCTTGGTGCGGGCCTCGTTGAGGATGGCGTCGGCCTCGGCCTGCGCCTCGGAGATGAGCTTCTCCTTCTGCGCCTTGCCCTCGGCGACGTGCTCGTCGTGCAGGCGCTGCGCCAGCTCGATGATGCCGGCGGACGCGGCCGCGGGAGCGGTCGCTCCGGCTGCGGGGGTCTCGGCGACGGGCTCGGCCTGAGCCGGGGCCTCCTCGACGACCTCTTCCTCGGCGGCGGGGGCGGCGGCCTCCGGAGCGGGGGTCTCGCCGGACTCGTACGCGGCGAGCTTCGCCTTCAGCTCCTCGTTCTCGGCGATCGTCTTGCGCCACTCGACGACGATCTCGTCGAGGAAGTCATCGACCTCGTCCGGGTCGAAACCCTCCTTGAAACGAACATGCTGGAACTGCTTGGTGACGACGTCTTCGGGAGTCAAAGGCATGTGTCTTTCCTCTTTCGGGGCTCAGGAAGCGGGCCGGTCAACGAAGACCCGCGAGGCGCGAGCCGTACCCCGACAGCATAGTCCGCGGCTGTCGTGGGTGCGACGACGACGACCTCACACGCGGCTCAGCACCTGCGTGACGGACAGGAGCACGAAGCAGCACAGCATCGTGATCGGGAAGGCGAGATCGAGCGCGATGGGACCGATGCGCAGCGGCGGGATGAAGCGGCGGAAGAACTTCAGCGGCGGGTCGGTCACGGTGAACACGACCTCAGCGAAGACGAGCCAGCCGCCGCGCGGACGCCACTCCCGGTTGAACATCGGGATGTACTCCAACACCAGACGTGCCAGGAGGAACAGCACGTAGATGAGCAGGAGCGCGTTGAGGATCCCGGCGATGAGGCCGATGGCCGACACGACGTCAGTGCGTGAAGGGGGCGGAGTCGGCGTCGCCCTGGGCGATCGCCCCCTCGCCGGATACCGCGACGTTCTCGGGCGAGAGCAGGAAGACCTTGCTCGTCACGCGCTCGATACGGCCGTACAGACCCAGCGAGAGTCCGCTCGCGAAGTCGATGAGGCGGCGGGCGTCCGCATCGCTCATCTGCGAGAGGTTGATGATGATGGGGATGCCGTCGCGGAAGTTCTCGGCGATCATCTGCGCGTCGCGGTACTGCTTCGGGTGCACCGTGACGATCTCGCTCACGGTGGCCGGAGCGGGCTGGCGCACGACGGCTGGACGGTGGATGGGCGTCACCGGGGCGGTCTTGTTCTCGACCTGCTTCTCCCGGCTCTCGCGGCGGGGAGCCGGCTCCTCGTAGACCTCTTCCTCGTCGGCGAGGCCCAGGTACACCATGGTCTTCTTGAGCGGGTTCGACATCGCATCCTCCGTATTGCTCGTCTGTGATGAGGCTAACCGTGCAGGGGCCTCGGGCCTGTGATTGCCGAACCGATGCGCAGGTGTGTCGCACCCGCGGCGATCGCCTCGGCGAAGTCGCCGGTCATTCCGGCGGAGATCCAGTCGGCATCCGGCACCACACGGCGCAGCCGTGCGGCATGATCCGCGAGCCGGGCGAAGGCCGCGGCGGGGTCCTCGTCGAGCGGGGCGACGGCCATCACGCCCCGCAACCGCAGCGAGGCGCAGGATGCGGCGACGTGCTCGGCGAGCTCCTCGACACCCGACGGCTGGACTCCCCCGCGACCGGGGTCGTCGGTGAGGTTGACCTGGATGAGGACGTCGAGCACGCTCTCGTCGCCTTCGGCGCGGGCGCCGTGGAGCGCGTCGGCGAGCCGCGCGCGGTCGAGGGAGTGCACCGCGTCGGCATCCCGACGCACCGCTTTCGCCTTGTTCGTCTGCGCCTGGCCGATGAAGTGCCAGCGCAGCGCCGGGCCGTCGTAGTCGGCGCGTTTGGCGCTGAGTTCCTGCTGCCGGTTCTCGCCGACGTCGGTGACGCCGAGGGCAGCGAGACCCTGCACGAGCTCGACGGGGTGGAACTTCGTGACGACGATCCGCGTGATCGTCGCGGGATCGCGGCCCGCCGACCGAGCGGCATCCGAGATGCGCGCGTCGATGTCGGCGAGCCGCGAACGAAGATCCACGACGGCGTTACTTCAGGAAGTCGGGGATGTCGAGGTCGTCATCGCCGAAGGCCGAGTCGTAGTCGCTCGACGACGACGCGGGCGCCGACACCGACACCGACTCGCGTCCGCTGTTCTCCGCCGCGGCGAGGTCGCGCGCGACCGTGTCGGCGGGCAGCGGCGGCAGCACGGGGGCGGATGCCGGGCGGCTGGCCGTGATCGGCTCGACCTTCACCTGGGGCTCGCCGCCGTCGAAGCCGGCCGCGATGACCGTGACCCGGACCTCGTCGCCCAGGGTGTCGTCGATGACGGTACCGAAGATGATGTTGGCCTCGGGGTGCGCGGCTTCCTTGACGAGCTGCGCGGCGTCGTTGATCTCGAAGATGCCGAGGTTCGAACCACCCTGGATCGACAGCAGCACGCCGTGCGCGCCCTCGATCGACGCCTCGAGCAGCGGCGACTCGACGGCCAGTTCGGCGGCCTTGATCGCACGGTCGGCGCCGCGGGCCGAGCCGATGCCCATGAGTGCGGAGCCCGCGCCCTGCATGACCGACTTGACGTCGGCGAAGTCGAGGTTGATGAGACCGGGCGTCGTGATGAGGTCGGTGATGCCCTGCACACCGGCGAGCAGCACCTGGTCGGCCGTGGCGAAGGCCTCGATCATGGAGATGCCGCGGTCGCTGATCTCGAGCAGGCGGTCGTTCGGCACCACGATGAGGGTGTCGACCTCTTCCTTGAGCTTCGAGACGCCCGCCTCGGCCTGGGTCTGGCGACGACGACCCTCGAAGGAGAAGGGCTTGGTGACGACACCGATGGTGAGGGCGCCGATCGACTTCGCGATCCGCGCGACGACCGGGGCGCCACCGGTGCCCGTACCGCCGCCCTCGCCGGCCGTGACGAAGACCATGTCGGCGCCCGCGAGGGCCTCCTCGATCTCCTCGGCGTGGTCCTCGGCGGCACGACGGCCGACCTCGGGGTCGGCGCCCGCGCCGAGACCGCGCGTGAGCTCGCGGCCCACGTCGAGCTTGATGTCGGCGTCGCTCATCAGCAGCGCCTGGGCGTCCGTGTTGACGGCGATGAACTCGACGCCGCGAAGGCCGAGCTCGATCATGCGGTTGACGGCGTTGACACCGCCACCACCCACGCCAACGACCTTGATCACAGCAAGGTAGTTCTGGTTCTGGCTCACGCCGGCCTCCGTATCGTCCTGAACCTCGAGTGCAAACCTTCAACCTCAACCAGAGGTTTAAAAAATTGCCGAGTATGCAATTCCCGATTCCGAACGTAGGCGGCGCAGCGCCGCTCAGCCGCAGCGTCGTGGGCGTGTCGCGCGATCTGATTCCGCGTCAGCGGATGACGACCGCGTCCGGCGACGAGATGTCGTACTCGTCGACCTCGGACGGCGGCTTCGCGGTCATCGCGGCCTGCAGGACGCGAGCCTTCTCGACGGGGTCGTCGGAGCTCCCCCACACGACCTCCGCCCCCTCGATCGTGAGGGTGACATCGTCGGGCGTCGTCGCCGCCATCGCCGTCACCTGCGTGCGCAGGTCGGCCGGGAGCGAGCGGTAGACGGCCCCCACGGCGCGGAACGCGCGCGACCCGGCCCCGCCGGTCGCCTCGATCACCGGGTACCCCTCGGGCGCGTTCTCGCTGGTGGAGAGGACGACGCCGGCCGCGTCGACGAGCGAGAATGCGCCGCGCGTCGACACCACCCCCACGGGGGTGCGTTCGATGATCCGCACGACGAGCTCCTGCGGCGGACGCGCTTCGATCGAGTAGCTCTCGACGAGCGGGAACCCGACCAGCGCAGCCTTGACCGCGCTGGAGTCGACGAGCGCGAGCGGGGTGCCCTTCTCCCCCGCGAGCGCCTGCTCGACGGCACCGCGATCGAGCCGATCGGTGCCCAGGACGGTGATCTTCGAGACGGCGAACAACGGGCTGTAGGCGGTCGCCACGGCCCCGAGCCCGACGAGCACGACGGCGGCGAGCGACGCCAGCCACGCGTAGCGACGCCGCCGCTGACGGACGGTGAACCGTCGTACCTCGCGGCGGAGGGCACGCCGGCGGGCGCGGGCCGCCGCCCAGACGTCGCGCAGACCGAGCGGGCGGTCGCCCTCGGCATCCGGAGTCCGTTCGTCGCGCCCGACGTCGTCGACCTCGGCCACCGGCTGAGCGAACGGGACGAGGCGGCCCGGCCGCGAGGGCTCGATGACCTCGGTGACCTGCTCCTCCGCCGGTTCAGGATCGTGCACGGGCTGCTCCGCCCGAGGCTGCGGGACGGGCTCCGACTGCGGAGCCGCCGTCGGGGCGGATCGACGTGCCGGCGGCGTCGTCGGCAGGGGGGACGGCCGCCGCACGGTCAGTCCTGCCCGAGGGCGTCGAGGACCTGCGGGATGATGCGGTACACGTCACCGCAGCCGAGGGTGATGACGTAGTCGCCGGGACGGGCGATGGATGCCGTGTACTCGGCCGCCTGCTGCCAGTCCGCCACGAAGCGCACCCGGTCCTGGTCGGCGAAGGCACCGCTGACGAGGGCGCCGGTCACCCCGGGGACGGGATCCTCGCGGGCGCCGTAGACGTCGAGGACGACCGTGTGGTCGGCGCGGGATTCGAGGACCTCCGCGAACTCGCGGTACATGGCCTGCGTGCGGGAGTAGGTGTGGGGCTGGTGGACAGCGATGATGCGTCCCTCCCCGACGACGGTGCGCGCCGCTGCGAGGGCGGCGTCGACCTCGGTCGGGTGGTGGGCGTAGTCGTCGTAGACCGACACGCCCGCGCGGACGCCGTGCAGCTCGAACCGGCGGATCGTGCCGCCGAACTGCTCGACCGCGCGCAGCGCCGGCTCGAGCTCGAATCCGAGGGTGAGGAGGACGGCGACCGCGCCGGCCGCGTTGACCGCGTTGTGCGCTCCGGGGACGCTCAGGGCGCCCGACGCCGAGCGTCCGTCGTGGTGGAGAGTGAAGGAGACCGGGCCCTCGGTGACGATGTCGCTCACGCGGACGTCCGCCTCGGCGGCCGTGCCGAAGGTGACCACGGTGCGGTGGGACAGCGAGGCGGCGACCTCGCGGGCACCGGGGTCGTCGGAGGAGATGACGACGGCCTGGGATGCGGCATCCGCGAATCGGACGAAACCCTCGTAGAAGGCCTCGCGCGACCCCCAGTGGTCGAGGTGGTCGGGATCGACGTTCGTGATGAGGGCGACCGCGGTGTCGTAGAGGAGGAACGAGCCGTCGGACTCGTCGGCCTCGATGACGAACAGGTCGTCGGACCCGGTGCCGCTCGAGACGCCGAGGGAGGCGATGACGCCGCCGTTGACGAACGTCGGATCGGCGCCGATCGCGCGGAGGCCCGTGACGATCATCCCGGTCGAGGTGGTCTTGCCGTGCGCGCCCGCGACGCTCACCAGTCGACGACCGCCGACCAGCCAGTGCAGCGCCTGCGAGCGGTGCAGCACGGGCACGCCCCGCTCCTGAGCACGCAGGTACTCCGGGTTCTCGGGCCAGATGGCGCCCGTGAACACGACCGCATCCACGTCGTCGGGGAGATTCGCCGCGTCGTGGCCGACGTGGACCTCCGCGCCGCGCGCCGCGAGCGCCTGCATGGCCGCGCTGTCGGAGCGGTCGGAACCCGACACGCGGATGCCGCGATCGAGGAACATGCCGGCGAGCCCCGACATCCCGGAACCGCCGATCCCGATGAAGTGGGCGGCGGTGATGTCCGCGGGGATGGGGAGCGTGAGATCGGGGCGAATCATGGCCCGACAAGTCTAGGTCGGGGTGGGCGGCGGGGACGCCGCGGCGCGCTGTGCCGGGCTGCTCAGCGGGTCAGGGCGCGGTCGATCAGTCCGACGACGTTCTCACTCCCCGAACGGGTGCCGACCTGCGCCGCGGCGGCGCGCATGTGCTCGAGCGACGCCGCATCGGACAGGAGCGGCACGACGGTCGAACGGATGCGGTCCCCGGTCAGCTCGGCATCGGGGATCAGCACCGCCGCCCCCGCCGCGACCGCGGACGCGGCGTTGAGGGCCTGCTCGCCGTTGCCGACCGCGTAGGGGACGTAGACGGCCGGGATCCCGAGCGCGCTGAGCTCGCTCACGGTCGCCGCCCCCGACCGCGAGACGACGGCGTCGGCGAGGGCGAACGCGAGGTCCATGCGATCGATGTAGGGCACGATCCGGTAGGACGGGTCGTCGGGGTCGGCGATGTCGTTGCGCTCCCCCGCGGCGTGCAGGATCTGCCACCCCGCCGCGACGACGTCCTGCCACGCATCGGCGAAGGCGCGATTCAGCCGCACCGCCCCGAGCGATCCGCCGAAGACGAGGAGGACGGGCCGGTCGGCATCCATCCCGAAGGCCGCAGCCGCCTCCTCGCGCAGCGCGGCGCGGTCGAGGTTCACGATCTCGGGGCGCAGCGGCATCCCGACGACCTCGGCACCGCGCAGCGGCGTTCCCTCGAAGGCGACACCGGATGCCGCGGCCCCCCGCGCGCCGAGCACGTTGGCGAGCCCCGGCTTGGCGTTCGCCTCGTGGACGACCACGGGGACGTGGGTGCGGCGGGCGGCGACGTAGGCGGGCGCCGAGGCGTACCCGCCGAAGCCGACGACGACGTCGACGGCGCGATCGCGGATGTGGTGCCGGACCTGGCGCACGGCGCGGGCGAACCGTGCCGGAAAGCGGAGCGCCGCGGCATCCGGTCGACGCGGGAAGGGGACCTTGTCGACGAACAGCAGCTCGTATCCCCGCTGCGGCACCAGTCGGGCTTCGAGGCCCTCACGGGTGCCGAGGACGAGGACGGTCGCGCCCGGGTCACGAGCCATCAGGGTGTCGGCGACGGCGAGCAGCGGATTGACGTGGCCCGCGGTGCCACCGCCGGCCAGGAGGTACGTGGTCACCGGATCGAGCCTACCGGCGGGTCGGAGCGGTGACCGGCGCCGAGGTGGGCAGCGTCCGCGCGAAGGCGAGGAGCACCCCGCACGCCATCAGCACCGAGACGAGCGACGTACCACCCTGTGACATGAACGGCAGCGGCACACCCAGCACCGGGAACACCCGGAGCACGACGCCGATGTTGATGAGCGCCTGCCCGACGATCCAGACGGTGATGCCGCCGGCGGCGATGCGGATGAACGGATCGTGGGTCTTGCGGATGACGTGGAAGGCGCCGACCGCGAACAACGTGAACAGCGCGAGCACGACGATGCACCCGATGAGGCCGAGTTCCTCGCCCACGATCGCGAAGATGTAGTCGTGGGATGCCGCGGGCAGCCACGCGTACTTCTCGCGGGAGTTGCCGAGCCCGAGGCCGAAGACACCGCCGCTCGCCAGACCCCAGATCCCGTGGAGAGGCTGGTAACAGCCGTCGTAGTAGTCGTCGATGCAGTTCGGGTCGAGGAAGCTCGTGATGCGCGCCATGCGGTTCGCACTCGTGAGCGCCAGGACAGCGACGACGACGGCGGCGGCGACGACCGGGATGATGAACACCCGGAGCTTCACTCCGGAGAAGAACAACGCCCCCAGCAGGATCAGCACGAGGATCATCGCCGTACCGAGGTCCTTACCTGCCAGCACTGAGCCGATGACCATGATCGAGACCGGGACGACCGGGATGAAGACGTGACGCCACAGGCCGAGGAGGGTGTGCTTGCGATAGAGGACGTACCCGAGCCAGAGCGCGAAGGCCAGCTTCAGGAACTCCGACGGCTGCGCCTGGACACCCGCGATCGAGATCCAGTTGCGGTTCCCGTCGAAGTCGTAACCGAGCCCGGTGAACACGAGCAGCTGGAACGCCTGAGCGAGGCCCAGCGCGATCCACGAGATCCGCTTCCAGAACAGCACTGGCAAGCGACTGAACACGAACATCAGCGGCACGCCGAGGATCGCGAACATGGCCTGCCGCATGACGGTCTGGAAGGGCCCGCCCTCGCCGGACGTGGCCATCGTCGCCGACAGCACCATGACGAGTCCGAAGATCGTGAGGATCAGCGCCGTCGAGGCGATGAGCAGGAACTCGCTCGGGACCGGCGCGAAGACCTTGCCGAGGGCGACGCGCGCCGTGAAGGCGGAGGAGCCGCGGTCAGCCGGATCCGACGGGGCCGGACGGTCGGTCGTGGTCGTCACCGGCGTCCTTTCCCATCCGTGCGTTCACCGCGTCGGCGAAGCGCCGGCCGCGATCCGAGTACGAGGCGAACTGGTCGAACGATGCCGCAGCCGGAGCGAGGAGGACCACGTCTCCGTCCTGCGCGACGTCCGACGCCAACGCGACGACCTCGGTCATGACGTCCTCAGTCTGAGCGTGATCGACCTCGAACAGCGGCACCGCCGGCGCGTGTCGCGCGAATGCCGCGACGATCGTGGACCGTTCGACGCCGATGACGATCGCGGCCTTCACCCCGGGACCGCGCGCGGCGACGAGGTCGTCGATGTCGACGCCCTTCAGCAGCCCGCCGAGGACCCAGACCGCGCCGGGGTACGCCTGGAGGGAGGATGCCGCGGCGTGCGGATTCGTCGCCTTGGAGTCGTCGATCCAGGTGACACCGTCGGCGACGCCCACGACCTCGATCCGGTGCGGGTCGAGGCGGAAGCCACGGAGAGCGTCGCGGATCGCCGCGGGCGGGACGTCGAGGGACCGGGCGAGCGCGGCGGCAGCGAGGATGTTCGCAACGACGTGCGGAGCGGCGAGCCCGGCGTCGGCGAGCTCCGCCACGGTCGCGAGCTCGAGCGCGTTGGTGCGCCGCTCCTCGAGGAACGCACGGTCGACGAGGATGCCGTCCACGACGCCGAGATCGCTCGGCCCCGGGACGCCGAGATCGAAGCCGATGGCGCGGCATCCTTCGATCACCTCCGCGTCCTCGACCATCTCGCGGGTCGCAACGTCGCTCTTGTTGTAAACGCAGGCGACCCGGGTGAGCTGGTAGACGACGGCCTTCGCGTCGCGGTACGCGTCGAAGGACCCGTGCCATTCGAGATGGTCGGCGGCGAGGTTCAGGCAGACGCTGGCGTACGGCGAGACGCGGTCGTCGCCGTCCTGGAGGCCGAGGTACCAGAGCTGGTGGCTCGAGACCTCGATGACGAGCACGTCGAACCCGGCCGGGTCGCGCACCGCGTCGAGCACCGGGACGCCGATGTTGCCGCACGGCGCTGCCCGCAGGCCGCCGGCGACGAGCATCGTGGCCGTCAGTTGCGTCGTGGTGGTCTTGCCGTTCGTCCCCGTGATGAGCACCCAGTCCGCGGGCGACCCGTCGGCGCGCAGCACCTTGTCGCGGACGCGCCAGGCGAGCTCGATGTCGCCCCAGACAGCGACACCCGCCTCGCGGGCCCACGTGACGACGGGGTGGTGCGGCGGGAATCCGGGCGAGGCCACGACGACGTCGGGACGGTGCGCCGTGAGCTCCTCGGGGACGGTGTCGAGCGGGCCCTGCCACATCCGCGCCCCGATGACGGGGACGAGTCGGGCATACTCCTCGGCGGCGTCCTCGGTCACGACCAGGACGTCGGCGCCGAGCTCGGCGAGCGTGTCGGCGACGGAGAATCCCGTCATCGACAACCCGAGGACGACGACCCGGAGCCCCGACCAGTCGGCGTGCCAGCTCGTCAGCCGGCGGAGGTCGGCGGTCATACGGCGGCCAGCCAGCCGACGTAGAAGAGGGCGACACCGAAGATCGCGAAAATGCCGGCGATGACCCACATCCGGACGACGATCGTGATCTCGGGCCACCCGCGCATCTCGAGATGGTGGTGGAACGGGCTCATGAGGAAGAGGCGTTTGCCACCGGTCGCCTTGAAGTAATACCGCTGCAGGATCACCGAGGCCGGGGCGATGATGAAGACGCCCGCGAGGATGACCGAGAGGATCTCGGTGCGGCTGAGGACGGCCATCGCGACGATCACGCCGCCGATCGCCATCGAGCCCGTGTCACCCATGAACAGCTTCGCCTTGGGCGCGTTCCACCAGAGGAAGCCGACAAGGGCTCCGACGAAGGATGCCGCGACGATCGTCAGGCCCATCGGGTCGCGGGTGTCGTAGCAGGCGGCGGTGTACTCGGTGGCGAGCGCGGCGGAGTGGCAGCGCTGCTGCAGCTGCCAGAACGTGACCAAGCTGTACGCCGAGACGGTGAAGATCCCCGCACCGGTCGCCAGACCGTCGAGGCCGTCGGTGAGGTTCGACGCGTTGGACCAGGCCACCGACATGAACGAGATCCACAGGAGGTAGAGGATCCATCCGGCGACCGCCCCGAGCGCCATGAAGGAGAGCGTCGGGATGTCGCGGAAGAAGGAGATGTAGGCGGAGCCCGGGGTCTCGCCGTACTGGTTCGGGAAGTTCAATGCCATCACGCCGAACGGGACGGCGACGGCCACCTGTCCGACGATCTTGCGCCAGCCCGAGAGCCCGAGGCTGCGCTGCGACCGGACCTTCATGTAGTCGTCGATGAAGCCGATGATGCCGAGACCCACCATCATCCAGAGGACGAGCAGGCCGGACACGGTGGGTTCCGTGCCCCCCGTGTAGCTGCCGACGAAGAAGCCCACCATCGTCCCCACGATGAAGACGATGCCGCCCATCGTGGGCGTCCCGCGCTTGGTGTGGTGGCTCGGGTTGTTGATGTCCTCCGGCGTGCGGATGACCTGGCCCCACCCGATCTTCCGGAAGACCCGGATGAACAAGGGCGTGAGGAACAGGGTGAATGCCAGCGAGATCGTCGCAGCGGCCAGCAGGGATCTCACGAGAACGATTCTCCCAGACGATCGCCCAGGAACCTGAGCCCCGCCGCGTTCGAGGACTTCACGAGAACCCGGTCGCCGTCGCGGAGCTCGGTCATCAGGTAGTCGTAGGCCTCATCGGCGGTCTCGAAGAACACGGCCTCACCGTCCCAGGAGCCTTCGCTGATGGCGGCGAGGTACAGGCGCCGGGCGGCGGAACCGACCACGACGATGCGCTCGTAGCGGAGGCGGACGGCCTGGAGTCCGATGCGGTCGTGCTCCTCCCCCGCCTGCTCACCGAGTTCGGTCATCGCCCCGAGGACGGCGACCTTGCGCTGCCCGGGTGCGGTGATCTGCGCGACGGTACGGAGGGCTGCGGCCATGGAGTCCGGGCTGGCGTTGTAGGCGTCGTTGATGACACGCACGCGCTCGCTCCCGAGCGGCTGCATCCGCCAGCGCTCGGCGATCTCGACCGTGCCGATCCGTTCGATGGCATCGGCGGGATCCACCCCCAGCAGTTGGGCGACGGTGATGGCGGCCAGCGCGTTCATGACGTGGTGCTCACCCAGCACCCGCAGGTGCAGCGGCAGGCGCCGACCGTCGACGAGGATCGTCGCGGTCGTGCCGGATGCCGTGACGTCGACGTCCTCGGCGCGCACGTCGGCCGACGGGCCCCGCCCGAACCAGCGGACGGCGACGGCGCGCTCCTCGGCGACGGCGGCCATCGCCGCGACGCGGGCGTCGTCGGCGTTGAGGACGGCCGTGCCGCCGGGACGGAGCGCCTGGACGAGTTCGGTCTTCGCCTTCTGCGTCGCCTCGACACCGCCGAACCCGCCGGCGTGGGCGAGGCCCACCATGAGGACGGCACCGATGTCGGGCGTGATGAGGCCGGCCAGTTCGGCGATGCGGCCGGGACGGGACGCCCCGAGCTCGCTCACCAGGAAGCGGGTGTCTTCCGTGACGCGCAGCATCGTCACCGGAGCGCCGACCTCGTTGTTGAACGACGCCCGGGGGGCGACGGTGGGGGCTTCGTCCTGCAGGATGCGGGCGAGCAGGTTCTTCGTCGTCGTCTTGCCGTTCGACCCGGTGATCCCCACCACCTGCAGGCCTCCGTGCGCGCGGACGCGGGCGACCACCTCACGGGCGAGGGCGCCGAGGGCGGCGACGGCGTCGGGCACCACGATCTGCGAGACCGGCGCGCCGACGGGGCGCTGCACGATCGCGAGGGACGCCCCCGCCGTGACGGCGGCGTCGACGAACAGGTGGCCGTCGGTCGCGTCGCCGGGCTTGGCGACGAAGACGGAGCCGGGCCCCATCTCGCGGGAATCGGTGTCGACCGTGCCCGAGACGACGGTCTCCGGGGTGTCGGTGCCGTGGAGCTGAAGGGTGCCGCCGACGGCGTGCGTCACCTCGGCGAGCGTCATCCGGATCATGCTGGGGTGTCTCCTCGTGCGCTCGGGTTCAGCCTGTGACGGGCAGGAGGGGGGTCTCCGAGCCCGACGGCATGACGCGGTAGTGCGTGAGCACCTGCGCCATCGCCTTCTTGAACACCGAGCGGTTGGCCGACGACATCCGCTGCTTCTTGGGCTCGTCGAAGACCGTCAGGACAACATACTTCGGATCCTCGGCGGGAGCGAAGCCGACGAGGGACGTGAAGTACAGGTTCGGCTTGTATCCGCCCTTGCCGTCGGAGATCTGCGCCGTGCCGGTCTTGCCGCCCATCCGGTAGCCGGGGAGGGCGATGTCGTCGGCGAGCGTCCCCTGCGCGAAGACGTTCTCGAGCATGAGCGAGACCTCGTCGGCGGTCTCCTTCTTGATGACCTGCTCAGGGGCGGCGAGCTTCGGCTCGACGACGGTGCCGTCGGGCTTCGTGCAGGACTCGACGAGCGATGCCGGCATCCGCAGACCGTGGTTGGCGAACGTCTGGTACGCGCTGGCGACCTGGACGGCGGTGACGGTGAAGGCCTGCCCGAAGGTGGTCGCGTAATTCGTCTGGTTGTCCCACGTGTCCGCGGGGGCGATCGTCGTCTTCGGCTCACCCGACCAGTCCAGACCGGTCGGCTGACCGGCGCCGAACTTGGTCAGGTACTCGTACCGCGTCTGCGGGTCGACCATGCCGCCGAACTGCGACATCGCGACGTTCGACGAGGTGACCAGACCGCCGTTGAGCGTCAGGTTCTCGGTCGCGTGGTTCTCGGAGTCGTTGACGACCGCGCCGTTGTCGAACACCATCCGGTCGGGCACCCTGACCGTCGATTCCGGCGTCACGCCGGCCTGCTCGATCGCCGTCGCCGCAGTGACCGGCTTGAAGGTGGAACCCGGCTCGAAGGAGAACCGGAGCAGCCGCGATCCGCGGTCCTCAGGCTCGCTGGCGCCGGGATCGTTCGGGTCGACCGTGGGGGTCTCCGCGAGCGCGCGGATCTTGCCCGTCGCGACCTCCATCACGATGATCCCGCCCCAGTCCGCCTGGTAGCGCGAGGTCTCCTCGGCGATGAGCTGCTGCATGTACCACTGCAGGTCGGCGTCGATCGTGAGGGCGAGGGTGCCGCCGTTCTTCGCGGGCTGCTCGACCGCCGTTCCGGGGATGACCACCCCGTCGGCGCCCTTCTGATAGCGGATGCTGCCGTCGGTGGGTGCGAGGCAGGAGTTCTGGAGCGACTCGACGCCTTCGAGGGGCTTGCCGTCGGAACCGACGAAACCGAGGATGTTGCCCGCGACCGCGCCGTTCGGGTACGCGCGCGAGGCGACCGGGTCGAACGAGATGAAAGGGATCTGCAGGTCGGCCAGGGCGCGGAACTCCGCCGTGGGGACCGATCGTTTGATCCGCGCCCAGCGCGAACCCGCGTCTTTCGCGATCGCGTCGTCGGCGATGGCCTGGACCTCGGCGGCATCCTGGCCAGTGATCTCGGCGATCTGCGCCGCGATCTCCGGCCACGTCGCACGGACCGCCGTCTTGCCGTCGTCCTCCTTGACGAGGGAACCGTTTTCGTCGCGCAGGGACATACCCTTCTCAGCCAGCATCGGGTCGACGATCACGTCATAGCGCAGCAGGCTCGTCGCGAGCGGGGTGCCGTTCGTGTCGACGATCGTTCCCCGCGCTCCCTCGAGCTTCGAGGTGACCCGCATCCCCTTGCTGAAGGCGTCGCCGACGTGCTGGCTCGCGTTGACGATCTGGATGTCGACCAGGCGGACGACGAAGGAGACCAGGACCACCAGGACGACGGCGAGGGCGACGACGGTGCGACGGCGCGGGCCTCGGGTTGCTCGTGTCGTCATGTTCTCAGTGTGTGCTGGGGGTCGGCAGTCCGTCGGTGATCGAGGGGGGTGTCGGCGTATTGGCCAGCAGGTCCTCGTCGATGGACACACCCGAGTCCAGGCTCGCCTCGGGGTCCGTCACGAGCGGGACATCCGCAACGAGGGCGTTGGAGACCGCCGCCCGCGACAGCGCCTCGATCGAGGAGGCATCCGACGCGCCCTTCTGCGGACCGAGGGTCGCGCCGTCGCTCAGGCGCAGGTAGTTGGGCTCGCCGCCGGCGACGAGGCCGAGGGCGGCGGCGTTGGCGGCGAGGAACTGCGGCGAGCTGAGCCCCGCGATCTCCTCCTCGAGGATCTGCTTCTGGTAGTTCGCGTCCCGCTGCTGCGCCGTGAGGTCCTTGACCTCGTAGGCGCCCTGCGTCGTGACGATCGACAGCCCCATCTGCACACCGGCGATGGCGAGGGCGCCGGCGACCGCGACGAGGCCGAACACGAGCCGCGGACGGCGTCGCGGCTGCGGCGCGATGCCGACGCCGGGGCGACCCAGCGGACGGAGGACCGGTGCCGCCGAACCGAGGACGACCTCATCGCCTGCGCTGTCGATGGCAGTGGTGGCCAGGGCCGGAACGGTCATGACGCCTCCCTCACTCGCTCTGCCGCACGCAGACGCACCGGTGTGGCGCGCGGGTTGCGGGACTTCTCTTCGTCTGATGCCACTTCGGCGCCCTTGGTGAGGAGGCGGAAGCGGGGGGCGTGCTCGGGTGGTTCGATCGGGAGGCCCGCCGGCGCCGTGGACCGCGTCGCCTCGGCGAACACCCGCTTGACGAGGCGGTCCTCGAGGGACTGGTACGACATGACGACGATGCGACCGCCGACGGGCAGGATGCCGAGGGCCTCGGGCAGGGCGCGTTCGAGCACCGCGAGCTCGCCGTTGACCTCGATGCGCAGCGCCTGGAACACACGCTTGGCGGGGTGACCGCTGCGCTCGCGCTGCACGGCCACCGGCGTCGCGGCGATGAGGATCTCGACGAGGCGGGCGGAACGGTCGATGGGCGCCTCCTCGCGCGCGGCGATGATGGCTCGGGCGTACCGGCCGGCGAGCTTCTCCTCGCCGTACCGCTCGAAGATCCGGCGGAGGTCGCCCTCACCGTAGGTGGCGACGATGTCGGCCGCCGTGGTCGAGGCGGTCTGGTCCATCCGCATGTCGAGCGGGGCATCCTTCGCGTACGCGAACCCGCGGTCCGCCTCGTCGAGCTGGAGGGAGGACACCCCCAGGTCGAACAGGATGCCGTCGACCTTCGTCGCTCCGGCGCTGCGCACCGCGTCGGCGATGTCGTCGTACACGGTGTGGACGAGGGTCACGCGGTCCCCGAACCGGGCGAGCCGCTCCCCCGCGATCCGAAGGGCGTCGGTGTCGCGGTCGAGGCCGATCAGCCGCACCTGGGGGAAGCGCTCGAGGAGCGCTTCGGAGTGGCCGCCCATGCCCTCGGTGGCGTCGACGACGACGGCGCCGTCGCGCTGGAGCGCGGGTGCGAGCAGCTCGACGCAGCGGTCGAGGAGGACGGGGGTGTGGATGTCGTCGTAGGCCATGGTGCGTTCGGTTCTGCAGAGGCCCTCGGCCCCGATCCCCATCCGCTCCGACCTGGCGCCGGGGAAGTGCGTCAGGGCGAGCGGCTGGGAGTCGCGGTCGAGGATCAGAAGAGTCCCGGGATCACCTCCTGCTCCATGTCCGAGTACGTGTCTTCGTTGCTGTCCGCGTAGGCGTTCCAGGCATCGGCGTTCCAGATCTCGGCGTGCGCGCCGACACCCGTCACGACCAGTTCGCGCTCCAGAGCCGCGTAGGTCCGAAGGTGCGGCGGGATCGTGATCCGGTTCTGCGAATCGGGCTTCTCCGCACTCGCGCCGGAGAGGAACATGCGCTGGAAGTCGCGCGCCTGCTTGTTGGTCAAGGGGGCTTCGCGGATGCGCTCGTACACCCGCTCGAACTCCGCCGAGCTGAAGACGTAAAGGCAGCGCTCCTGGCCGCGGGTGATCACGACGCCGGGGCCGAGGTCGTCGCGAAACTTCGCCGGCAGGATGACCCGACCTTTGTCGTCCAGCTTCGGGGTGTGGGTGCCCAACAACATCGCTCGGTCACCCCCTTCGTCCGGCCCGCTCCAGGATGACGCCACTTTACTCCACTTTCCTCCACTCCGCGACAGATTCCCGCCCCGATGCGCTCTCGTCTGCGCTCATCGGGGTCGGCCACGCCGGGCGGGCCCCGCCCGCGCTCCCTGCGAGGGCACAAAAAAAGCACCGACCCGGAGGTCGGTGCTTCAGAAGTGGAGGAGTGTGGAGGAACTCAGATCATCGATCGTCGTTGCGTCGATCCCACCGGTCGTTCATGCGATCCATGAAGGAGGCGGATGCCGGCGCCTTCGCGGCGCGCGGCTTGCGCGACCCCGTCGCGGCCCGGGCTGCAGCGGCACCCTTAGCCGGGGTGAAGGCGAGGACGACACCGCCCACCATCACGACAAAGGCGATGACGCCGATGACGACGAGGGACGTGGCCACGCCGACGACGAGCCCGGCGATGCCGAGGAGGACGATGACGGACCCGTAGACGATGTTGCGATAGCTGAGGGGGGCCGCGCCCCGGTCCGCGCTGACAACATCGGCGTCGTTGCGCATGAGATGGCGTTCCATCTCGTCCAGCAGACGCTGCTCCTGCTCTGACAGTGGCATGCATCCCCCTCGGGTCGGTCCATCAAGTGTACGCGTGCGCGCGATCACTAGGCTAGGCCCGTGTCCTCTTCCCCCGACCCGATCGTGGCCGTTTCCCAGCGAGTCGAGAGGTTCCTGCAGGCGCAGCGCGATGCGGTCGCGGATTTCGGCGAGGAGGCCCGGTCGTTCGTGGATTCCGGCGCCGCCGCCGCCACCGGCGGGAAGGGCTTCCGCGCCCGCTTCTGCCTCGCCGGATGGCGCGCGGTGGCCACGGCCGAGGCGCCCGCGCCCGGCCACGTGCCGGAGGTCGTGACCGCGGCATCCGCGGCATTGGAGGTCTTCCACGCCGCCGCCCTCGTGCACGACGACGTCATCGACCGTTCCGACACCCGCCGAGGGCGCCCCGCCGCCCACCGCGCGTGGGAGGCGGCGCACCGCGCAGGCCGCTGGGCGGGCGACGCGGCGGGCTTCGGCACGTCGGCGGCCATCCTCCTGGGCGACCTCCTGGTGGCGTGGAGCGACGACCTCCTCGAAGAGGGCCTGCTGGCCGCCGAACCGAGCGCCGCCGCCCGCGCGCGCGCCGAGTTCGCCCGCATGCGCCGGGAGGTCACCGTCGGTCAGTTCCTCGACATCGCCGAGGAGTCGGTCCACGTCGTCGCGCCCGTCGACACGCACCCCGACCGCGCCCTGCGCGTGGCGTCGCTGAAGTCCGCGCGCTACAGCGTGCAGCATCCTCTCCAGCTCGGCGCGGTGCTCGCAGGCGCGGACGACGACCAGTACGCCGCCCTCGCCGCGTTCGGTCACCCCGTCGGCCTCGCCTTCCAGTTGCGGGACGACGTGCTCGGCGTCTTCGGCGACACGACCGTCACGGGTAAGCCCGTGGGAGACGACCTGCGCGAAGGCAAACGGACGCTCCTCGTCGCCTACACCCGGGCCGCCCTGGCACCGGGGGCCCTCGCCGTCTTCGACGAGCTGATCGGCGACCGGGACCTGACGCCCGAACAGGTGTCGCACCTGCAGCAGACGATCGTCGACACCGGTGCGCTCGCGCGCGTCGAGGATCGGATCGCGGGATGGGCAGCCGAGGCCGACCGTGCCTTCCGCGGCGCACGCCTGGGGCACGCAGCCGTCAGCGAACTCCGCGACCTGGCGCGCGCGGCGACCGTCCGCACCGCCTGAGCGACGACCGCCCCGGCGTCAGACCCCGCGAGGGGTCAGGCCAAGGACTGCGCGACGCGACGGACCTCGCTCTTGCGCCCCTGCCGGAGGGCATCGATCGGTGCGACGCCGATCGAGTCCTCGGGCGCCAGCAGCCAGTCGATCGCCTCGTCGTCCGAGAACCCCGCGTCCTGCAGGACGATGATCGTCCCCCGGAGGGCGGAGATCGGCGCTCCGTCCACGAGGAAGACGGAGGGGACCCGAGGCGCCCCGAATCGCCGCGACGCGATCAGCTGGTGCTCGTCGAGCATCCGGCGCACGCGTCCGAGGGGTTCGCCGGTCAGCTCGACCAGCTCGGGAAGACTCAGCCAATCAGTGGACACGATCGCGTCAGAACTCACCCCTCCACTATCGCATCCGCGCCGACGCGGCGTTCATCACACAAGTCACATGCGCCTCATCCATTGACACCAGCAACACGGCCGTGACACGGTTCTGCGGGGGGGATCGACGAGCTGGGACCGAACGAAGGAACACCTGTGCGCCGTAACGACCTCCTGTCCACCGCCCTGCGCGACAAGCGCACCCCTGCCGTCATCGGCTCGATAGCACTCTCGATGTCGCTCCTGCCGATGGACGCCGCACAGGCCGAGGAGCCCCGGCGGAACACCCCGGAACCCGTCACGGCCAGATCCGCGACCGAGTCCGCCACCGCGGCCACCGTCGTCGGCAGCCCGGCGGCGCGGAAGGCCGTGAAGACCCACGTCGTCGCCCGGGGCGACACGGTCAGCGCCATCGCCGCGGCGAACGGCGTGCGCACCGCCGACGTCCTGGCCTGGAACGGCCTGGGCTGGCGGTCGATCATCCGACCCGGTGACGTCCTCCGTCTCGGACCGAAGAGCTCGGGGCGGGATGCCGGGCGCACACCGGCAGCGGCGGGTCCGGCATCCACCTACACGGTGAAGCGGGGCGACACCCTCTGGTCCATCGCCACCCGCCACGGCATGGGCGTCGCCGCCCTCGCTCGGGCCAACGGACTGGGATCGTCGACGATGATCCACCCGGGGCAGAAGCTGACGATCAGGTCGGTGGCCGCCACTCCTACCGCCGCCTCCCGCCCCAGCGCACCCCGACCCGAGAAAGCCGGCCCCGTGCACGAGGTGTCCGCGGGCGAGACGGTCTGGGCGATCGCGCAGCGCAGCGGTGTCAGCCTCGGGCGACTGCTCGCCGCCAACGGCCTGGACGAGGGCTCGATCATCTATCCGGGACAGAAGCTCCGCATCCCGACCGCCGCGGCGCCCTCCCCCGCCTCGAGTGGCGCGGCTTCCGTCGCCCTGGACGCCGAGCAGATCGCCAACGTCAAGACGATCATCGCGGTCGGACGCGAGCGCGGCGTCTCGCGCGACGGCATCGCGATCGCCCTGGCCACGGCGATGGTGGAGTCCTGGATCCGCAACCTCGACGGCGGCGACCGCGACTCGGTCGGCCTCTTCCAGCAGCGCCCGAGCGCGGGCTGGGGCTCGGTGGCCGAGATCCGCGACCCGCGACGGTCCGCGGCGGCGTTCTACGGCGGCTCCGCGGACCCCAACGGCGACCGGACCCGCGGCCTGCTCGACATCGAGGGGTGGGAGGACATGGCCTTCGGCGACGCGGCCCAGGCCGTGCAGATCTCCGCCTACCCCGAACGGTACGGCCCCTGGGAGGCGCAGGCGTACCGCTGGCTCGAGACGTACAGGTGATTTCGTCGGCCGACCGGCTCCGGGGGTGAGGCGTTACCCGGGCTCGCAGGGTCCGCTCCGTAGACTTCTGACGTGAACGCCACCCCGCAGACCGACCCGCTGATCGGCCGCCTGGTCGACAGCCGGTACCGGGTCCGCGGGCGCATCGCCCGAGGCGGCATGGCCACCGTGTACGTCGCGACGGACCTGAGGCTCGAGCGGCGCGTCGCGCTCAAGGTGATGCACGGCCACCTCTCCGACGACACCGTCTTCCAGAACCGCTTCATCCAGGAAGCACGGTCGGCCGCGCGTCTCGCCGACCCCCACGTCGTCAACGTCTTCGATCAGGGCCAGGACGGCGAGATGGCGTATCTCGTCATGGAGTACCTCCCCGGGATCACGCTGCGCGAGCTGCTGCGCGAGCAGAAGCGGCTCACGCTCCCCCAGACGATCACGATCATGGATGCGATCCTGTCGGGTCTCTCGGCGGCGCACCGCGCGGGGATCGTGCACCGCGACGTGAAACCCGAGAACGTCCTGCTCGCCGAGGACGGCCGGATCAAGATCGGCGATTTCGGCCTTGCCCGCGCGTCGAGTGCGAACACCGCCACCGGACAGATGCTGCTCGGGACGATCGCCTACTTGGCGCCCGAGCTGGTGACGCGGGGGACGGCGGACGCCCGCAGCGACATCTACGCGCTCGGCATCATGCTTTACGAGATGCTCGCGGGCGAACAGCCCTACAAGGGCGAGCAGCCGATGCAGATCGCCTACCAGCACGCGACCCACTCGGTTCCGCGCCCGAGCGTGAAGAACCCCGCCGTGCCGGAGCAGCTCGATGAGCTCGTGCTGTGGGCCACCGAGCGCTCGCCCGAGGACCGTCCGAACGACGCGCGCGAGATGCTCGACCGCCTGCGCGAGATCGAGAAGCAGCTGGGCGTGTTCCCGCAGGTGGTGCGCTCCACCCCCACCGGGACGAAGGTCGTCGTCGACGACTCGCTCGACTCCGACGAGGTGACCCGCGTCATGCCCGGCACGTTCACGGCACCGAGCGTCACGACGGAGGTCGACAACGCCACCCGCCTGCGGCGACGCACGCACCGCAACGCGGTCAAGGGCGGTTGGCTGCTCGCCGTGGTCCTCGTGCTGGCCGCCGGTGCCGGCCTGGCCGGATGGTGGTTCGGCAGCGGTCCCGGTTCACTCGTCGCCGTCCCGACGGTGGTCGGGATGAGTTTCGACGACGCCGAGGACCTGCTGGCCGAGAACACCCTCGTCGCCCGCCGCAGTGACGTCCACAGCCTGGAGGTCCCCGCCGGGAAGGCGATCGGGACGGACCCCGGCACCGGCGAGTTCGTCGACCGCGACTCCCCGGTGACGGTGCAGATCTCCGCCGGTCCCGCCACCGCCGAGTTGCCGGCCCTGCAGGATCGGGCGCGCGCCGAGGTCGAGTCGCTCCTGCGGGAGAACAGCATCACGGTCGCCGAGACCAAGAACTACTTCACGAGCTTCGCGGCCGACCGGGTCGTCCGCGTCTACGTCACTCAGGCGGGATCGCCGGATCCGGTCGAATGCACCGAGGGCTGCTCGGTCCTTCAGGGCTCGACGGCGGAGCTCCGCGTCTCGCTCGGCCCGCTCCCCGACGTCGCCGGAACGCCGGCGGACGAGGCCGCGAAGACCCTCCGGGACGTGGGGATGGAGGTCGAGGAGACCCGCGAGTACAGCAACGACGTCGCCGACGACCTCGTCATCCGCGTCGCCGATCGACCCGGCGGCGGCTCCTGGCAGCAGGGCGAGAAGCTGACGCTGGTCGTCTCCGACGGCCCGCGCCCCGTCGAGGTGCCCAACGTCGTCGGCGAGACGGTGCGCACCGCCGTCGACCGGTTGCAGTCGGCCGGATTCGAGGTCAACCCGAACATCCAGGACCTCGAACTCCCGCTCGGCGGACGCTACTGGGACGTCTACCGGGTGCAGGCCATGACGCCGGACGGCGGGACGCTGCAGCGCCCCGGCACGACCGTCAGCCTCACACCGCAATTCCAGCCCTTCGGCTGATCCCCGGCATCCGTTCTTCGCAGACGACGAGGGCCCGGCGGTCGATCACCGCCGGGCCCTGGTGTCGCCTCGTCAGCGGTTGCCGAGCTCCTCGGCGACGAGGAAGGCGAGCTCGAGCGACTGCATGTGGTTCAGCCGCGGGTCGCACAGCGACTCGTAACGCGTCGCGAGGGTCGCCTCGTCGATCATCTCGGAACCGCCCAGGCACTCGGTCACGTCGTCGCCCGTGAGCTCGACGTGGATGCCGCCCGGGAACGTACCGACCGCGCGATGCGCCTCGAAGAAGCCGCGGACCTCGTCAACGACGTCGTCGAAGCGACGCGTCTTGTAGCCGGTCGGCGTCGTGATGCCGTTGCCGTGCATCGGGTCGGTCACCCAGAGCGGCGTGGCACCGGCATCCTTCACCGCCTCGAGCAGCGGCGGGAGCGCGTCGCGGATCTTGCCGGCGCCCATCCGCGTGATGAAGGTGAGCCGCCCCGGCTCGCGCTCGGGGTCGAGCTTGTCGATGAGGGCCAAGGCTGTCTCGGGCGACGTGCTCGGTCCGAGCTTGACCCCGATGGGGTTGCGGATCTTCGAGAAGTAGTCGACGTGGGCGCCGTCGAGGTCGCGGGTGCGCTCCCCGATCCACAGGAAGTGCGCCGACGTGTTGTACGGCGTGTCCGTGCGCGAGTCGATGCGCGTCATCGGGTGCTCGTAGTCCATGAGCAGACCCTCGTGACCGGTGTAGAACTCCACGCCGCGCAGCTCGTCGAAGTTCGCCCCGGCGGCCTCCATGAACTTGATGGCCCGGTCGATCTCGCCCGCGAGACGCTCGTAACGCTGGTTCGCGGGGTTCTTCGCGAAGCCCTGGTTCCAGCTGTGGACCTCGCGGAGGTCCGCGAACCCGCCCTGCGTGAAGGCGCGGATGAGGTTCAGTGTCGACGCCGCCGTGTGGTACCCCTTCAGGAGCCGCTGCGGGTCGGCGGTGCGCGAGGCCTCGGTGAAGTCGTAACCGTTGACGATGTCGCCGCGGTACGCGGGCAGGGTGACGTCGCCGCGCGTCTCGGTGTCGCTCGAGCGCGGCTTGGCGAACTGACCCGCCATACGCCCCATCTTCACGACCGGCATCGACGCGCCGTAGGTGAGGACGACGGCCATCTGCAGGACCGTCTTGATGCGGTTGCGGATCTGCTGCGCCGTGGCACCCGCGAAGGTCTCGGCGCAGTCGCCACCCTGCAGCAGGAAGGCCTGGCCCGCGGCGGCGTTCGCCAGGCGGGCGCGGAGATTGTCGACCTCGCCGGCGAAGACGAGGGGCGGAAGGGTCGCGATCTCGGCGGAGACGGCGGCGACCGCATCCGCGTCGGGCCACAACGGCTGCTGCTTGATCGGGAGCGAGCGCCAGTGGTCGAGAGGAGTGGGCATCCGCCAATTCTAGCGGCGGCGGACGGCGCCCCCGGCCGTGTGACGGAGGGCCGCGACGGCGCAGCGAGAGCTCAGGACGCGGATGCCGGGCGCCGGTGCTTCACCGTGGAGGCGTAGACGTCCTCGTACTCCTGCTCCCCCATGCGCTGAAGGGCCACCATGATCTCGTCGGTCACCGAGCGCAGGACGAAGCGGTCGGACTCCATGCCGTGGAAGCGGCTGAAGTCGAGGGGCTCGCCGATGACCATGCCCACCCGGCCGACCCGCGGGATCGACCGGCCGATCGGCATGACGTCGTCGGTGCCGATCATGACGACCGGGATCACCGGGACGCGCGCCGTCAGCGCCATCCGCGCGAGGCCCGTGCGGCCGCGGTACAGCTTGCCGTCGGGGCTGCGGGTGCCCTCGGGGTAGATCCCGAGCAGGTCGCCGCGACCGAGCACCTGGAGTCCGGTGTTCAGGGATGCCTCGGAGGCCTTGCCGCCCGTGCGGTCGATCGGGATCTGGCCGGTCCCCTGCATGAAGACGCGCGTGGCCCAGCCCTTCAGCCCCTTACCCGTGAAGTAATCGCTCTTGGCGAGGAAGGACATCGGCCTGTCGATCATCAACGGCAGGAAGATCGAGTCGCTGACCGACAGGTGGTTGCTGGCGATGATGGCGGCCCCGGTCGCCGGGATGTTGCTCCGACCCACGATCCACGGACGGAAGATCGCCTTCACGATCGGTCCGATGATGAGGTACTTCAGGACCCAGTAGACCATCTCAGACCCGGCCACCCGCGAGGTCGGCCACGCCGATCAGGCCGGCGTCGTTGCCGAGGGTGGCGATGGCGAAGGATGCGACCGGTCGCTCGCCGTAGCCCGGCAGCGCCGTCGCGTATGCCTCGCGCACCGGGTGGAGGAGCCGCTCCCCCAGGTCGGCGACACCGCCGCCGATGACGAACAGGGCCGGGTCGAGGACGGCCTGGAAGCCGCCGCACGCCTCACCGAGGGCCGTCGCGACGCGGTGAACCGCCTCGAGGGCGCCGGCGTCGCCGTCCGCGATGAGTCGCTCCATGGCCGCTGCCGGCACGATCCCGTCGGCGGTCCGCGCGGCGGCGAGGCCCGCGCCGAGAGCGCCGGATGCCGCGATGTCCGCCGCTTCGCGCTGCAGGGCGCGCCCGGAGGCGTACTGCTCGAGGCATCCGTTCTGACCGCAGCCGCAGGGGCGGCCGCCGCGCTCGAAGCGGATGTGGCCGAGCTCGCCGCCGATACCGTTGCCGCCGACGAGCAGCTCGCCGTCGATGATCGCGGCGCCGCCCACGCCCGTGCCCAGGGTGATCATCACCATGTCGCGGACGTCCCGACCGGCACCGAAGCGGAACTCGCCCCACCCGGCCGCGTTGGCATCGTTCTCGAGGGTGACGGGACGTCCGATGCGTCGCTCCAGCTCGTCGCGGAGCGGCTCGTCGGTCCAGTCGATGTTGGGGGCGTGCAGGATGACGGACCGGCTCGCATCGATGAAGCCGGCCGCGGCCACGCCCACGGCGTGCACCACCCGGTCGGTGACGAGGTCGTCCACCATGGCGGCGACGGCGTCCGCCAGCGCGTGGGGATCGGCGGGGGTGGGGACACGGCGCCGGTCGACGATCGTGCCGTCCGGGTCGACGATGCCTCCGGCGATCTTGGTCCCACCGATGTCGATGCCGACGTTAAGCACACCACTCCCCTCCGCGCGTGCGGGCGCACGGCATCCGTGAGTCTAACGGGGCGCGACGGGCCGCCGCGGCCGTGGGATCGAGGATCACGATGGCCTAGACTCGGTCGCACCTGACGCCACCCGGTACCGAAGGAGTTGCCGCCCATGAGCGCCGTACAATTCGACGTCCCCGCCGTTGTGCCCGCCGACCCGACCGCGAACACCTCGGACATCCTCGTCCAGCGGGTGAAAGCGACGCCGTCGCTGGCCCTGTTCGCCGTCCCGGACGGGGACGGATGGCGAGACGTCACCGCAGCGGAGTTCCACCGCGAAGTGATCGCGCTCGCGAAGGGATTCGCGGCCAGCGGCATCCAGCCCGGCGACAAGGTCGCCTTCCTCGCACGGACGACCTACGACTGGACCCTCGTCGACTTCGCGCTCTTCTTCGCAGGAGCCGTCATGGTGCCGGTCTATGAGACCAGCTCCGCGTCGCAGATCAACTGGATCCTCACCGACTCGGGCGCCGTGGCCATGGTGGTCGAGAACGCGACCCACGCCGAGCGTGTCGCCGAGATCCGCTCGGAGGTCCCGCTCGTGCGTGAGGTGTGGACGATGGGCACCGGGGACCTCGACAGCCTGCGCGCACGGGGCACCGAGATCACCGACGACGAGATCGAGCGCCGCCGTTCGCTGGCCAACGCCGACGACATCGCGACCCTCATCTACACGTCGGGGTCGACCGGCCGGCCCAAGGGCTGCGTCCTCACCCACAAGAACTTCGTCGAGCTCTCCCGCAACTCCGCCAAGGCGCTCCACGAGGTCGTCGAGCAGCCCGGGGCCGCGACCCTCCTCTTCCTCCCCCTCGCGCACGTGTTCGCACGGTTCATCTCGATCCTCAACATCCACGCCGGGGTGAAGACGGGCCACGAGCCCGACACGACGAAGCTGCTCGCCGGACTCGGCTCGTTCAAGCCGACGTACCTGCTCGCGGTGCCGCGCGTGTTCGAGAAGGTCTACAACTCGGCCGAGCAGAAGGCGGAGGCCGGCGGCAAGGGCAAGATCTTCCGGGCCGCGGCGGCCGTCGCCGTCGAGCACTCCCGCCGCCTGCAGGACGGCGAGAAGATCCCGCTCGGGATGAAGATCAAGTTCGCGCTCTTCGACCGCCTCGTCTACAGCAAGCTGCGCACCGCGATGGGCGGGCGTGTGACGCACGCCGTCTCGGGATCGGCGCCGCTCGGGCCGCGCCTCGGTCACTTCTTCCACAGCCTCGGCGTGCAGATCCTCGAAGGCTACGGGCTCACCGAGACCACCGCGCCGGCGACCGTGAACCTCGCCACGAAGTCCAAGATCGGCACGGTGGGCCCCGCGCTCCCCGGCGTCGGCGTCCGGCTGGGCGAGGACGGCGAGATCGAGGTCCGCGGCATCAACGTCTTCAAGGAGTACTGGCGCAACCCCGAGGCGACCGCGGAGGCCTTCCACGACGGCTGGTTCCGCACGGGCGACATCGGGACCTTCGACTCCGAGGGCTACCTCACCATCACGGGGCGCAAGAAGGAGATCATCGTGACGGCCGGGGGTAAGAACGTCGCCCCCGCCGTCCTCGAGGACCCCATCCGCGCGAACCCCATCGTCGGGCAGGTGGTCGTCGTGGGCGACCAGAAGCCGTTCATCGGCGCCCTCGTCACGCTCGACCGCGAGATGCTGCCGACCTGGATGTCCAACAACGGACTCGCCGCCGACATGCCCATGTCGCAGGTGATCACGCACCCGAAGGTGCTCGCCGAGGTGCAGTCCGCGGTGGACCGGGCCAACAAGGCGGTCTCGCGCGCGGAGTCGATCCGCAAGTTCGTGATCCTCGACACCGAGTGGACCGAGGCATCCGGTCACCTGACGCCGAAGATGAGCATCAAGCGGAACGTGATCCTCTCGGACTTCGCCGGCGACATCGAGGAGCTGTACCAGGCGAACGTGTCCACCACGAACATCTCCCTCGGGAACTGACCCGCACCCCCTCACACGACGAAGGGCCCCGGCGATCCGGGGCCCTTCGTCATGTGCGCGTCAGAACCAGTCGGACTCGCGCACTTCGCGCATCGCCTGGCGCCGGACGTCCTTCGGCAGGCGGTCGAGGTACAGCATCCCGTCGAGGTGGTCGCATTCGTGCTGCAGCGCCTGTGCGAGCAGCCCCTCCCCCTCGATGACGAGCTCATCACCGTGCAGGTCGATGCCGGTGACTCGCGCCCAGGGGTGACGGAGGGCGTCGTGCCAGAGACCGGGGACCGAGAGGCATCCCTCCCCCGTCGGCACCGGATCGCCCGCGACCTCGAGGGTGGGGTTCAGGATGTACCCGATGACGCCGTCGACGTTGTAGCTGAAGGCGCGGACGCCGACACCGATCTGCGGCGCCGCGACGCCGGCACGACCCGGTTCGGCGACGGAGTCGACCAAGTCCGACACCAGGCTGACGACGCCCTCGTCGATGTCCTCGATGAGGGCGCACACCGACCGCAGGACGGGGTCGCCGAACAGGCGGATGGGACGGACCGCCATCAGCGCACCGTTCCCGCCGCGCGCAGCCCCTCGACGACGACGGCCGCCAGCTCGCGGGCGGCGAGGCGCGTCGCGCCGGCCAGCTCGCGGAACGAGATCGGACCGCCGGTCGCGATGTGCGCGTCGTACGGAATGGTCACGACCGCGCGCACGCGGCTGCGGAAGTGGGATTCGAGCTCGCTCGGCTTGATGAGGCTCGCCCCCGGCCGGGAGGTGTTGAGCACGACCACGGCGTTGCGGGCGAGCTCGCCGTACCCATTCGTCTCGAGCCACGACAGCGTCTCGGAGGCCAGCTTGGCCTCGTCGACGCTGCGTCCGGCGACGATGAGGATCTGGTCGGCGAGCTCGAGGGTCGCGTCCATGACGGAGTGCACGATGCCGGTGCCGCTGTCGGTGAGGACGATCGAGTAGTAGTGGGCGGCGATGGCGGCGACGTCGTGGTAATCGCGGTCGCTGAACGCCTCGGACAGGTGCGGGTCGGCATCGGAGGCCAGGATGTCGAGGCGCGTCTCGTCCCGCGCGACGATCCCGGAGAGGTCGTTGAACCCGGTCACGTCGGCGCGCGCACGGACGAGGTCGCGCACAGTCTTGCCGCTCGTGCGCTCGATCCGCTCGGCGAGGGTGCCGCGGTCGGGGTTCGCGTCGACGGCGATGATGCGGTCCTCGCGCGCGTCGGCGAGGGCCATCCCGAGCAGAGTGGTGACACTCGTCTTCCCGACGCCGCCCTTGCGCGAGAGCACGGGCACGAACTTCGCTCCGCCGGTGAGCGGCGCGGTGATGCGGCGGTCGAGCTCCTTGCGTGCGCGGACCTTCGGGCTCTCCGCGAGGAGGACCCGACGGAAGCTCGCGGTGTAGACGAGACGCTGCCAGGCGCCTTCGGGCTCGGGCGCGGCGACGCGGGACCGGTCGATGAGCCGATCGGCGGTGAGCAGGTCCGGGCTCTCGCGGTCGGCCGAGAGCTGGTCGAGGCGGCGGGACTGCAGGGGTTCCTCGTCGACGCGGACCCCGCGCACACGCTCGAGGGCGTGCTTGTCGGCTCCCGCGGGATGGTGGATCGCACGCCGGGTCACCCCCGTCACCGGAGGGACCGTCGCCGGGACGACCTCCGCGTCGACGATGTCGCCCTGGGTGTCGGCTGTCGGCGCAGGAGTCTCGTCCTCGCTCCGGGATGCGGAGACGACGGATGCCTCGTCGTGGCCGTCGTCCGAGGTCCGCTCGGCCTCGTCATTCCCGACCGGGGCGATGTCGTCGTCGTCGACGTAGTCGTCGTCATCGTCCGCGAGCGCCGGGAGCGTCAGGTCGATCTGGGCCGTCGTCCCGTCGACGATGCCGATGCCGGTCGTCTCGAGGTTGTCGGTGCGCTCGAGCACACCGTTGTCGACGTCCTCGGACATCTCGTTGTCGCGCTCACGCATCACGGGGGTCACTCCTGGTGGATCTGGGGCCTCGGAAAGCCCGACGAACCAGGTTAGTCCGCGGGACGGACGACGAGCAAAAGGTCACCCGCCTCCACCTGCGCGGTGGGGGCGATCACGATGCGCTCGACGACCCCGTCGATGGGGGCGGTGATGGCCGCCTCCATCTTCATCGCCTCGATGGATGCCACGGGCTCCCCCGCGCGCACCTTCGCGCCCTCGTCGGCCTTCACGGTGACGACACCCGAGAACGGTGCGGCGACCTGACCCGGCTTCGACGTGTCGGCCTTCTCGGCCTGGCGGGCCTCGACGGCGACCGCGCGATCGCGGACGGTGACCGGGCGCAGCTGACCGTTCAGGGTCGCCATGACCGTCCGCATCCCCTTGTCGTCGACTTCGCCGATCGCCTCGAGACCGACGTAGAGCTGCACGCCCCGCTCGATCTCGACCACGTGCTCCTGGCCCGGCTTCATCCCGTACAGGTAGTCGATGGTGTCGAGGACGCTGAGGTCGCCGAACGTGTCACGGACCTCGTGGAACGCCTTCGTCGGAGCGGGGAAGAGCAGCCGGTTGAGCTTCTCGCGTCGCGTCGCCGAGTCCGCGTCGAGAGCCGCGGCATCCTCTGCGGAGATGTCGGTCACGCCCACCTTCACGGAGCGTCCCGCGAGCACCTTCGACCGGAAGGGCTCCGGCCAGCCGCCGGGCAGGTCGCCGAGCTCGCCGGCCATGAAGCCGACGACCGAGTCCGGCACGTCGTACTTCTCCGGGTTCGCTTCGAAGTCAGCCGGGTCGGCCTTCACGGCCGCGAGGTGCAGGGCGAGGTCGCCCACGACCTTCGACGACGGCGTGACCTTCGGGACACGGCCGAGGATCCGGTTGGCCGCGGCGTACATGTCCTCGATGAGCTCGAAGTCCTCCGACAGCCCGAGGGCGATCGCCTGCTGACGCAGGTTCGAGAGCTGGCCGCCGGGGATCTCGTGGTGGTAGACGCGCCCGGTGGGGCCGGGCAGCCCCGACTCGAACGGTGCGTAGAGGTTGCGGACCGCCTCCCAGTACGGCTCCAGGTCCGAGACCGCCTGCAGGTCGAGTCCGGTGTCGCGCTCCGTGTCCGCCAGGGCGGCGACCAGCGCCGACAGCGAGGGCTGGCTCGTCGTGCCCGACATCGGCGCGGCGGCGGCGTCGACGGCATCCGCTCCGGCCGCACTGGCCGCGAGGAGGGTCGCCAGCTGACCGCCGGCCGTGTCGTGGGTGTGCACATGGACCGGCAGGTCGAAGCGCTCCCGCAGGGCCGACACGAGCCGCGCCGCGGCAGCCGGACGCAGCAGCCCCGCCATGTCTTTGATCGCGAGGATGTGGGCGCCGGCGTCCACGACCTGCTCCGCGAGCCGCAGGTAGTAGTCGAGCGTGTACAGGTCCTCGGCGGGGTCGAGGAGGTTGCCGGTGTAGCAGATCGCCGCCTCGGCGACGGCGGTGTCGGTGGCGAGGACCGCCTCGATCGCGGGCCGCATCTGACTGACGTCGTTGAGCGCGTCGAAGATGCGGAAGATGTCGACACCGGATGCCGCGGCCTCCGCGACGAACGCATCCGTGACCTTCGTCGGGTACGGCGTGTAGCCGACAGTGTTGCGACCGCGCAGGAGCATCTGGATCGCGACGTTCGGCAGGGCGGAGCGGAGGGCGTCGAGACGCTCCCACGGGTCCTCGCCGAGGAAGCGGAGGGCGACGTCGTAGGTCGCACCTCCCCACGCCTCGACCGACAGCAGCTGCGGAGTGAGCCGGGCGACGTGCGGGGCGACGCGGACGAGGTCCTTCGTGCGCACCCGGGTCGCGAGCAGGGACTGGTGCGCGTCGCGGAAGGTCGTCTCCGTGACGGCGAGTCCGTCCTGCGCGCGGAGCGCCTCGGCGAAGCCCTTCGGGCCGAGCTCGAGCAGACGCTGCCGCGACCCGGGGGCAGGGGCTGCATTCAGGTCGACGACCGGCAGCTTCGCGGCGGGGTCGGTGTGGACCGGGCTGTCGCCGTTCGGGCGGTTGACCGTCACGTCCGCGAGCCAGGACACGATCTTGGAGCCACGGTCCTTCGACTCACGACCCTGCACGAGCTCGGGCCGCTCGTCGATGAACGCCGTGCTCAGGTCGCCGGCGGCGAAGGCCGGGTCGTCGAGCACCCGCTGCAGGAACGGGATGTTCGTCGACACACCGCGGATGCGGAACTCCGCCAGCGCGCGACGGGAGCGGACGACCGCGGCCTCGAAGTCGCGCCCCCGGCACGTCAGCTTGGCCAGCATGGAGTCGAAGTGCGGGCTGATCTGCGAGCCGGCCGCGGTCGTCCCGCCGTCCAGACGGATGCCGGCACCGCCCGGCGAGCGGTAGGTCGTGATCTTGCCGGTGTCGGGGCGGAAGCCGTGCGCGGGATCCTCCGTCGTGATGCGGCACTGCAGGGCGGCGCCGCGCAGGTGGATCTGCTCCTGGCGCAGGCCCAGGTCCTCGAGGGTCGCGCCCGCGGCGATGCGCATCTGCGACTGCACGAGGTCGACGTCGGTGACCTCTTCGGTGACGGTGTGCTCGACCTGGATGCGGGGGTTCATCTCGATGAAGACGACCTCGCCCGCGCGGGGACCGGCGGTCTCGAGGAGGAACTCGACGGTTCCCGCGTTCACGTACGAGATGGACTTCGCGAACGCGACGGCGTACGCGTAGAGGTCGCGGCGGATCTCGTCCGAGAGGCCCGGCGCGGGTGCGATCTCGACCACCTTCTGGTGGCGACGCTGCACCGAGCAGTCGCGCTCGAACAGGTGGACCGTGTTCCCCGCCGCATCCGCGAGGATCTGCACCTCGACGTGACGCGGCCGCTGCACGGCCTGCTCGAGGAAGACACGCGGATCCCCGAATGCGCTGCCCGCCTCGCGCATCGCCTCCGACAGCGCGGGCGGGAGGGCGTCGGGGTGCTCGACCCGCCGCATCCCGCGACCGCCGCCGCCGGCGACGGCCTTCACGAAGATCGGGAAACCGATGTCGGATGCCTGCGCGACCAGGGCGTCGATGTCGTCCGACGCCTCCGTCGAACGCAGCACCGGCACACCCGCGGCGATCGCGTGCTGCTTGGCGGTGACCTTGTTGCCGGCCATCTCGAGCACCGTCGACGACGGACCGATGAAGGCGATCCCATGGGCGGCGGCCTTCGCGGAGAGCTCGGGATTCTCGGACAGGAATCCGTAGCCCGGGTAGATCGCATCGGCGCCGCTCTCGAGCGCGACGCGGATGATCTCGTCGACGTCGAGGTACGCGCGGACGGGGTGGCCCACCTCGCCGATCTGGTACGCCTCGTCGGCTTTCAGCCGGTGCAGCGAGTAGCGGTCTTCATACGGGAAGACGGCGACCGTCCGCGCCCCGAGCTCATACGCGGCGCGGAATGCGCGGATGGCGATCTCTCCGCGATTGGCGACCAGAATCTTGCGAAACATGCTCTTCACCTCACTGGGTGCGGGGCCACTCCGTCGGGGCCGCCGAGGTACGGGCTGAGTACCCTCACAGCCTAGGGGACGGTAACGTAGTCGCTTGTGCACGTACTCTCCGTCAGCTCCCTCAAAGGTGGCGTCGGCAAGACGACCGTGACCCTGGGCCTCGCCTCCGCGGCGTTCGCGCGCGGGGTGCGGACCCTTGTCGTCGACCTGGACCCGCAGTCCGACGTGTCGACGGGCATGGACATCCAGGTGGCGGGTCGGCTCAACGTCGCCGACGTCCTCGCCAACCCCAAAGAGAAGGTGGTCCGTCAGGCCATCACCTCGAGCGGCTGGGCGAAGGTGCACCCCGGCACGATCGACGTCATGATCGGCAGCCCCTCTGCGATCAACTTCGACGGTCCGCACCCGAGCGTCCGCGACGTGTGGAAGCTCGAGGAGGCCCTCGCCACCATCGAGGCCGACTACGACCTGGTGCTCATCGACTGCGCGCCATCGCTGAACGCCCTCACGCGCACCGCGTGGGCGGCATCCGACCGCGTCGTCGTCGTGACCGAGCCGGGCCTCTTCTCCGTCGCGGCAGCGGACCGTGCGCTCCGTGCGATCGAGGAGATCCGCCGCGGCCTGTCCCCCCGCCTGCAGCCCCTCGGCATCGTCGTCAACCGCGTCCGCCCGCAGTCCATCGAGCACCAGTTCCGCATCAAGGAACTGCGCGACATGTTCGGGCCGCTCGTGCTGACCCCCCAGCTCCCCGAGCGCACTTCCCTGCAGCAGGCGCAGGGTGCGGCTAAGCCGCTGCACATCTGGCCCGGCGACTCCGCGCAGGAGCTCGCCGCCGACTTCGATTCGCTGCTCGACCGGATCGTCCGCACGGGTCGCATCCCCGTCTCGGGCGCCGCCTCCCCCGCCTGACCGTCCGGCACCCGGGCGCGCGAGAGCATCCTCCGCGCGTACGGGGATGCGGCGTGCGTCAGGCGGAGCGCGCGGCCCGACGGGCGGCCAGCTCGTCGACCTGTTCCGGCTGCTGGGCCTCGAAGTCGACCAGGGTGGTCTCGACCTCGCGGAGGACCTTGCCGACGGCGATGCCGAAGACACCCTGCCCGCGGCTGACGAGGTCGATGACCTCGTCGTTGGAGGTGCAGAGGTACACCGATGCGCCGTCGCTCATGAGGGTCGTCCCCGCAAGATCGCGGATACCCGCCGCGCGCAGCTGATCGACGGCGATGCGGATCTGCTGGAGCGAGATCCCCGTGTCGAGGAGCCGCTTCACGAGCTTCAGAACGAGGATGTCGCGGAACCCGTAGAGCCGCTGCGATCCCGAACCGCTCGCGCCGCGGACCGTGGGCTCGACGAGCTCGGTACGGGCCCAGTAGTCGAGCTGCCGGTAGGTGATGCCGGCAGCGCGTGCCGCCTGGGCTCCGCGGTAACCGACTTCATCGTCCATCTCGGGGAGGCCGTCGGTGAACAGGAGTTCGGTCGAGAACTTCTGCTCGCCCAGCGCATCGTGCGCGGTCATCGGGGCCTCCTGCGGGTGATCGGTGATTCCACGCTAGAGGACCGAGGTGCCTCCGGCAACGACATCCGACTCGTCGCGTCCGGCGTGTCGCGGACGGTCACGGGGTCAGACGATCGAGCGCTGCGGCGACGAACACCTGTCGGATCTCTTCGAGTCGACGGGCCAGTTCGGGCGCGATCTCGTTGGCCTTCGCTCGGGAACCGGCATCCGCGCGGCGCAGCAGCGGGGCGATGGCGCTCTCGATGAGCGACACCTCGCGCTCGGCGCTCTGCCGGATGGTGCGGATGTGGCGGGGCTGGATCCCGTGCGCGTCGAGCGCGACGAGGGAACGGAGCACGCCGAGCGCACGCTCGTCGAACGAGTCGGAGGGCGCGATGAGACCAGCGGACACCGCTTCGTTCAGCAGCGTCGCCGAGGCGCCGGCTGTGCTGAGGAGCTCGTCACGACGGTAGCGACGCGAGGTCTGGACGATGGATGCCGGCGGGACGGGCGCCACGTCGTCGCCGTGTTCCTCGAGGTACTCCCGGATCCGCGCCAACGGGATGCCGAAATCACGCTGCATGCTGAGGGCCGTGCGCAGCCGCTCCACGTCGGCGGCGGAGAACTTGCGGTACCCGGACTCGGTGCGGACGGGCGTGACGATCCCCTGCACCTCGAGGAAGCGGAGCTTGCTCGCGGTGAGGGCGGGGAACTCCGGGCTCAAACGGGCGAGGACCTGGCCGATGCTCAAGGACCCCGAGGACGCAGCTCGTCCCCGGGTGGCGGCGGCCGGGCTCACGCGCCGATCGCCCGCTCTGCCGGAGCGACGAAGAAGTTGAGGCGGAATTTGCCGACGCGCACCTCGGCCCCGTCGGTGAGGGTCGCGCGGTCGACACGCTCGCCGTTGACGTAGGTGCCGTTGAGCGAGCGCTGGTCGATCAACTCGAACGTGGCGCCCGTGCGCGTGATCTCCGCGTGACGCCGGGAGACGGTCACATCGTCGAAGAAGATGTCGGCCTCGGGGTGGCGACCCACGGTCGTCACGTCGGTGTCGAGCAGGTACCGCGCACCCGCGGTCGGCCCTGACCGGACGATGAGGAGCGCGGCACGCGCCGGGAGGGCGTTGATCGCCTCGACCTCGGCGGCCGTCAACTCGGCGCCGAAGGGCACGAAGGAGAGGTCCGAGTCGTGCCCGAACGTCTGCGTCGAATCCACAAGACGCGGGTGCGCCGACGTCTCGGCACCCCGATGGATGTCGCCGTCCGGTCGCTGATTCTCGTCCACGATGTCCTCCTTCTCCCACAGTAACCGATCGCTCCCGCTCACGGTGGCCGGGTCCACGCCGAGGCGACATGGTATCGGGCCCGTGGCGTGGACGACAGGGCCGCGGAGCGGCGGCGTGCGTTCGGTTAGCGTCGCCACCATGTCGACGTCCACGAACCCCCGCATGCGCCGTCGCGGTGGCGCGATCGCCGCCGCAGCGGTCGCTGCCGCGCTGCTGCTCGCTCCCGCCTCCCCCGCCGCGGCCCACGACGAGTTGCTCAGCTCCGATCCGGCCGCCGACGCCGTCCTCGGAACCACCCCGGAGGAGATCTCGCTGACGTTCAGTGCGACACCCTCGACGGAGCCTGGTGCGACGGTCGTGGCGGTCTACGACGAATCGTGCCGTTCGCTCGCCGCCGGGGACCCCGAGGTCGCGGACAACGTCGTCACCCAGGCGGTCGACGGACCGGTCGAGGGGGCGGTCCTCGTCCAGTGGCGGATCGTCTCGAGCGACGGGCATCCTCTCTCGGATCAGTTCACGTTCTCGGTGGGTGAGGACGGGAAGGTCGCGGCGGTCGAGGAGTGCGGCGAATCGGCCGGCGAGCAGGCGGAAGGGTCGTCGGACGGGTTCAACGCGGTCCCCTACGCGGTGGGCGGAGGCATCATCTTCCTCGCCGTCGGCGTCGTGATCGCGGTCGCGATCGTCCGCGGTCGACGGGGCGAGACGAAGGAGTGAGGCCACCGGCAGCGGACTAGGCTGGACGCATGCCTCACTACGACGTCGTCATCCTCGGTGCCGGCCCCGGCGGCTATGTCGCGGCCGTCCGCTCCGCACAGCTCGGACTGTCCACCGCCATCATCGAAGAGAAGTACTGGGGCGGTGTCTGCCTCAACGTCGGGTGCATCCCCTCCAAGGCGCTCCTGAAGAACGCGGACCTCGCGCACACCTTCACCCACAAGGCCGACCTCTTCGGCATCAGCGGTGACGTGAACTTCGACTTCGGCACCGCATGGGACCGCAGCCGCAAGGTCGCCGAGACCCACGTCAAGGGCATCCACTTCCTCATGAAGAAGAACAAGGTGACCGAGTACCAGGGTCGCGGCTCGTTCATCGACGCGAAGTCCATCGAGGTCACGAAGGAGGACGGCTCGAAGGAGACCGTCACGGCCGACAACGTGATCATCTCGACCGGCTCGACCGTGCGTCTGCTGCCGGGTGTCACCCTCAGCGAGAACGTCGTCACCTACGAAGAGCAGATCCTCACGCGCGACCTGCCGAACTCGATCGTCATCGTCGGTGCCGGCGCGATCGGCATGGAGTTCGCCTTCGTGATGAGCAACTACGGCGTCAAGGTCACGATCATCGAGTTCCTCGACCGCGCTCTCCCCAACGAGGACGTCGAGGTCTCGAAGGAGATCCAGCGGCAGTACAAGAAGTACGGCATCGAGATCCTCACCTCGACCAAGGTCGAGTCCGTCGTCGACTCGGGCGACAAGGTCACCGTGTCCTACTCGGCCAACGCCGACGGCGCGAAGGGGCAGATCGAGGCGGACAAGGTCCTCATGTCGATCGGATTCGCCCCGCGCGTCGAGGGCTTCGGACTCGAGAACACCGGTGTCAAGCTCACCGACCGCGGTGCCATCGAGATCGACGACTACATGCGCACGAACGTCGACGGCGTCTACGCCATCGGCGACGTGACCGCCAAGCTGCAGCTCGCGCACGTCGCCGAGGCGCAGGGCGTCGTCGCCGCCGAGACGATCGGCAAGGCGGAGACGCAGACGCTCGGGGACTACCGCAACATGCCGCGTGCGACGTTCTGCTCACCGCAGGTGGCCTCGTTCGGCCTCACGGAGCAGCAGGCGCGCGACGCCGGCTACGACGTCAAGGTCGCGAAGTTCCCCTTCTCGGCCAACGGCAAGGCCAACGGCCTGGGCGAGCCGGTCGGGTTCGTGAAGCTGATCGCGGATGCCGAGCACCTCGAACTGCTCGGTGGCCACCTCATCGGCCCCGACGTGTCGGAGCTCCTGCCCGAGCTGACGCTCGCGCAGAAGTGGGACCTCACCGCCCTCGAGGCCGCGCGGAACGTGCACACGCACCCGACGCTGTCGGAGGGCCTGCAGGAGGCCTTCCACGGCCTCGCCGGCCACATGATCAACCTCTGATCAGGCAGGGAAGACCTATCGGAACGAATGGGTCTTCAGTAACCTGACGATCACGACTGACGCCGCCCCGAACGAAGCCGGGGGCGGCGTCAGCGCGTTGTGGCCTGGGGGTCAGAGACCGAGGGCGCGCTCGAGCTTGGAGCCCGACCCCGACACCTCTCCCCCGACGGCGCGGACGAGCTCGTCCGCCGCGGCGAAGAGCGCATCGCGGGCCGCGGCATCCGTCGGTGCGGCCGGACCGAGCTCGAGCTCCCACTCGCGCCAGGACGTCTCGACACCCCGGCGGACGTCGGTGGCGGTGACCCTGTCGTCGACGAACTCCGCGAGCAGATTGCCCTCCGCATCGAGGAGCGCATACGCGGTGCGGGCGTTGCGGATGCGCGCGAGCGGCGCGAACGGGGGCGACGCGACGGGGGCGAGGACATCCTCGATCGCCGCGGGCACCACGATGGCATCGGAGCCCCCGGCATCCAGCGGCCAGCGCGACTCCGCCTTGCCTTCCGGCGTCACGCGCTTGATGTGCCAGCCCTCGTCGGGTCCGCCGCTGCGGCGCCGGAGCGCGACGCGCGCCCGTCCCAGCGCGCCGTCGGCGGTGTCGAGGTAGTGCGCGTCGAGCTCTCGCGGTTCGGGTGCGCCGACAGCGGCGACGCCGGGAAGCCGAGCCCAATCGGGCAGCGGCGTCCCGGCGTCGACGTCGTACGTGCGCTCGATCTCGAGCGAGTGCTCCGGCTCAGTCGTCAAGGGTCGAACGGTCGTCGCGCTCGTCGGCGGACGGATCGATGTCGTCCTGCGCGGCGACGAAGTGGAAGTCGGCGGACGTGGGTCCGTCTCCCTCCCCGGTGTTCTCGTCGGCACCCGCGCGCTCGTAGGTGATCTGCGTCTCGCTGTAGGGCAGGATCAGCCGATCCGTGTCATCCTCGAGCGGGATGACCTGGCCGTCGAGCGGGCCGCCGTGAAGTCGTGCGATTGCCATGATGTACCTCCGACACCGACTCTAACCCGGCGCCCCGCCAGCTCCGCCGCGACTTGTCAGCCGGTCGCCGCGGTGCTATCCGCGGCCGTCAGACGAGGGGCGGCGTGTGCCAGATGCGGTCGATGTAGTCGCGCATGGACCGGTCGGAGGAGAAGAACCCGCAGCGCGCCACGTTGAGGATCGCGGCGCGGGTCCAGGCATCCTGATCGGCGTAGAGCGCATCGACGCGCTTCTGCGCCGCGATGTAGTCCGTGTAGTCCGCGAGCGCCATGAACGGGTCGTGGTGGATCAGGTTCGACACCACCGGCTCGAACACCGATCCGTCTCCGCCCGAGAACGCGCCCGAGGAGACGAGGTCCAGCGCCCGCGAGAGGTTCTCGTCGGCGCGCACGAAGTCGATGGGGTGGTACCCGCGCGTCTGCAGGTCGGCGACCTCGGGCTCGGACATCCCGAACAGGAAGAAGTTCTCGTCGCCCACGAGCTCGCGGATCTCGACGTTCGCGCCGTCGTCGGTGCCGATGGTCAGCGCACCGTTGAGGGCGAACTTCATGTTGCCCGTGCCGGAGGCCTCCTTGCCGGCGAGCGAGATCTGCTCGGAGAGGTCCGCCGCCGGGACGACCCGCTCGGCGAGGGTGACGTTGTAGTTGGGCGGGAACAGGACCGCGAGGCGCCCCTCGACCCGCGGGTCGGAGTTGACGACGCTGCCGACGGCGTTGATGAGGTGGATGATGCGCTTGGCCATCGCGTAGCCGGGCGCGGCCTTGGCGCCGAACACGAAGGTGCGGGGGGTGACCTGGTCGGGTGTGACGCGGCCCGAGGCAATGGCGTCGTACTCCGTGATGATGTGGAGGAGCTTGAGCGTCTGGCGCTTGTACTCGTGCAGGCGCTTCACCATGACGTCGAGCAGATGGTCGTCGGCCACGGTGAACCCGTCGCGGTCGGCGAGGGTGCGGGCGAGCACGCGCTTGTTGGACGCCTTCACCGCGCGGAACGCGGCGTGGAAGGCGGTGTCGTCGGCGTAGTCCTCGAGCTCGCGCAGCCGGTCGAGGTCGGTGAGCCAGCCCGGTCCGATCGTGTCGGTGATGAGGCGCGACAGTCCGGGGTTGGCGAGACGGATGAACCGGCGCGGCGTGACCCCGTTCGTGACGTTCGTGAACTTGCCGGGGAAGAAGTCGTCGAAGTCCGGCAGCACCTTCTCGCGCAGCAGCTGCGAGTGCAGCTCGGCGACACCGTTGACCTTGGAGCCGGCGACCGTGGCGAGGTAGGCCATCCGCACCGCACCGTCGGGCGAGATGATCGACATCCGCCGGATCCGCTCCCCGTCGTCGCCGAAGCGCTCGCGGACCTCGTCGAGGAACTCGTCGTTGATCCGGTAGATGATCTCGAGGTGGCGCGGCAGGAGCCTGCCGAGCAGGTCTGCGGGCCACACCTCGAGCGCCTCGGGCAGCAGGGTGTGGCACGTGTAGGCGAAGCACTGCCGGGTGATCTGCCAGGCGGCATCCCATTCAAGCTTCTTCTCGTCGACGAGGACGCGCATCAACTCGGGGACACCGATGACGGGGTGGGTGTCGTTGAGCTGGAAGATGACCCGATCGGGCAGCTTCGCGAGGTCGAAGTCGCTCGGCAGGATGAGGTTCACGAAATCGCTGATGGATGCCGCGACGAAGAAGTACTGCTGCTGCAGGCGCAGCTCCTTGCCCTGCGGGGTGGAGTCCTCGGGGTAGAGCACCTTCGAGATGTTCTCGGCGTAGGTCTGCGCGCGCACGGCCTCCTGGTAGTCGCCCGCGTTGAAGACGCGCAGGTCGAAACCCTGGGTGGCCTGTGCGCTCCACAGACGCAGCGTGTTGACGCGGCCGTTGTGGTAGCCCGGGACCATGTAGTTGTACGGCACGGCGAGGACGTTCCACGACGGCACCCAACGCGTGCGCGTGACGCCCTCGTCGTCGTACTGCTCGGTGTGGCCGCCGAAGGAGATGGTCTGCGCGGCTTCGGGGTGGGGGAACTCCCACGGCGAGCCGAGCGCGAGCCACGAGTCGGCCTGCTCGACCTGCTGTCCGTCGACGAACGTCTGACGGAAGATGCCGTACTCGTACCGGATGCCGTAACCGATGCTCGGCACGCCGAGCGTCGCGAGCGAGTCGATGAAGCAGGCCGCGAGGCGGCCGAGGCCGCCGTTGCCGAGACCCGGCTCGACCTCGAGCGCGCAGACGTCCTCCAGGTCGAGGCCGCAGGCGACGAGGGCCTCGGCCGCGATGTCGGTGAGTCCCGTCGCCAGGAGGTTGTTGTCGAGCTGCCGACCGAGCAGGTATTCCGCCGAGAGGTAGGCGACGCCCTTGGCTTGGGTCGACCGCTGCCGACGCACGTCCTCGAGCCACCGCGCCATGAGGTAGTCGCGCACGGTGGCGGCGAGCGCGAAGTAGCGATCGTTGGCCGTCGAGGTCGACAGGGCCACGCCGCGGCCGTTGTTGAGATTGCGCAGGTACTGCGTCACGAACCCGTCGACGGTGGGCTCGGGCGACTGCACGGGCGCGAGGGCGATCGGGTGGGTCGGCTGAAGTCGCGGGTTCTTCACGGTACGACGGTACACACCCGGACGGTGCGCATCGAGTGGATGCGCCAGAGTTCACACACCGGTGACGAAGGAGCGGGGGTGTCAGTCCTTCGCCCGTTCGGCGGCGAGGGCGTCCCGGGCCGCCTGCAGCTCGTCAGCGGCCGCCTTCACCTGGTCCTCGGCGGTCTGCACGCGGCGCTCGATCAGCGTCGTCGCGCCGTGCACGCGGCGGACGCGGTCCCCGCTCTCGAGCGTGGCCGCCACGATGTACGCCGAGGCGATGAGGATGACCTGGCACGACAGGTTGATCCACAGCAGCAGCGCGATGAGCGAGGCGAAGGTGGCGAGCAGCGGGTTGGAGCCGGCGCCCCCGACGAACAGGCTCGACAGTTGCTGCAGCACGGTCAGGCCGAAGCCGCCCAGCAGAGCCCCGGTCCACAGCGCCCGCGCCGGGGCGCGGACGCCCGAGAGCGTGCGGAACAGGAGCGCGACGACCGCCGTGTCGAGGACGAAGGTGACGAGGATGCCGACCGCGGCGCTGACACCGACCGTCACCGGACTGTCGGCGGAGACCCCGACGACGTCGGCAACCAGACCGACGCCCGCCGTCCCGAGGACGGTCGCGACCGCCGCGGCGGCGAGCCCGACCCCGATGACGACGGCCAGGACGAGGTTGCGGCCGAGGACGATGATGAACAGGGTGTCGTCGTGGACCTTGTCGGCGATCACCCGCAGCGAGGTGCGCAGCGACCCGATCGCACCGATCGCCGCGAGGACGAGACCCACGAGGGAGAACACGCCGGTGAGCGAGAACGCGATCGGTTGACCGAGGTCCTTCGTGTCGATGACGCCGCCCTCGCCCACGAGACCGGGGATCACGCCGTCGACCGCGTCGATGAGACTCTGCCAGGCCTGCGGGTTGCCCGACAGCCAGAGCGCTGCGACGGAGAAGCCGAGCAGGACGCCGGCGAACACGCTAAAGAGCGTGCGATAGGTCACGCTGTCGGCCAGGAGGGGACCGCGCCGCTCGCTGTAGCGGAGGTAAGCCCGCACGATCCGCCATGACAGCGCGCGGGCGATGAGGCGCGGGACGAGCGGGGTCTTCGTGCGATCGGCCATGTCCTCACGGTAGCGAGGCGGACGCACCGGCCCCGCTCCCCTTGCATCGTCGAGGCGGATCTGGCACGCACCACCCGCGACGTCACAGGCCGAGACGGTCCGCCACGTCGGCGCCGAGGAGGATGCCGGTCCAGGCGCCCAGCAGCATCCACGGTCCGAAGGCGACGGCGGTGCGCCGGGAGGCGCGTCGGGTCGCGAGCAGCAGCGCGCCGTACACGCCGCCGAAGACGAACCCGGCCACGGCCCCGACGGCGAGGGCGGACCACCCCACCCACCCGAGCGCCATACCGAGGACGCCGGCGAGTTTCACGTCTCCCCCGCCCATCCCGCCCCCTGCCGCGCGCAGCAGGAGGTAGAAGACGAACAGCGCGGCGCCTCCGACGGCGGCGCGCAGGAGGGACGACCACGGGGCTCCGGCGAGGCACGCGACGAGCAGCAGCCCGCCGAGCACCGGGTAGCCGGGGAGCACCCACGCGTTCGGCAACCGGTGCGTGCGGACGTCGATGACCGCGAGGACGACCGAGGCGACGACTAGCCAGACGTAGGCGAGGACGACCGCGACGATCGCGACGGGATCCGAGAGTGCGGCCCAGGGCACGGACACGGCTCAGCCGTCCTGGACGTCGAGACGGACGGAGACCGTGTCGCCCTCGGAGATCCCCTCGCGCTCGCGGACCGAGCGCTTCAGCGGCAGGACGTACACCCCGCGCGCCGCGTCGGGGAAGATCGAGGTCCGCCAGGACGACGACCCGACCGTCACCCCCACCGGGATGGATCCGAATCCCCGCCCGGGTCGCGGCACCTCACGGATGTCCGCACTCACCTCCGCCGGGAGGGGGACGAAGTACCAGTCGTCCCTCCGCGACTCCCAGCGGAACAGCACCCCGGAGGCCTCGACGATCATGCCCTCACGGTAGCGATGTCGCACGCACGGCGGCGCGCGGCATCCCCACCCCGATCACCACTGCGGGTGGATGTCCGCGCGGAGCCGGCGGTCGTACACGTCGACGACGGCGGCCGCGAACGTGTCGAGGACGGCGGGGTCGATCGCGCCGGCGTCGGCGTTGCTCCTCGCCTGCGCCGTCGTGCGCGCGCCCGGGATGACGGAGGTGACACCCGGACGGGACGCGATCCAGGCGAGGGATGCCGCCGGCAGCGACACGCCGTCGGGCAGCGCCGCGCTGAGCTCATCCACCGCGACGAGACCCGTCTCGAAGTCGACGCCCGAGAACGTCTCACCGCGGTCGAACGCCTCGCCGTGCCGGTTGAAGGTGCGGTGGTCGTTCGCCGCGAACGAGGTCGATGCGGTGTAGCGCCCGCTGAGGAGGCCGGAGGCGAGCGGCACCCGGGCGAAGATCGCGACGCCGGCGGCCTCGGCGGCCGGCAGCACCTCGTCGAGCGGCTTCAGCCGGAACGGGTTGAAGATGATCTGCACGTTGGTCACCCCGGGCCGCGAGATCGCGGACAGGGCCTGCGCGCAGGTCTCGACCGAGACGCCGTACGCGGCGATCGCACCGCTGTCGACGAGGGCGTCGAGGGCGTCGTAGGTCTCGTCGGCGTCGATCACCGCCGACGGCGGGCAGTGCAGCTGCACGAGATCGAGCGTGTCGACGCCGAGGTTGCGCCGTGACCGGTCGGTCCACGCGCGGAAGTTCTCGGGGGTGTAGTTCTCGGGCTCCTGCGCGAGGCGCCGCCCCATCTTGGTCGCCACGGTCACACCGTGGCCCGGGTGCAACGCCAGGAAACGGCCGATGAGGGTCTCGCTGCGACCGTCGCCGTAGACGTCGGCGGTGTCGAACAGGGTGACGCCGGCCTCGACGGAGACGGCGAGGACGTCGAGCGCGTCGGATTCGGAGACGTCCCCCCAGTCGGCACCGAGCTGCCACGTGCCGAGGCCGATGGCGGAGACGGAACGGCCCGTGGAGGCGAGAGGTCGCTGCTGCATGGGGCTCACCCTACTTCGCCGCGGCGACCTCCGGACCCGGCGCCGTCATGTCGCCGACCGCGGCGGCGAGGTGCGACAGCACGGTCGCGACCGCCGGCACCCCGGCGGCCCCGCGGGCCGAGACCGCGTGCAGGTCGCGCCGGTCCCCCGACGCCAGCGGGCGGGTGATCACCCCGGCGACGAGGGGGAAGGACGCCACCGCGAGCCGCGGCAGCGTCGCGACGCCCACACCCTGCGCGACCAGCTGCTCGACGGCGGCGACGTTGTCGGTCTCGAAGCGGATGCGGGGCGCGAATCCCGCGCGTTCGCAGGAGTCCAGCAGGTGGCTGCGGCACCGCGGGCATCCCGCGATCCAATCGTCGTCGGCGAGCGCCCTCAGGTCGACGACGTCCTCGGTGCTGCGGGCGTGCCCGTCGGGCAGCACGAGGAGGAGGTCCTCGGCGCCGATGCGGCGGGCGTCGAGCCCCCGGATGCTGTCGCCGTGCGCGTCGGTGCCGTCGCCCGGGTGGCTGAAGGTCAACGCGATGTCGGCCCGGTCGGCGCGGACGGCGGCGACCGCCTCGGGCGGTTCCGCCTCGACGTACGTCAGCGAGAGACCCGGGTCGGATGCGGCGAGCCGGCGCATGAGGCGCGGGAGGATCGTCGGCGAAGCGGAGGGGAACCCGACGAGCCGCACCGTGCCGATCCGGCCGCCGCCGAGGTCGGCGAGCTCCCCGGCCACCGCGCCGAGCGCGGTCGTGATCGACGTGGCGTGGCGGGCGAGGATGCGCCCGGCCTCGGTGAGCCGCATCCGCCGTCCCACCCGCTCCACGACCGCCATCCCCAACCGCGTCTCGAGGCGGCGGATCTGCTGACTCACGGCGGGCTGGCTGTACCCGAGCGCGGTCGCGGCGGCCGTCACGGACCCCGTGTCGCCCACCGCCTTAACGATCCGGAGCTCGGCGACGGAGAGGTCGGGGACGGGTTGCGGCATCCAGACATATAACGCCATGTCATGCAGTCGATGCAATACCTGCCATGGTGCACTCAATCGTGGATCGCGACGATGGAGTTATGTCCCTCTCCCCCGCCGACGTCCGCGACGCGTTTCCCGACGCGCGAGGATACGTCGCGGCCTGCACCGCCGGCATCCCGCCCCTGGCCAGCCGCGACGCGATGCGCGCTGACCTCGACGCGTGGCCCGACCCGATCCGGTACGCCGCGAGCGCCGAGCGGTGCCGCGCATCGTTCGCGCGACTGGTCGGGGTGGACCCGGCCGCCGTCGCGCTCGGCGCGCAGACCTCGGCGATGGTGAGCCTCCTCGCGGCCTCGCTGCCCGACGGTGCCGTCGTCCTGTGCCCCGAGGGCGAGTTCTCGTCGCTCGTCCTCCCGTTCGTCCACGCCGGTCGGGGCATCACCGTGCGGACGGCGCCGCTCGACGCGCTCGCCGACGCGGTCGACGCGGCGACGACCCTCGTGACCTTCTCGATCGTGCAGTCCGCGACGGGTGCCGTCGTCGACGCCGACGCGATCGTCGCGGCGGCGCGGCGCCACGGTGCGCGCACGCTCTGCGACGCGACGCAGGCCGTCGGCTGGATGCCGGTGGGCGCCGGGGCCTTCGATGCGCTGGTCTGCCACGCCTACAAGTGGCTGTGCGCGCCCCGCGGCGTCGCGTTCCTCGCGCTCCGCGAGGACTTCGCCGCGACGATCGGTCCGCGCCAGGCGGGCTGGTACGCGGGCGCGGACCCGTGGGCGTCGTGCTACGGCACGGACGCGACCCTGGCGGCATCCGCTCGACGGTTCGACGTCTCGCCCGCGTGGCAGGCGTTCACGGGGGCCGAGCCGGCACTCGCCCTCTTCGCAGGAGCGGACCCGCGGGCGCTGAGCGAGGAGGTGACGGGCCTCGCGGCCGCGCTGCGGGAGCGGCTCGACCTGCCGACTCCGGCGCGGGCGACGCCGATCGTGACCTGGCGGGACGAGAGCGGTGCGGACATCGGCCGGCTGCGCGCCGCGGGGATCGTCGCGTCGAGCCGCGCCGGCAACGCGCGCGTCGCGCTGCACGTCTTCAACGACGAGCGCGACGTCGAGGACATCGCCCGCGCGCTGGGTCGCTGACGGACCTCACTCGCGGCCGGTGCGCAACTCGATCGCGATCTGGGCGGCGTCGATCACCGCGAGTTCGTGCGCGAGCACGTCGGCATCGAAGGTGCCGGTGTCGCGGGCGTCGAGCAGCGCGCGGCGCTGGACGTCGATCACGGCGAGGCGGTAGTCGCTCTCGACCTGGAACGCCCGGGCACGGTCGAGGTCGGCCGAGCGATCCGGAGCGGGGACGTCGGCCGCGCGCTCGCGGAGGAGCTCGAGGATGTGCCGCCGCTCCTCCTTCTCGCGCTCGCGCGACTCGTCCGCCGAACCAGCGGGGGTGAGCGCGTCGACGAGCGGCGCGACCGAGGCGCCCTGCCCGACGAGGGAGACGACGGCGACGGCGAAGGCGATGAGGACGAGCACGGAGCGCAGCGGGGTGTCCTCGGGGAGCGTCTGCGCGGCAGCAAGCGTGATGGCGCCCCGCATCCCCGCCCAGACGACCAGGGTGCCCTCGCGCCACCCGAGCGGCGCCTCCTGGAAGTAGCGGATGTCGGCGAGTCCGCGCGTCACGCGCGGACCGAAGCGGCGCACGGTTCCCCGCGAGACGCGCCGGCCGCGGCGGGCGAACGCATCGACGAGCTGCGCCTCGCCCTCCTCGGTCTCGAGGCGCTGCGCGATCGTCTCGAGGCGGGGCTGAAGGCGGCGGACGCGACGCGCGCTCATCGACAGCAGTGCGAGCAACGGTGCCACGTACGCGGCCCGCACGATCACCGTCAGGAGCCACGCGCCGGCGGCGATGAGGAGAGCGGGCGCGATGCCCTCGTGCGCCTTCTCCACGTCGCTGAGGATCGAGGTCAGCTGCAGTCCCATGAAGAGGAACACGAACCCCTCGAGGATCAGCTCGACCGTGCGCCAGTTCTGCGCGTCGGACAGCCGGTTGCGTGCGGAGAAGACGCGCGGACCGCCCACCCCGGTGATGATGCCGGCGACGACGGCGGCGACGAGGCCCGAGGCGCCGAGCAGTTCCGCGGGGACGGCCGCGAGGAACGGCACCGTGAACGAGAGGACCGTGTTGACGGTCGGGTCGGTCGCACGCTTGCGCACCGTCAGGTTGAGCCAGCCGAGCACCGCACCGATCAGGACCGCGACGACGACGGCGTAGGCGAAGGTGCCGACGGCACCCCAGAAGGAGAAGGATGCGGCGGCCGCGGCGACCGCGGTGCGCAGCAGCACGAGCGCCGTCGCGTCGTTGAGCAGGCTCTCTCCTTCGAGGATCGCGACGACCCGCTTCGACACGGGCGTGCGTTTGATGATCGAGGTCGCGACGGCGTCGGTGGGGCTCACGATGGCGCCGAGGGCGCCTCCCCACGCGAAACCGAGATCGGGGATCGCGACCATGAAGAAGAGGCCCAGGGCGAGGGCGGTGCCGATGACGAGGAAGACCGACAGCCCGGCGATGGCGCCGAACTCACGTCGGAAGTGCATCGCCGGCATCGAGACCGCTGCCGAGTACAGCAGCGGGGGCAGGATGCCGAGCAGGATCCACTCCGGGTCGAGGACGAAGTCGTCGAACATCGGGAGGAAGCTGCCGCCGACGCCCACGGCGACCATCAGGATCGGCGCGGCGATACCCGCCCACCGGCCGATCACCGTCGTCGACGCGACGACCAGGAGCGCGACCACCAGGCCGAGAAGAGTCTCGATCACAGGGAAAGCCTGTCAGAGGACCTCAGCGGACGGCGATCAGTACGCCGTGGGTCCGCCCACCGGAGCGAAGGAGCGCATCGCTTCCGCCGTCGGGAGGTCGACCCGCAGCCGTGTCGTCCCCGGACGGGGGCCGGCGCCGTTCACGATCGCGGCACCGCCGAGGCGCAGCAGCGGCTCGGCGAGCTTCGCCGCGGAGGCGTCGGGGAGGAAGCCGACGACGCGCCCGTTCGAGTGGACGGCGACGTCGACGCCGCGACGGCCGCGCTGCCCGATGCGGAGAATGTAGAGGCGGTCGTCGCGGGTGCGCCGCTCGGGGTCGTCGACGAGGTAGTGGGTGCGGGCGAGGTCCACGCGGGACGTGGGGAGCACGCGGAGATCCGGGAGATCGTCGTGCGATCGCGTCCGGCCGATGAGAGCGTGACAGAGGTGTTCGAGCCAGGTGGGCACGAGGCCCCCTTCCTGCAGGCGACACGAAACTCGTGCCGCCCCTCGAGCCTCGCACACGGCGCCTGGCAAACGGCCGGTGTCGGAATGCGCGCGGGTCACGAGGGGTTGCGCCCGCTATGAAGGCGATCGTCTACAGCTCCCCGGGCGCATCCGACGTCCTGTCCCTCGTCGACCGCGAGGTCGCGGATCCCGGTCCCGGTGAGGTGCGGGTCCGCATCGCCGTCTCGGGGGTGAACCCGACCGACTGGAAGTCCCGCTCCGGAGGCACCCAGCGAGCCTCCTTCGCCGAGACCGTCCCGAATCAGGACGGTGCCGGCGTCGTCGACGCCCTCGGCGAGGGAGTCGACGACCTCGCGGTCGGCGACCGCGTGTGGGTGCACCTCGCCCAGCACCAGCGCCCCACGGGCACCGCGCAGGAATACACGGTCGTCCCGGCATCCCGCGCCGTCCACCTTCCGGAGGGGATCGACTTCGCCACCGCGGCCAGTCTCGGCGTGCCGGCCGTGACGGCCCATCGTGCTCTGACGGTGCACGAGGACGGGCCCGCCCGTCTGGCGCCCGGCGCGCTCGCCGGACGCACCGTTCTCGTGCAGGGCGGCGCCGGCGCCGTCGGCCACGCCGCGATCCAGCTCGCCCGGTGGGCGGGTGCGACCGTCCTCACGACGGTGAGCTCCGACGCGAAGGCGCAACTCGCGCGCGCCGCCGGCGCGCACCACGTCATCGACTACACACAGGAGGACGTGGCGGCGCGGGTGCGGGAGATCGCCCCCGAGGGCGTCGACCAGATCGTCGAGGTGTCGCTGGCGACGAATGCCGCCCTCGACGCCGAGGTCGCCGCGGGGCACGCCGTCATCGCCTTCTACGCCGACGACAACGGCGACACGTTCAGCATGCCGATCCGGCCCACCTTCGCGAAGAACATCCGGGTCCAGGGCGTCCTGCTCTACACGGTCGGCGAACCCGCGCTCGATGCCGCCGTCGCCGACATCACGCGCGCCCTCGAGGACGGCGCTCTGCCCGTCGGCGAGGAGGCGGGCCTGCCGCTCACGTGGTTCCCCCTGGCGGAGACCGCAGCCGCCCACGACGCGGTCGAGGCCGCGACCGTCGGCAAGGTGCTCATCCGGGTCGCCGACCTGTGATCGACCGGATGCCGCGGGTCGCCCAGCGCCTCAGCCCGCGGCATCCGTCCCGTCATCGACACGCGCCGCAGCGATGTGGCTGATGGGGCGCCAGACGAGCACCAGGGTCACCGCCGCGCCCGCGAAGGCGAACCACCACGGCGCCGTCAGCCCCCAGAACTGGGCGATCACCCCGCCGATCGCCTGACCGATGACGAGCCCGCCGAAGACGCCGACCATGTTCACCGATGCGATCCGACCCTGCAGCTCGTGCGGGACGAGTCGCTGGCGGACCGTCGTCGAGATCGTTCCCCAGACGAAGGCGTAGGCACCGAAGGCGATCATGATGACGAAGGCGACGGCGCCTGAGGTCGTGAGCGCGAAGGCAAGGTGCATCAGCACCTCTACGGTCAGGCAGACGCGCATGAGCGCGGTGAAGGTGAACCGGCGCTCGAGCCAGCCGAAGCTGACGGTGGACAGCAGGCCCCCGATGGCCGACGCGGTCGTGAGCGCACCGTATCCGACCGGCCCCATCTGAAGATGCTCGGTCGCGTACAGCACGAGCACGCCCCAGGGGGCTGCCCACGTGATGTTGAACGTGAGGATGATGATGACGAGGGTGCGCACCGGAGGGTTCCGCCACAGCCACCGGATCCCCTCGACGATGTCGGTGTGGACGGCGGTGCGCCCTCCGTCGCTCTCACGGGCGGGGACTCGGGTGCGGGCGATGCGCGAGATGAGCACGACGGCGAGCGCAACGCAGATCGCCTGCACGGCGAACGGCCAGAACGAGCCGAGCGCGAAGAGGAAGGCGCCCAGCGGCGGTCCGCCGAACTGGTTCGCGACCAGGAAGCCGGCCTGGAGCCGTGCGTTGCCGATGCCCAGATCCTTCTTCTTGACCATCATCGGCAGGAGCGTGCTGCTCGTGGTGTCGACGAACACCTCGGCGCACCCGTAGACGAAGGCCACCGCGAGCACGATCCAGATGCTCGCCGTGCCCGTGATCAAGAACGCGCACAACGCCACGAGGACCAGAGCCCGGATGCCGTTGGCGCACATGATCAGCACGCGCCGGTCGACCCGGTCGGCGATCGCTCCCGCGTGGAGGCCGAAGAGCAGCCACGGAAGGAACCGCATGACGGCGCCGGATGCCACGAGCACCGGCGAATCCGTCATCGAGGCGATCAGCAGAGGGGATGCCGCGAGCGCGATCCCATCGCCGATGTTGCTCGTCCACGACGACGCCAGGAGCCAGCGGAAGTCACGTCCCAGGCGCCGGGGCGCGACCCACTCCCCGATTCCCACCGAAAGAGCTTACGTGGGGCGACGCGCGGCGGATGATGCGACATCTCCTCGATGGAGCGGACCGACCCGATGACGATGGCAGAGTCATCGCGCGCTTGACACTTCTCGAAGCCGTCGGCTGTCCGGCTCGCCTTCACAACGATCACGTCGGTCGGTTCCGATCATGCTTGGGCCACGATGTCGGGGTTCGACTCGATGAGCTCGGCCTGCTCGGTCCACGACAGGCCCACGATGCTGAGCACGACTCGCGCGATGGCTGACGGACCACTCTCCGCGTCCAGGCGAGTCTGGCGCAGAGTGGCTCGGGCTGTCTCTTCGATGAGGATGGCGAGGACTTCGGGCGAGACGTCTCTTCGGAAGGCCCCCGCTGCCGTGCCGGTATCTGTGAGCTCGCGGATACGTCGTCGAAGGGGCGCGAGCGAACGGACTGTCTCTGCGACATGGGCTTCACTGAGGGCGATATTGGCGGCGGCGCGCACTGCTGAAGCTTCGCGCCAAAGGCGCACGGCGAGGCGGGCCAGAGCGACGCGCGGGTCGGTGTCTTCGATGACGTCGGCGATCGCATTGAACCGCTCAGCGCCGAGCGCGATGACCTCTTTCAGCAGGGTCTCCCGGTCGGGGAAGTGGCCGTAGAGAGCCCGTCGCGACAGGCCGGCTGCGTGCGCGATGGTGTCGAGGGATGCCTGTGGATTTTCGGCGAGCACGGCCTGCGCAGCGTGCAGAAGTGCTTTGTGGTTGGTTGTGGCGTCACTTCTGCGCTCGCGCATAGGAACCGAGTCCGGCCGGGCGGGGGACTCTTGCGTGGACATGATCACCTCTCGCGGACGCTCACATGAGCTTGGTTGATTCAAGCGCCTCCGACATGCCCCGGTTGTATGCGATCAGGGGCCGCCGCAGCACCAGGCCGAGCAGCAAGGCCGGAACGATGAAGAGGGCGAGGAGGAGAAGCGAGATCCAGAAGTCCGCCGCGTAGACGCCGGCAATCGCCGAGCGCATGGCCTGGATCGCATAGGTGGCTGGCAAGAACGGGCTGATGTTCTGGAACCAATCCGGCAGCAGCTGGAGAGGGTACGCGCCGCCGGATCCGGAGATCTGGATGACGAGGAGGAGCACGCACAGCGCCTTTCCGGCATTGCCGAACGTGACGACCGCGGTGTAGACGATGAGGGTGAAGACGAGGGAAGTCAGCCATCCGGCGAGGACCATGAGCAGTGGGTGTGCAGGCTCGATGCGGACGAACAGGATGAGCCCGAGGGTGAGGAGTGTGCTCTGGGCGAGGCCGACGAGTCCGAAGATGCCATATCGTCCGAGGTACTTCTGGGTCGTCGTGAGTGCTGGGGCGCCAGGAAGCGTGTTGTGGTTGACGTCGACCCGGATGGTGACTGTCATCAGCAACGCTCCGACCCAGAGCGCGAGGATGGTGTACAGGGGCGCCATGGCAGCGCCGAAGCCGGCGACGGGGAATACCGCCGTGCGGTCGACCCGGACGGGTTCTGCCAGTGAGGCGGCGAGAACGCCGGGGTCGCCTCCGATGATGTCGCGGAGTTCGCTGAGATCACCGGTGTCAGCTGCGGTTCCGAGCGCCCGATCGAGGTCGCCGAATCGGTCGGCCAGTTCGTCCAGTGAGGTGGATATCCCGCTGGCGACGGTCTTGCCGCGATCGATGGCCGTCAGCACGGAGTCCGCTGAACCGGACAAGCTGGCGGATACGCCGGCGAGGTCACTACGCACGACTGAGACGTCCGAGTCGAGGCGCGAGAGCGTCGACGACAGGAGATCTAGTTGCGGCTTCAGATCGTCGGTGTACGCGCTCTGCGCTTTCTGTACAGCAGTCTTCGCTTCGGCGATCGCGACGAGGATCTCCTGGTGGGAGTCCTGAGCGGAAGCGTTGTCCCCCTGAACGTCCGTTGCAGCTTCCGCGAGGCGATCGTGGACGGCCTGCTGTCGGGCGATCGCGTCATCGAGAACGGCGATGACGGTGTCGAGGGCGCCTTCCGCGGCTGCGGGGAGCGTGGGCCGGACCTCAGTGTCGAGGGTGTCGCGGATGGTGTTGTATCGGTCGATCTGATCTTGGACTCGTGCCGCGATGTCGGTGAGCACCGTCACGCGGTCGCCATTGAGACGATCGATGTCCGCGTAGAGGTCGTCGATGCGATCGCCCACCGCGTTGTAGCTCTTGGTGGTCGCGGACAGTGCGTCGGAGACTCCCCCCGTGGCGTTACGCAGGGCGGAGGCGACGGAGTCGACCGCATCGCGCCCGCTACCGGCAGCGCCGGCGGCGTCGTTGAACGCACCTCCTGCGGCGTCGACGAGTTGGGAGGCGCTGTTCACCAGGGGGATGCTGGAGTCGAAGAGGGCGGAGAACATGTCGGCGGTCTGCGCACCGGCACGCAGTTGCGTCGACAGACCGGACACACGCGCCTGGAGCCGGGCGAGCGCAGCCTGGGTGTCGTCGTCGGTGAGGTAGTCGGAGAGGGAGGAGAGCAGCCCGAGCGCGATCTCGCTGAGGGTTTGGGTGAACGTCTCGGAGATCTGCGCAGACACACCGTCGGCGCCCTGGCCGGTGATCTTCGGAGCGAGGGCGTTCTTCTTCTCGTTGGTATAGAGCGCGATGTCGGTGTGCTCCGCACCGTCGACGTAGAAGGTCATCATGTCGCTACTGAAGGACGGCGGAAGCACGATCGCGGCGTAGTAGGCACCCGACTTGGTGCCGTCGATCGCGTCGTCCTCCGTCGTGACGACCCAGTCGAGGTCATCGTTGGCGCGCAGCGCGGACAAGACCTGTTCGCCGACGTCGATCCGGAGGGGAACCAGATCGCTTTCGTAGCCGGTGTCGGTGCTGGCGACGGCGACCTTCAAGTTGCTGGTGTTCGCGAAAGGATCCCAGCTGGCGATCACGTTGAACCAGGTGAACAGTGACGGGATGACGACGAGGCCGAAGATGACGATGCACGCCATCACATTCCGTGTCGCGTGACGCACGTCCCGCGCGACCAGCCGCAGGATGACCCTCACGACTGCTCCCCCTTCCCCGCAGCGCGGTCGTCCTCCTGCTGAGCTATGCCTTCGCTCTCCTCCGCTTCGGCGGGCTCAACCCGGCTCGCCGCCTTCTTCGTCGTCTCGGGCGTGTCGACGTCCCGCTGGGCGGAGTCGTCAGCCTCGAGCGACGCGTCGGCTTCGGGCGCATCCTGGAACCACTTCGCCACGACATCATCCGCGTCGTCACTGATGTGCTCATCCGCATCACCAGTGGCAGCGACGTCAGCGGAGTGACTCTCGTCGAGAGAATCACCGGAGCTGAGGTCCTCCGCGAGCAAATGCTGTGCGCCGGGAACGGACTGGCGTGCCGTGCGCGACTCCGTGGAGGCGACGGCGGCGTGCGCATCCGCGCCCCCGGCGAGGACCGCCTGACGCAGGTCGGCGTCATCAAGCCCGGCGATCTCTCCGGCTTGCGCGAAGCTCCATCTGATGTACTCGATGGCGACAAGGAATCCGATGATCAGAAGGCACCAGAGGGTTCCGATACCCAGCAGCAGCGCCTTGGCGTCCGCGAATGTCAGAGCTACCGCGGAGACCAGTGCAAGTCCCGCCAGTCCGACGATCAGCGTCGCCCGCAGCAGCACGGGGTAACGGTGAGTGAACGGGTGCGCTCGGCGGGTGAGCTCGACCCGGTATGCACGGCGATTCGAGAGCGCGCGGATGATCTCTCTCAGCCGGTAGCCCGAACCGGCGACCTGGACGTTCTCACCGATCAGCAGGTCGGTCGCGGCCACCTCGCGGTTGAACAGGATGTGGAAGCTAGCGAGCCTGCGCCGCAGGACCAGTCCGAAGAGGAATGCGATGGCGACGAAGACGGCGAGTGTCCCGAGGAACCGCCAGTAGTGGCCGCCGTAGAACCCCGCGATCGTCTCCCGCATTGCGTCGATGCCGTAAGAGAACGGCAGCAGCGGATAGATCGCGCGGAAGAAGTCGGGCATCAGCTCGATCGGGTACAACCCCGACGCGCCCGGGATCTGCATGACTACGAGCAGGATGCACAGACCTCTCCCGACGTGCCCGAAACCGACACAGAGCGCGTAGATGATGCTCACGTACGCCAAGGCGATCAGCACAGCGGTCCCCACGAAGGCGACGGCGCTCACGGTCTGCACGCCGATGATGAGGTTGCCGATCGACACCACCAGCGCCTGCCCGACGGCGAGCAGCGCGAACAGGCCGAAGCGTCCCAGGTAGGCCTCTCGGACCGTGACTCCCTCGACGCCTTCCGTATCGACCTCGATCTTGAAGATCACCATCAGCACGAACGCGCCGATCCAGAGGGACAGGTTCGTGAACAGCGCCGCCATCGCAGACCCGTAGGAGGACACCGGGAACATCGTCTGCTCCTCGACAGCGACCGGCGAGGCGATGAAACGGGCGATGTCGTCCGGGTTCAGTCCGGTGATCGTGCCGAGGGCACCCCACTCCGCCGCGGCGGCGACCGCTTCGATATCGGTACGAGCCGCCTGCAGATTCGACTCGATGCTCGTGATGTCGGCGTCGAAACTGTCGAGCGCCGTCGAGGTGGATGCCAGCTGCGAATCCGCGCTGCGCAGCACATCCCCGACCTGAGTGAGGACCTGTCTCTGCGAGGCAACCGCGGCCGAAAATTCTCCCGCACTCGAGGACAGCCGCGCCATCGCACTGTTCAGCGCCGGAAGGTTCTCGGTCAGCACCGTCCGCAGATCAGATGCCGCAGTCTGTGTACCCTGGGCCGCCTCGTCGAGGGCATCCGAAGCCGCCTGCAGCCCCTCGACGGCGTCTGAAGTGCCGGTGCTCAACTGCGACAGGTCCGCGACGAGTTGCTGATCTGCAGCGTTCCGCTCCTGCAGTGCCTCGATCACCCCGGACAGACGCTGCGCCGTGTCAGGATCCAGGTCGGCGTCATCGAGCAAAGCCTGCACCTGTGCGATCGCGGCCTCGTTCGCCTCGAGGACGGTCTCGACGTCGCCGATCGCCGTGTCCACCCGTAGCCGTGCAGAAGTCAGAGCTTCCGTCACCTGACTGACCGAGGAGTTCGCGGAGGCAGAGGCCTCCGCGAACAGCGACGTGCCTGTGAGGTACGCGGCCGTCGCGGCATCGGCGAACTCGATCACCTGGTCCTGTGCTTCGGCGATGATCGACCGTGCTTCCCCGGCGGCCTTCTGAACGTCCGCCAGCGTCGAATCGACATCCGTGAGCGTGTCGCGGGCATCGGACAGCGTCACTCGGGAAGCGGCGATTCGATTCTGGAGGTCGGTGATGCTGTCCCGCGCCGATGCCAGCGACTGCGAAGTGCTGTCGAAGGCGTTCAGCGCGTTGTCTTTCGCCGTCAGCAACCGCGACTCCACGTCGTCCCCCGCGTCCCGCACCGCGTCTGTCGCGGCCTCGGCGACTTGCTCGGTGAAGGCAGCCGTGATCTGCCGATCGAGCTGGGACGCGCCGACGTCAGTGATCTTCGGCGCGATCGCGCTGGCCTTCTCGTTGACGTAGTACTGCAGCGCCGGCTGGGTGAACTCTCCGCTGGTGATGCTGAGGAGATCCTCACTGAAGTCTGCAGGGATGACGATGGCCGCGTACACGTCGCCGCGCTTGACCTCCTCCATGGCCTCCTGCTCGCCCATGAAGACCCAGCCGAGCTGATCATTCTCCTCAAGCTGCTTGCGGACCTGATCACCCACGTTCAGCGAGCCGGTGAGGTCCGAGGATGCACCCTCATCGAGATTGGCCACCGCGACGTCGATGTTCTCGGTGTTCGCGTACGGGTCCCAGAACGCGCTGATGTTGAACCACGCGTACAACGCCGGAGTGATCAGCACGCCGATCACGATGATCCATGTCTTCCGGACACGGATCAGTCGGGTGACGTCCCTCCTGAAAATCCGCCAGCTCATCCGCACCTCGCAAGCATACACAATTTGCACAGCTCTGTGCACGTTAACGTCGAAACGTCTCGCCGACCATCCGCGCCGGGCCTCCTTGCCGTCTGCAAAAAACTGAGTACGCTCATTCATGTGAACGGGTTGTGCCAGCCGTCAGAGCTTGGACGAGCTTCGGGCGTCGCCGAGATGGAACCCCGCCGCGAGCAGAACATGCGAATCAAGCGGGAGCGGATCTTTCGCGTCGCGTCTGATTTCTTGCGCGCGCGGGGATTCTCCGCGGTGACGACGCAGGAGGTGTCCGCGGCGGCCGGAGTCGCGGCGGGCACACTCTTCCGCTACGCCGCGACGAAGAGTGAGTTGCTGCTCATGGTCTACAACGAGGCACTCCGGTCGTCGATAGCTGACGGTGCCGCGCGTGCGGCGTTGATGGCGGATCCTGCCGATGCGGTATTCACTCGCCTGCGCCCGCTCGTCGCCGCCGCTGCCCGAGAGCCGGAGAACAGTGCTGCGTACCAGCGCGAGCTGCTGTTCGGCCCTCATGAGACGAAGTTCCGGGCCGAGGGCATGGCTTTGATCCTCGCGCTCGAGGCATCGCTGTCTGACACGTTGCGCCGTGCCGCGCCGGCCCTCAGCGACGGGGAGGCACGGGTCGCAGGGTCGGCGCTGTTCGCAGTCACTCACCTCGCGATCGCCCGGATGACGGCTTCCGGCATCCCCGAGGCTGACGCGATCGACGACCTCAGACGTCAGGTCACCCACATCGTGACCGGCGCGCTGCAACACACCCCGGCGGCCCAATCGGCCGCGCGAGAAGAAATGAAGGAGACAGAACAATGAGCAACATCACACACGTGACCGTCCTGGGGACAGGGGTCCTCGGTAGCCAGATCGCATTTCAGACCGCCTTCAGCGGCTTCCAGGTCGTCGCGTATGACATCAGCGACGACGTGATCGCGGCAGCCAAGGCGCGTTTCGATGCTCTCGTCACCGCCTACAAGGAGGACGGAGTCGCAGGAGCGTCCGAGGGAAAGGCCGACGAGGCGCTGAGCCGCGTCCGCTTCTCCTCCGACCTCGCCGAGGCGGTCGCGGACGCGGATCTGGTCATCGAGGCGATCCCCGAGGTGCTGTCCATCAAGCAGGACACCTACCGCAAGCTCGGCGAGCTCGCACCTGAGAAGACCATCTTCGCGACCAACTCGTCGACACTCCTGCCCAGCGACCTCAAAGACTCCACCGGACGCCCCGCCAAGTTCCTCGCGCTGCACTTCGCGAACCGGATCTGGAAGTTCAATACCGCCGAGGTGATGGGCACCGCCGACACCGATCCGGCCGTCTTCGACGAGGTCGTGGCCTTCGCAGGCGACATCGGCATGGTTCCGATTCCCGTGCACAAGGAGAAGTCCGGCTATGTGCTCAACTCGCTGCTGGTGCCGTTCCTCAACGCCGGGTTCACACTCGCCGCGGGCGGATACGCCGAACCAAAGGACATCGACAACGTGTGGCGGATCGGCACGGGAGCGCCGATGGGCCCCTTCCAGATCACCGACATCATCGGCCTGACTACGCCGTACAACATCCTCGCCCACGGCGGAGAGAAGGATCAGACGCTCGCGGCCTGGCTCAAGAGCGAGTACATCGACCACGGCAAGCTCGGCGTCGCCACCGGCGAGGGCTTCTATACCTACAACTGACCCCCCCAGCCGCAGCAGAACGAGCACTCCACGAGAGGACGTCGGAGCCCGACCCATCACCTCACCCTTGGTGTCCGGCACACCGGGTCAGACTCCGGTCGATGTCGTCACCTTCGTGGCGGTACCCGTGCACTGCGCGAGCCGGTCGGGTGAGGGTTTGCCCCATTCCGCACCGACGACCGCGTCCGCATCCGCGGACAGCAACGCGTTGATCATCGTCTGCAACAGGGAGCGCATCAAATCAGGCGACGCGTCGGTCAAGGCTTCAGCGAGCACGCTCGCAGGGTCGACAATATGAGGAGCGGTCATCGTGATGATGCCTTTCGAGTGGAGGTAGGAGACTTCTCGAAGGATCACACGGTGACCGCGCCTACGTCGCGAACGACGAGCCGGCCACGCCACGCCACGCCACGCCACGCCACGCCACGCCACGCCACGCCACGCCACGCCACGCCACGCCACGCCACGCCACGCCACGCCACGAGGCACTATTACCTCATCGCGGTGGGGTAACTTCGCACGATCGAGAGAATCCTGACCTATCGCAACGATGCGGCGCACGGGTGGTTCGAACGAGTGTCGCGTGAGGACGCCACCTGGACTCTGCACGAGGCGCGGAGGTTGGCTCGAGACCTCGTGAGAGCAACGTAGTATCCGCTACGGCCGCTTCGGCCCGCACCCACGGCCCCCACTTGCCGGCACTGCGCGTCTAGGGATCCAGGTTCACGACGAGGCACCGCTGCCGGGCAGTACCCGGAACGGGATGCACAGTCGAACGCCGCGCGGGGGCGAGGCCGATAGTCCTGCTATCCCTCTTGAGTATCTCTAGGTGGTCTCGCGTACGACGAGGTGCGCGTCGGTCTCTGGGCCGGCGTGCGGCGGAGCGGATCCGGTCGCGGCGCTCAGAGCAAGTTCGGCGAGGAATCGGCCGAGGCCCGCATTGTCGACGCGCACTGTCGATAGTGCGGGGACGAGGAGACGCGCGAGCGGGGTGTCGTCGTGGACGACGATCGCCAGCTGTTCGGGAACGGCGATGTCTGACCGGAGCGCGGCGCCCAGGAGGAGTGCGGCGATGTCGTCGTTGTAGGCCACCACGCCGTCGACGCCTTGGTCTATCCATTCGCGCAACAGTTCCAGCGCGTTCATCTCGCTGAAGGTGGCATCAGCAACGAACCCGGAGCCGGCCTGGTTCGACAGTATCTTCCGCGCGAGTTCGCGCCGCTGTGCGACGAGGTCCGCGACGCGGGGATCAGGGGACGCTGCGAAGGCGAGCTGTCGACATCCTCGCTCGAGGAGGTGGTTGACCTGCAGGCGTGGCCCGTCCGCGAATCCGAGATCCCCGACGGCGCCATCCTCGCCTGCGGGTACTGGCGGAATGATCTGCTGCACACCGCTGCCACGGATCTCGGCGAGCTGTTCTCGAGTGAACGGCGCCATGCCCATCACAACGTCCGGACGGAGGGCCTCCCACAGCGGCCGGGCCTGCCCGCCCGGGCGCGGCGTCGTGGTGACGAGCGAGTAGCCGGCCTCATCCAGCGCGAGAGACGCCTCGTCGAGGTGAGAGCGCATGCTGTAGTCCGTTCTCGCCTGGACCTGTGCCGGTGAGATGTGCCCTGGGCCCCAAGCGTTGCACAGGACATCCCGATCGGGCGAGAGCGGTCAGAGCCGGTCCAGGATGAACTGCACCCGCTCGTCGGCGCTGAGGACCGGAACCCGCACGACCGGCGAGGGCAGCGCTTCGTACACCTGGGTCAGCAGTTCGTGGATGCGCTGCTGGGCGGCGGTGTCCTCGGTGCGGGCGTAGTCCGCGGCCAGGGGCAGCAGGTCGAGGATGAACGTCGTGCGGTAGTCGACGTGCTCGAGCGCGGTGAGCAGGGCGGGGTCGGGCTCGAGATCGAGGAAGCGGTAGTAGGCGAGGGAGTCGGGGACGGCCCGGTCGAGGAACACGGTGGCGTCCGGGTCGAGGGCAGCTTCCTCCGCGAGCTGCATGTCCAGGACGCCGCGCTGGAACTGCCGCTGCTTCGCCCGGACCTCCTCGACGGTGCGGCCGGCGATGCGCTGCAGGTCGAGATAGTGCCGGGCATGCTCGATGGTGGTGGTGTAGCCGCGGTCCCGCAGCAGGTTCACGGTGGTGGTCTTGCCCGAGCTGGGCCCGCCGGTGATGACGTACCAGTTGGTCACGTTCGCCCTTTCGCTCTGCCCGCTCCGGGAATATCCTCTTCACGAAGTACCTTATACCGCTAGAGGGTATACGATCGACGTCGGAGGTGGCTGAGATGGCACACGGATACGTGGATGACAAGCAGGCGCTGCTGGCGCGGTTGCGTCGGGCGGAGGGGCAGGTGCGCGGGATCGCGCGGATGGTCGACGAGGACGTGTACTGCATCGACATCCTGACCCAGGTCTCGGCGGCGACGAAGGCGCTGGAGTCGGTCGCGCTGACGCTGCTGGAGGACCATCTCGGGCATTGCGTCGCGCAGGCGACCGCGCAGGGCGGCCCGGTCGCGGAGGAGAAGCTCCGCGAGGCGAACGCCGCGATCGCGCGGCTGGTCCGCTCCTAGAACGTTCACACCACACGCATCGACACGCTCACGAGAGGAGCACAACATGACCGGACAAGGATTCCAGGACCTCGGCCTGCAGGCGACGAACGGCGGTGGCTGCGCCTGTTGCGCCCCCACCTCCCACGCCGCCACGGCCAACACCACCGCCTCCGCGACGGCGCAACCGGCATCGGGCGAGGTGTCGGCGCAGTTCCTGGTGGAGGGGATGACGTGCTCGCACTGCGTGCGCAGCGTCACCGAGGAGGTCTCCGCGATCGACGGGGTCTCCGGCGTCGAGGTCGACCTGCACGCCGGCGGCGTGTCCACGGTGACCGTGTCCAGCACCGCCCCGGTGGACGCGGAGCGGGTGCGGGAGGCGGTCGAGGAGGCCGGGTACAGCCTCGCCGCAGCCTCATGAGCACGCTGGACGTCGATCTCGACATCACCGGGATGACCTGCGCGTCGTGCGCGACGCGGGTCGAGCGGAAGCTGAACAAGCTGCCCGGGGTGGAGGCGACGGTCAACTTCGCCACCGAGAAGGCCCGCGTGCACTCGGAGGCCCCGGTGCCGGTGGAGGAGCTGATCGCGGCGGTCGAGCAGGCGGGGTACGGAGCGAGCCTCCCAGCCCCGCCTGTGCCCGACACGGCTGAGCAGACCATCCCGCGGGACGATGAGCTGGCGTCGCTGCGGCAGCGGCTGATCGTCTCGGCGGTGCTGGCGGTGCCGGTCGCGGTGCTGTCGATGATCCCCGCCCTGCAGTTCACCTACTGGCAGTGGCTCACGCTCACCCTGGCCGCGCCGGTGGCGGTGTGGGGGGCGTGGCCGTTCCACCGCGCCGCGGCGATCAATGCCCGGCACGGGGCGGCGACGATGGACACCCTGATCAGCGTCGGGGTGCTGGCCGCGTTCGGCTGGTCGCTGTACGCGCTGTTCTTCGGCGGTGCGGGGATGCCGGGAATGCGGATGAGCGTCACCTTCGTCGGCACCCCGCAGGCCGGTGGCCACGAGGTGTACCTGGAGGTCGCCGCGCTGGTGACCGTGTTCATCCTCCTCGGCCGCTACCTCGAGGTTCGTGCCAAGCGGCAGTCCGGAGAGGCCCTGCGCGCCCTGCTGGAGCTCGGCGCCAAGGACGCAGTGATCCTCCGCGAAGGCACTGAGCAGCGCGTCCCCGTCGCACAGCTCGTTCCGGGTGATGTCGTGGTGGTGCGGCCGGGTGAGAAGATCCCCGCCGACGGCCTCGTCACCGAGGGAATGTCCGCGGTGGACGAGTCGATGCTGACCGGCGAGTCCGTGCCGGTCGAAGTCGCCCCCGGCTCCCGCGTGATCGGCGCGACTGTGAACACCGGCGGGCGCCTGCTCGTGCAGATCACCCGCGTCGGCGCCGACACCGAGCTGGCCCGGATGGCGCGGCTGGTCGAGGAGGCGCAGACCGGCAAGGCCCAGGTGCAGCGCCTCGCCGACCGGGTGTCGGCCGTCTTCGTCCCCATCGTCATTGTCCTCGCCCTGGCCGCGTTCGCCGGGTGGCTGATCGCGGGGGCGCCCTTGGAGGTCGCCTTCACCGCCGCGGTGACCACCCTGATCATCGCCTGCCCGTGCGCGCTGGGGCTGGCGACGCCGACCGCTCTGCTGGTCGGCACCGGCCGCGGCGCCCAGCTGGGCATCCTCATCCGCGGACCCCAGGTGCTGGAGCAGACCCGCCGCATCGACACCGTCGTCCTCGACAAGACCGGCACCATCACGGCCGGCACCATGACCGTCACCGGCGTCCACCCCGCACCCGGCGCCGACCGAGCCGAGCTGATCCGGGTCGCCGCGGCGCTCGAGCACGGCTCTGAGCACCCCATCGGCCGCGCGATCACCGCCGCCGCGGATGGCCCGGTGGATGCGGTGGAGTCGTTCGCCGCCGAGTCAGGGCAGGGCGTGCAGGGCATCGTCGACGGCCGCATGGTCGCCGCCGGCCGCGCCACCTGGATCACCGGGCAATGGGCGATCGCGATCCCCGACGATCTCGCCGGGACGATCGCGGCCGACGAGGCCGCGGGCGCGACCGTGACCGTGGTGGCGTGGGACGGGCAGGCGCGCGGCGCGATCAGCGTCGCCGACACCATCAAGCCCACCAGCAGTGAGGCGATCGCCCGGCTGCGGCAGCTCGGGCTGACCCCGATCCTGCTCACCGGCGACAACCCCGGCGCCGCCCGCACCATCGCCGACGACGCCGGCATCGACGACGTCCGCGCCGGAGTCACCCCGCAGGGCAAGCTCGACACAATCCGGGAGCTGCAGGCATCCGGCCGGGTGGTCGCGATGGTGGGCGACGGCGTGAACGACGCCGCCGCCCTCGCCCAAGCGGACCTCGGCATCGCGATGGGCACCGGCACTGACGCGGCCATCACCGCCGCGGACCTGACCATCGTCTCCGGCGACCTGCTCCTGGTCCCGGACGCGATCCGGCTCGCCCGCCGCACCCTGGGCACCATCAAGGGCAACCTGTTCTGGGCGTTCGCGTACAACGTCGCCGCGATCCCGGTCGCGATGCTCGCCCTGCTCAACCCTATCCTTGCCGCCGCCGCGATGGCGTTCAGCAGCGTGTTCGTGGTCACCAATAGCCTCCGACTGCGCCGCTTCCGCCACCTGCCCGCCCCGACGCCCACCGTCCCGACGCCCCGCCGCGACACCACCCCCGTCCACGCCTGACACCCACGCAAGGAGACCGCCATGACGCACGACCGCGACCACACCGGCCACGACGCCGCCGCGCACGATCACGGGTCCCACGAGCATCATCACCACGAGCCCCCGGCCGGAGCCACCAACCTCGTCACCTGCCCGGTCATGCCCGGCAACCAGGTCGACCCGGCATGGGCCGAGAAGCGCGGCCTGTTCCGCGACTACGAAGGCACCCGGTACTGGTTCTGCTGCCCCGAGTGCGGGCCGCTGTTTGACGCCGACCCCGCCCGCTACGCCAACGCCGCCTGACCCACGACGGCGGGGAAAGGGGGCGCGGGATGGATACAGCGGTCGGGCTGGTGCAGGCCTACCTGCGGGTGAACGGGTACTTCACCGTCGCCGAGTACCCGGTGCTGGACGCGACCGGTCCGGACGGGCCGCGCACCGTCACCGACCTGGACATCCTCGCGATCCGACTGCACCACATCCGCGGCGACGACCCCGACCCGGCCCTCGGCGCCCGCCCCGGGGCGCCGGACATGATCGTCGGCGAGGTCAAGGAGGGCGCCCCGAAGCTGAACCCCGCGATGCGCGACCCCGCGGTGCTGGAGGCCGCGTTCGCCCGGTTCGGCTGCTGCACCCCCGCCGACGCGCCCGCGCTCGTCCAGGAGCTGCTGACGGCCGGGCAGGTCCTCGCCCCGGAGGGCCACCTGATCCGCACGGTCGCGTTCGGGAACACCGCCCGCCCCAATCTGTCCCGCTCCTGGCACACCGTCCCCCTCGAGCACATCCTCGACTACCTCCGCGATCACCTCGCCCGCAACTGGGCCGTCGTCGGTCGCACCCAGATCAAGGACGACACCCTCGGGCTGCTGGCTCTGATGGAGAAGGCCCACCGCGCCGGAACGGGCCGCCGATGAGCCGGCTGCCGCGCACCGGTCCCCATCCGGGACCATCGCCCCTGGCCAGGCATCGGTCGGGCGACCAGCCTGGGCAGGACCGCCGTGCGCCCGATCGGCGCCGGTGGGGATCCAGGCACACCAGGGTACGCTGGACGCGGGAAGGAGGTCGGCGGTGAACCACATCCGAACCCTGGTGCACGCCCCATCCGGGCTGCACCGGCTGCTGCTGACCTTCGCGACCGCGCTCCTGCTGATCGCCGGCCTGCTGGCCATGCACACCCTCACCGGCAGGCTCACCAGCGGGCACGCCGACACCCCCGCAGCGGCCTCCGAAGCCGCCCATGCCGCGCCTGCCTCTGACCTGGGCGGCACCGTCGCGACCGGGAGCATGCTCGAGGACACCATCGGGACAGGCCCCGAGGCTTCGGGCGGGCACTGTGAGGGCGACTGCGACGGCTCGGGCGGAATGCCGGACCATTCGATGCTGATGATGGCGTGCGTGCTGGCGCTGTTGGCCGCCACCATCGTGCTGCTCGCCCCGGCGCTGCTGGCCCGCCTGCGCACCGCCCTCGCCCTGCTGCGCCTGCACGGGCGGAATGTGCTCACCGCGTTACCGCACCCCCGACCACCTTCCCTCATCGTCCTGTCGATCAGTCGAACCTGATTCCCCGCCCTCCCGTCACCGCTGTGCCGAGAGATGCTGCGCCGTGCCCGCATATGGCACGGGAATCGACTCACCATTCGACCGACTAGACAAGGACACCCACCCGTGCGCATCCGCATTCTCGCGCTGAGCACCGGCGCGCTCGCCGCTGCGCTCGTGCTCGCCGGCTGCGCCCCCACCGACGGATCCATGCCCGGGATGGACCACGGCCCCGGCGGCATGACCAGCAGCACCCCCGCCCCCTCCGGGCAGGCATCGTTCAACTCCGCTGACGAGATGTTCGTCACGATGATGATCCCGCACCACGAACAGGCCATCGAGATGGCCGATCAGATTCTGGCCGAGGACGGCATCGACGAGCGGGTCGTGACCCTCGCCGAGCAGATCAAAGCCGCCCAAGGCCCCGAGATCCAGACCATGAAGGGCTGGCTCGAGGACTGGGGAATCCCCTACGACGACTCCATGTCCGACATGGGCGGGATGGGCGGCATGGACCACGGCGACGGGATGATGTCCGACGACGACATGGCCGCCCTGGACGCCGCCACCGGGGTCGAGGCGACCCGGCTGTTCCTCGATGGCATGATCGGCCACCACCAGGGCGCCGTCACGATGGCCCAGATGGTGCTGGACAACGGGGAGAACCCGGACGTGGCCGCGCTCGCCCAGCAGATCATCGACGGACAGACCGCCGAGATCACCACCATGCAGGACATCCTCGCCACCCTCTGACCCGAACCCCTCGGGCGGGGCCGACCACCCCGGACCTGGCCCCGCCCGAGGCCCGGCGATCCGCCCGGCGCATCCGTCCTGACCGACAGCGTCGACCCGTCGAAAGGCCCGTCATGACTTCCCGGACTCTGGCCGCGTGCTTCGTGGGCATCATCCTCGCCCTGATCATCCTGTCCGCGGCGACCATTCTCTTCATCCAGGCGATCGCATGAGCAGCAACGCCACCACGATCACGGCCGCTGCCGTCGCCGCTGCTGCGGGCCTGCTGCTGACCGGCTGCACCTCCACGCCGACCGCCACCTCGGCACCCGCCCCGGATACCGGTCTCGGTCATGTGCACGGCATCGTCGACCTCGGCGGGAGCACCGTGCTGCTGGGCGCCCACGCAGGCCTCTACACCCTCACCGACACCGGCGACCTCTCCGGCCCCCTGGGAGGCGCGGACTTCGACGCGATGGGCCTGACCGCCGACGGCGACGTCCTCTACGCCTCCGGGCACCCGGGACCGAACACCCCGGCGGAGCTCGGCGAGCACAACCTGGGACTCATCCGAAGCACCGACGCCGGGACCACCTGGGAGCCGGTCGCGTTCACCGGGCAGGAGGACTTCCACGTCCTCACCGCCGGAGACGGTGCGATCCACGGGATCGGGTCCGGCTCGATCACCATCCGCACCAGCACCGACGGCGGGACCACCTGGATCGACGGCGCCGAGCTCCCCGCCGCCGACCTGACCGTCACCACCGACGGCACCCTCTACGCCGCGACGCGGCAGGGCCTGCAGGAGAGCCGGGATGCGGGCGCCACTTTCGACCTCGTCGCGGATGCGCCGCCGCTCTACCTGGTGGAGGCGGCCTCCACGGGCGGGCTGGTCGGCGTCGACACCGACGGCACCCTCTGGCGACTCACCGGCACCGGATCCTGGGACAGCGTCGGTGCCGCCACGGGCACCGTCCAGGCGCTCGGGAACGCAGATGGGGCGGTCGTGATCGTCGACGACCGCGGCATCGTCTGGATCCACGGCACCGAGACCACCGTCGTCCTCCCGGCGGGGACCGCACAATGACCACTAGCATCATGACCACATTCGACGGCCTCGGCCGCGAACCTCGAGGAGACCGACCATGAGCACCGCACCGGCCCGCTGGGCATACCGCACCACCGCCGTCACCCCGGAACGACTGGAGGAGGTGGATGCGTGGTGGCGGGCGGCGAACTACCTGAGCATCGGGCAGATCTACCTGCTCGACAACCCGCTGCTGCGCGACCCGCTCACCGCGGAGCACATCAAGCCTCGACTACTGGGGCACTGGGGCACCACCCCGGGCCTGAACTTCCTGTACGCCCACCTCAACCGGGCGATCACCGACCGGGATCTGAACACCCTGTACGTGACCGGGCCGGGGCACGGCGGGCCGGGCATGGTCGCCAACGCCTACCTGGACGGCACCTACACGGAGCTGTACCCGCGGATCGACCGCACCGAGGAGGGGCTCAAGGCGCTGTTCCGGCAGTTCTCCTTCCCCGGCGGCATCCCCTCGCACGCGTCCCCGGACACGCCCGGGTCGATCAACGAGGGCGGCGAGCTCGGCTATTCCCTCGTCCACGCCTACGGCGCCGCGTTCGACAACCCGGACCTGCTGGTCGCGTGCGTGATCGGCGACGGGGAGGCCGAGACCGGGCCGCTGGCGACCGCGTGGCACGGCAACAAGTTCCTCAACCCAGCCGCGGACGGGGTGGTGCTACCGATCCTGCACCTGAACGGGTACAAGATCGCCAACCCGACGGTGCTGTCCCGCATCCCCGAGGACGAGCTGGTCGCGCTGCTGCGCGGCTACGGCCACGAGCCGTTCGTGGTCACCGTCGGCTTCGACGGCGAGGACCCGCGGGAGTCCCACGCCCGGTTCGCCGGCGTGCTGGACGAGGTGCTGGACCGGATCGCGGACATCAAGACCGCCGCGGCGGCCGGCACCCTGGAAGGCCGGCCGGCGTGGCCAGCGATCGTGCTGCGCAGCCCGAAAGGCTGGACCTGCCCGCCGGTGATCGACGGGCTCCCCGTGGAGGGCACCTGGCGGTCCCACCAGGTGCCGCTCGCCGAGGTCCGCGACACCCCCGAGCACCTGCAGCTCCTCCAGGACTGGCTGGCCTCCTACCGGCCCGACGAGCTCTTCGACGCCGACGGCGCCCCGTTCCCCGCCACGGTCGCCGCCGCCCCGGCCGGAGCGCGGCGGATGAGCGCTAACCCGGTCGCGAACGGCGGGCAGCTGACCGTCCCGCTGCGCCTGGGCGACTTCCGCGACCACGCCCACCCGGTCGACCCCGAGGCGCGAGGCACGGGAACGGCGGAGGCGACCCGGATGCTCGGCGAATGGCTCGCCGACGTGATCCGGCACAACCCGGACAACTTCCGCATCTTCGGCCCCGACGAGACCGCCTCCAACCGGCTCGCCCCGCCCGTGTTCGAGGCCACCGGCAAGCAGTGGAACGCGACCGTGCTGCCGGTGGACGAGCATCTGGCGCCGACCGGGCGGGTGATGGAGGTGCTCAGCGAGCACCAGTGCCAGGGCTGGCTCGAAGGGTACGTCCTCACCGGCCGGCACGGCCTGTTCAACTGCTACGAGGCGTTCACGCACATCGTCGACTCGATGTTCAACCAGCACGCCAAATGGCTCGAAGCCGCCAGCGAGGTGCCCTGGCGGGAACCGGTGCCGAGCTTCAACTACCTGCTCTCCAGCCACGTCTGGCGGCAGGACCACAACGGGTTCAGCCACCAGGACCCCGGGTTCATCGACCTCGCCCTGAACAAGAGCCCCGACATCGTCCGCGTCTACCTCCCGTTCGACGCGAACACGCTGCTGTCCACCTACGACCACTGCCTGCGCTCCACCGGCTACATCAACGTCGTCGTCGCCGGAAAGCAGCCCGCCCCGCAGTGGCTCACCATGGACGAGGCGATCGAGCACTGCACCCGGGGCCTGGGCATCCTGCCCTGGGCCGGCACCGAGACCGAGGGCGCCGAGCCGGACGTGGTGCTCGCCGCCGCCGGCGACGTGCCCACCCTCGAGGTGCTCGCCGCGGCCGCGTTGCTGCGCGAGCACATCCCTGACCTGTCCGTGCGGGTCGTGAACGTGGTCGACCTGACCCGTCTGCAATCCGAGGACCAGCACCCGCACGGCCTGCCGGACCGGGAGTTCGACGCGATCTTCACCTCCGACAAGCCGGTGATCTTCGCCTACCACGGCTACCCGTGGCTGATCCACCGTCTCACCTACAAGCGCGCCGGGCACCAGAACCTGCACGTCCGCGGCTTCGTGGAGAAGGGCACCACCACGACCCCGTTCGACATGGTCATGCTCAACGACCTCGACCGATACCGGCTCGCGATCGACGTCCTCGACCACGTCCCGGGCCTTGCCGCGACCCACGCGCAGCTGCGGCAGGAACTCGTCGACGCCCGCCTGCGCGCCCGCGCCCACACCCGCGAGCACGGCACCGACATCCCCGCCGTCGCCGACTGGCGCTGGCCCCACCCCGACACCGACCCGAACCGCCCCTCCACCGCGAAGGAAATCCGATGACCGACACCAAGACCGTGACCCTGCAGGTCAGCGGCATGATCCGCGCGACCTCCAAGAACGTCACCGAAGCCCACCTCGCCCGCCAGCCGGGCGTCCTGTCCGCCGACGCGAACCCGGTCTCCCAGACCGCGACCGTCACCTACGACCCGCAGACCACCTCGGTCGCGCACCTGCAGCAGTGGGTGATCGAATGCGGCTACCACTGCGCCGGGCAGTCCGTCCCGGACCACATCTGCGACCCCGCCCACGAACCCCACGAGCACGCCGACCACCACGACCACGCCGAGCACGATGCCCACGCCGAGCATGACGCGCACGACGGCTATCAGGAGCACGCCGCGCACGATGGACGCGCGGTCTCCACCGGTCATGACACCCCGGCGGGGCACGAGCACCCGCACCCGGCAGCGGACCACGCGGACCACTCCGCCATGGACGCCGGCGCGCATGCCGGTCACGCTCCGGCCACCGAGGGCGGACACGATCACGGGGCTCAGCCGGCCGGCCGCAGCGCTCAGGATGTGATGGGCCACGGCGGACACGGCGGCGGGATGTCAATGGAGGCGATGATCCGTGACATGCGCAACCGGTTCCTGGTCGCGCTGATCCTGTCGATCCCGATCACGCTGTGGTCCCCGATCGGGCGGGAGGTGATCGGGTTCGAGGTGCCGGCCCCGTTCGGGCTGCCGGATGACGTGTTCATGCTGATCCTGTCGCTGCCGGTGATCTTCTACTCGGCGTGGATCTTCTTCGACGGGGCCTACCGTGCCCTGCGTGCCCGCACACTGGACATGATGGTGCTGGTCGCGGTCGGTGTCGGCGCCGGCTGGATCTACAGCCTGTTCATCACCCTCACCGGCGGCGGCGAGGTGTTCTACGAGGCGGCGACCGTGCTGGCCACCTTCGTGCTCCTCGGCCACTGGGTCGAGATGCGCGCCAGGGGCGGCGCGAACGACGCCATCCGACGGCTGCTGGAGCTCGCTCCCGCCCGCGCGGTCGTCCTCCGCGACGGCGAGGAGGTCGAAATCCCCACCTCCGAGGTCGTCCCCGGGGACCTCATGCTCATCCGCCCCGGCGCGAAGGTCCCCACCGACGGCGTCGTCGAGGACGGCGAGTCCGAGATCGACGAGTCGATGGTCACTGGCGAGTCCATGCCGGTCGAGAAGGCGCCCGGCTCGGAGGTGATCGGCGCGACCGTGAATACCGTCGGCACCCTCCGGGTGCGCGCCACGAAGGTTGGCGCCGACACGGCGCTGGCGCAGATCGTGAAGCTGGTGCAGGAGGCGCAGAACTCCAAGGCCCCTGGGCAGCGTCTCGCCGACCGGGCCGCGTTCTGGCTCGTCCTGCTCGCCCTCGTCGGAGGCACTCTGACCTTCCTGGTGTGGTTCCTCGCCGGGGCGGATGTGCCGATGGCGATCCTGTTCGCGATCACCGTCGTCGTCATCACCTGCCCCGACGCCCTCGGGCTCGCCACCCCGACCGCGATCATGGTCGGCACCGGCCTGGGCGCCAAGCGTGGTGTCCTGTTCAAGAACGCCACCGGCATCGAGACCGCCGCGCACATCGACACCGTCGTGCTGGACAAGACCGGCACTCTCACCAAGGGCGAGCCCGAGGTCACCGACTACATCCCCATCGGCATGGACGACCTCGAGCTACTCGCCCTCGCCGCCGCGCTCGAGCGGGAGTCGGAGCACCCGCTGGCCAAGGCGATCGTCACCTACGCCGAGAGCCGGAACATCCCGCGTCGCACCGCGTCCGCGTTCCGCAACGTCACCGGGCAGGGCGCGATCGCCACCGTCGACGGAAGGCAGGTGGTGCTCGGCAACGCCCGGCTGATGGCAGCGCAGGGCATCGACACCGGCCCGGTCGTCTCGCAGCAGCAGGCCCTCGCAGACGGCGGCCGCACCGCGATCATGTTCGCCGTCGACGGGCAGATCGCCGGCGTGATCGCCCTCGCCGACGCCCCCCGCGACACCGCGAAAGCCGCGATCGACGCACTCCACGAGCAGGGCATCGAGGTGGCGATGCTCACCGGCGACAACAAGCCCACCGCCGAGCGCATCGCCTCGCTGCTGGGCATCGACACCGTGATCGCCGACGTGCTCCCCGAGGACAAGTCCGCCAAGATCGCCGAGCTCCAGGCATCCGGCAAGAAGGTCGCGATGGTCGGCGACGGCGTCAACGACGCCCCCGCCCTCGCCCAGGCGGACCTCGGCATCGCGATCGGCGCCGGCACCGACGTCGCCATCGAGACCGCAGACGTCGTCCTGATGCGCTCCGACCCGCTCGATGTCGCGATCGCGCTGAAGATCGGGAAGGGCACGCTGCGGAAGATGCGGCAGAACCTCGGCTGGGCCATCGGCTACAACGCCGCCGCCCTCCCCATCGCCGCCGGCGTGTTCTACCCCGCGTTCGGGATCATGCTCTCCCCGGAGATCGCCGCCATCAGCATGTCCGGCTCCAGCGTGATCGTCGCCGTCAACGCGCTCCTGCTCAAGCGGCTCCGGCTGCCCGCCCAGCAGGCCCCCGCGGCCCCGGCAGAGGCGAGCAGCCTCGCCCCGGCGTCGACGCCCGGCGGCGCCTCATGACCGGACGCGAGGCGCCGCGATGACTCCGCGGTCGGCAGAGCGCGGGACTCACCACCTCGATGCCGTCTACGACGCGGTGCTGTTCGACATGGACGGCGTGGTCACGAACACCGCCGCGATCCATGCCGCCGCGTGGAAGCAGCTGTTCGACGAGGTGCTGCGAGACCCGCGTGTGCAGGTGGACGACCCCGAGACGACCTTCGACCCGGTCGCCGACTACCGCCGCTATGTGGATGGGCGAACCCGCGAGGACGGGGTATCGGCGTACCTGACGACCCGTGGGATCGCCCTGGACGCCGGAGATCCCGGAGACCCACCAACGGCGTGGACGATCGCGGGGCTCGCGGCGCGCAAGAACGAGCTGTTCCTGGCGGAGCTGGGCACCCGTGGGCTGCGCGTCTATCCGGGCACCGTGGCGCTGCTGCATCGCCTGCGGGACGCGGCCGTTCCGGTCGGGCTGGTCACCGCGAGCCGGAACGCGCAGCAGGTGCTCGCCGCCGCAGGACTGGCCGGCTGCTTCGACACCGTGGTGGACGGCCGGATCGCGCTCTCGCATCACCTGAAAGGCAAGCCGGATCCCGCCATGTTCGTCGAGGCGGCCCGGCGACTGGGTGTCGCTGCGGCCCGCACCGCGGTCGTCGAGGACTCGGTCGCCGGCGTGGCGGCCGGGAGGCGCGGAGGGTTCGGCTTCGTCGTCGGCATCGACCGCGCCGGAGCGCGGGAGCAGCTCGAGGCCGCGGGCGCCGACCTCGTCCTGGCCGATGTCGCCGAGCTCGACCTGGGCGTCTCCACCACGGATCCGTGGCGGCTGGTCTACGAGGGCTTCGACCCCGCGCACGAAGGGCACCGGGAGGCGCTCACCGCGCTGGGGAACGGCTACCTGGCCACCCGGGGCGCCCGGCCCGAGCACCACGACGACGGCATCCACTATCCCGGCACCTACCTCGCGGGGGTGTACAACCGGCTGGCGAGCACCATCCACGGGCGCGAGCTCGAGGAGGAGCATCTCGTCAACACTCCCAACTGGCTTCCGGTGGACCTCCGCCTCGGAGACGGGCCGTGGCTGTCCACCGGCCAGGTCGTGACGCACAGCGAACGACGCGAGCTCGACCTGCGCCGCGGCCTGGTCGTCCGCCGCGCGGTCCTCACCGCTCCGAATGGGGATCGACTCGACTTCGTGCAGACGACGTTCACCTCCCTGGACGAGCCTCACCTGGCCGTGCTGGAAACCACGCTCACCGCCCCCGACTGGAGCGGCACGGTCACCCTCCGCGCCGGGATCGACGCCGGGGTGCGCAACAGCAACGTGGCCGCGTATCTCGGATCGGACGCCACCCACCTCACGCAGCCGACGTTCCGCCAGGTCGGCGACACCACCCTCTGCGAGGTGCGGACCCGACAGAGCCGGGTCCACATCGCCACCGCCGTCCGCTCGACCCTCACCGGAACCGACGGCGCGACCGATCACCGCATCGACACGCCATCGCAGCACACCCGGGAGCTGCGCATCCCTCTGGAGCAGGGTCGACCGGTCACCCTCACCAAGACGGCCGCGATCTACACCTCCCACGATCGGGCCATCAGCGAGCCGGGTGGTGCCGCCCTGACCCTGCTCACCGAACGCGGTGGCGACGTCGAGGCGCTGCGGGAACGCCACGCGGGTGCGTGGCGGCGACTCTGGGAACGCTTCGCGGTCACCCTGGACGCCGACACGCACAGCCGACTCATCCTGAACCTGCACGTCTTCCACCTGCTCCAGACCCTCTCACCGCACACCGTCGAGCTCGACGCCGGGGTGCCCGCCCGCGGCCTGCACGGCGAGGGGTATCGGGGGCACGTCTTCTGGGACGAGGTGTTCGTCCTGCCCGTGATCGCTCTGCGCACGCCCGAGATCAGCCGGGCGCTGATCGACTACCGCTGGCGGCGACTGGACGCCGCCCGCGCCGCGGCGACCGCCGCCGGACTCCGCGGAGCCCTCTTCCCCTGGCAGAGCGGCAGCGACGGTCGCGAGGAGACGCCCGAGGCGCTCTACAACCCGCGTTCCGGTCGGTGGATGCCGGACAACTCCTACCGTCAACGCCACGTCGGCCTCGCCATCGCCTACAACGCCTGGCAGCACTACCAGGCCACCGGCGACCTCGAGTGGCTCGCCGAACGCGGCGGCGAGCTCATCATCGAGGTCACCCGCCTGTTCGCCTCGCTCGCCGAGCACGACAGCGCCACCGACCGCTTCCACATCGCCGGGGTGATGGGACCCGACGAGTTCCATGACGGCGCCGCGGACTCTCCCGGCAGCGGCCTGCGCGACAACACGTACACCAACGTCCTCGTCTCGTGGGTCGCCACGCGAGCGGCCCGGACACTCGCCCTGCTCCACGGGCACAGCGGCGAGATCCTCCGCGAGCGGCTCCGCGTCACCGACGAGGAGGTCGAGGGATGGGCCCGGCTCAGCACACGACTGGCGGTGGGGTTCCACCGCGACGGCATCCTCACCCAGTTCGACGGCTACGAGAGCCTGCAGGAGCTGGACTGGGACCACTACCGCGAGGAGTACGGGAACATCGGCCGGCTCGATCTCATCCTCGAGTCCGAGAACGACAGCACCAACCGGTACAAGCTCGCCAAGCAGCCCGACGTCGTCATGCTGGTCTACCTGCTCGGTCACGACGGGCTCCGGGCGCAACTCGCCACGCTCGGCTACCCGTTCTCCGAGCAGGACCTGACCCGCACGGTCGAGTACTACCTCGCCCGCACCGCCAACGGGTCGACGCTCAGCCGAGTCGTGAACGCCTCCGTCCTGGCCGGCATCGACCCGTCCCGCTCCTGGATCGCGTTCCGCGAGGCGCTGATCGCCGATCTCGACGACTCCCAGGGCGGCACCACCCGCGAAGGGATCCACCTCGGCGCGATGGCCGGCACCATCGACCTGCCCGTCCGCTCCTTCGCCGGCATGGCCCTCGGTGACGACGAGCTCGTCTTCGCCCCCCGACTGCCGCCGAACCTCACCCGGGTCGGGTTCCAGATCCGATACCGCGGCCACCTCGTCGACGTGATGCTCCGTGACCGCAGCCTGGAGCTTCGCGTGCACGCCGGCTCAGCACCCGCGATCCACGTGCGCGTCGGCGCGGTCGCCGTGCCGCTCTCGGCCGGACAGACCGAGACGTTCGCGATCGGCCCGGGTACCTCGGCCCGCGAGGCGACCAACCGCGAAGGAGGCCTCGACTGATGAGCACGGATCGGAGCCGGTATCGGCGCATCGCCACCATCCTCGAGCACCACGGACTCGGGCTCGGCCTCGGGCTGCTCGGACTGGAGAAGTGGATTCCCTTCAACAAAGGCGTTCTCGGGCATGCGCGTCGGGACGAGCCTTACACCAGTCCGGAACACCTCCGACTCGCCCTCGAGGAGCTCGGACCGACCTTCATCAAACTCGGCCAGCTGCTGTCCACCCGCAACGACCTGCTGCCCGCCGCTTACCTCGCCGAGTTGGTCAAGCTTCAGGACGCCGCGCCGCCCGAGGCCTGGGAGCCGATGAAGGCGGTGATCCGCGAGGAGCTCGGCGCGGACCCCGAACAGCTCTTCGCACAGTTCGACCCGCAACCGCTGGCCGCCGCGTCGATCGGGCAGGCATACGCCGCGACCCTTCACGACGGCACCCAGGTCGTCGTGAAGGTCCGCCGACCCGGCGCGGTCGCCCAGATCCACGAAGACCTGGAGATCCTGCAGAACCTCGCCGAGCGCGCCGACAAGCGGTGGGATGCCGCCCGCCAGTACAACCTGCCGGGCATCGTCGAGGAGTTCTCCCGCACGCTGCGCGCCGAGCTCGACTATCTGCAGGAGGGCCGGAACGCGGAGCGGTTCGCCGCCGACTTCGCCGACTCACCCGACGTCGCCGTCCCTCAGGTGTTCTGGGAGACGACCACGTCACGCGTGCTGACCCTGGAACGGATGCACGGCATCCGAGTCGACGACCTGCCCGCCCTGGACGCGGCCGGCATCGACCGGAACCAGCTGGCCAGGCGAGGCGCAGACCTCATCCTCACCATGGTGTTCGAGAACCGCTTCTTCCACGCCGACCCGCACCCGGGCAACCTGTTCATCCAAACCGACGGATCCATCGCCCTCATCGACTTCGGCATGGTCGGCCAACTCGACGAAGAGGTCACCGAGCAGCTCTCCGACGTGCTGCTCGCCGTCACCCGCGGAGACTCCAACGCGCTCGCCACCGCCCTGCTCGCGCTCTCGATCACCAAGAACACCTCCGACCGCGGCGAGCTCGGCCGCTCCCTGGACGTCTTCGTGTCGCGGTATCTCGGACGCCCCCTGTCCGACATCAACCTCAGCCACCTGCTCGGAGAGCTGCTCGCCCTGCTGCGACACCACCACCTCCAGCTGCCGCAGCAGATCGCTCTGCTGTTCAAGGTCCTGATGATGGGCGAGGCACTGGCGGCACGGCTCGACCCCGAGTTCGAGATGCTGCAGGCGCTCACCCCCTTCTCGGAGCGGATCGTGCAGCGACAGTTCTCCCTCCCCGCCCTGGCGAAACGCTGGGCACAGGCATCCGCGGATGCCGGAGCACTGCTGCTCGAGCTGCCCGGAACACTCAAGCAGCTCCGGCGGGTGCTGGAGAACGGCGGCCTCGAGGTGCACCTGCGCGCGGCCGAACTGGAACCGCTCGTGGGACGGGCTGAACGGATCGGCAATCGCCTGATCGCCGGCATGATCACCGCCGCCCTGATCAACGGCATCGGCGAACTCGTCAGCGGGAACACGAGATGGCGCTCGCGGGAAGGCGTCATGATCGGCGCCGGCGCGAGCGTGGTCACCGCACTCGGCGGCTACCTGCTCTGGACCACGCGGCGACGGCGATGACCGCCGCGGCTCCCATCCCTCATCAGAAAGGCACACACATGAACACCATTCGAGTCGGCGTCAACGGCTACGGCGTCATCGGCAAGCGCGTCGCCGACGCGGTCCTGCTGCAGTCGGACATGGACCTGGTCGGCGTCGCGGACATCGCCACCGACTGGCGGATCAAGTCCGCAGCGAACCGCCTGCCCGTGTTCGCCTCCACCATCGAGGCGCAGCAGGCCATGCGGGGCGCCGACGTGCCCGCACAGGGAGTGCTCGACGACCTTCTCGCGCAGTGCGACGTCGTCGTCGACACCACCCCCAAGCATGTGGCAGCGGGAAACCTGGAGCGCTACCGCGCCCTCGGCGTCAAGGCAGTGCTCCAAGGCGGCGAGTCCCACTCCACCACCGGCCACTCCTTCGTCGCCCAAGCCAACTACGCCAGCGCCATCGGCAGGGACAGCACCCGGGTGGTCTCCTGCAACACCACCAGCATCGTGCGGATCCTCGGCGCGCTGGATGCGGCCGGACTCCTGCTGCGCGCCCGCGGGGTGCTCATCCGCCGCGCCACCGACCCCTGGGAATCGCACCTCGGCGGGATCATGAACACGATGGTCCCAGAACCGACCATCCCCTCTCATCAGGGCCCCGACGCACAGACCGTGCTCCCCGGACTCGATGTCGTCACGATCGCCGCCAAAGGCGCCCACACGCAGACCCACAGCCACTACTGGACGCTGCAACTGACCCGGGAGGCGACCCGCGACGAGGTGCTGGACGCCCTGCGCGCCGCGCCCCGCATCGCGTTCGTCCGGATGTCCGACGGCCTGGTCGCCCTCAACTCCACCGTCGAGCTGATGCGCGATCTCGGCCGCCCCCGGGGAGACATGTGGGAGGTCGCCGTGTGGGAGGACCTGGTCACCGTGAACGGCAGCGAGGCCTACCTCGCCTACCAGGTCTACAACGAGGCCATCGTCGTGCCCGAGACGATCGACGCGATCCGCGCGCTGACGGGCACCGTCCCCGACGCCGCGACCTCGATCCGCCTCACCGACGAGAGCCTCGGCATGCGCCAGGACTTCCTCACACCGGCGGAGGAGCCCGACCATGACCGGTGACCACCAACCGCCCGCCGACCATCCCGGCGAAGGCGACCCGCGGCGACGGATGCCTGTGACGGCGTGGCTGATCATCGGGATCTCCGTGCTCGGGATCGCGATCTACCTGTTCATCGACCACCTTCCCCACGTCGTCGCAGTGCTGCCCTACGTCGCGATCATCGGCATGGCCGCCGTGCACCTGTTCGGCCACCGCCACCACACCGGCGCCCACGACTCGAATCATCGACGCCACGGGGGCGACAGCGGGACCGACACCCTAGAGTCGTCGTGAACACCGTCGTCCGCCCCCTCTCGGACGCCAGCCGGCACGGGCACCCCCGACCGCTGCGGATGCTGTGGGTCACGCTCGCCTGGGGGTCGTGCTTCGTCGCGATCACCGTCGGCCTGCAAGACGCCCCGCCGCTGTGGCTCGCGGCACTGAGAGCCCTCATCGCCGGGGTCGCGCTCGCAACCGTCGCCGGCATCCAGCGGGCACCTCTTCCCCGCGACCCGAAGACATGGGCACTGATCGTCTGCCTCGGACTGGTGAACATCGCCCTGGCATTCGCGACGATGTTCGTCGCCGCGACCGGACTGTCGACCGGGATCGCCTCGGTGCTCGCCAACGCGCAGCCAATCCTGATCCTGCTGCCCGCGTGGTGGCTCTACCGCGAGCGTCCCTCCCCCGCCGCGATCGCCGCGATCGGCCTGGGCTTCACCGGCCTACTCATCATCGTCCTTCCCTCCGGGCTCGGCACCGGAGCGTGGCTCTCACTGACCTCCGCCGCCGCGATCACCGCCGGCACCCTTATCGGCCGGATCGTGCACGCAGACGTCCGAGTCGTGGCGGCAGCTCAGCTGCTCATCGGAGGTGCGATCCTCGCCGACACCGCAGCCGTCACAGAAGGGCCGCCCACGATCGACTGGAACATCCGGTTCATCCTCACCCTGCTGTTCCTATCACTGGTCGGCACCGCCGCCACCACGGTCGCCTGGTTCACCGAGATCGGACGTGCCCGGCTCGACCTCCTCGCCGCGTGGACGCTGCTCGTGCCGGTCTTCGGGATCCTGCTGTCGCTGCTGATCCTGCGCGAGGACCCGGGCCTGTGGGGCTGGATCGGGACCGTGATCGTGCTGATCGCAATGGCGTTGCTCGCCATCGGATCCAGGCGCTCAGAGCCCTCGGCCGTCACGGCAACCGGCAATCGTGCCCCACCAGCCTCCGCCGATCATGCGACGTCCGACGCGGACGGCCTCCCTGACGAAAACCACGGCCCGCGCTCCCGGCCGGAAAGGAAACAACGATGAACCCGTCGCCCGCCCCACGCCCCCGCTTCCTCCTAACTCGGCGAGGGTTCCTCGGCGTCAGCATTGGCGCCGTCGCGACGGTCGCGCTGGCATCCTGCGCGCCGGCGGCGAACTGGGTGCAGCCCGACGGCGCCCAGGTCCAAGGCGCCGAGCGGCGCCGCGGCGGCACCGGGAAGGTCACCACCGCGACCCTCACCGCCGCCCCGACCGTGCTGGACCTAGCCGGGGCGACCGCGCCGACCTGGGCGTTCGGGTCTGTTCCGGCGCCCGTGATCCGTCTCGGCGCCGGAGACACTCTGAAGGCCACCGTCCGGAACCAGCTCGAGGCGGACACCTCCGTGCACTGGCACGGGCTCGCGCTGCGCAACGACATGGACGGCGTCCCGCCGGTCACCCAGCAGCCCATCAAGGCCGGGGCCAGTTTCGACTACGAGTTCATCGCGCCCGATCCCGGCACCTACTGGTTCCACCCCCACGTCGGGGTGCAGCTGGACCGTGGCCTGTACGGGGCGCTGATCGTCGAGGACCCCGCCGAGCCCGGCGGGTACGAGGACGAGTGGGTCATCATCCTCGACGACTGGCTCGACGGCGTCACCGCCACCCCCGACGACGTCCTTGACGAACTGTCCGCCGGGATGGGCGACATGGGCGGGATGGGCGACATGTTCATGCGGATGGGCAACACCCTCATGGGCGCCACCTCCGACCTGCTCGGCGGCGACGCCGGCGACGTCTACTATCCCCTCTACCTCGTCAACGGGAAGCCCCCCGCCGACCCGACCCAGTTCACCGGGCGGGCCGGCGAGAAGGTGCGGCTGCGGATCATCAACGCCGGCAGCGACACCGCGTTCCGCCTCGCCATCGGCGGTCACACGCTCACCATCACCCATACCGACGGATTCCCCGTGGAACCGGTCGAAGTCGACAGCATCCTCATCGGCATGGGCGAACGCTACGACGCGATCATTACCCTGGATGACGGCGCGTTCCCCCTCATCGCTCAGGCCGAGGGCAAACGCGATCGCGGTTTCGCCGTCATCCGCACCGGCAGCGCCGCGGCAGCACCGACGGCCGATGTGAGCATCCCGGAGCTCACTAGCAGCCGGATCGGGACCGCGCAGCTGCTGACGTCAGATAGCAGCGTTGCGCTGTCCTCACGGCAGCCTGATCGGACCGTGGCGATCACTCTCACCGGAGGTATGGCCGAATACGACTGGGGCATCGACGGGCGACGGTTCGATATGAATCAGCCCCTCGACGGCGCGCACGAGATCCGCGAAGGCGAACGAGTCCGGTTCACGATCACTAATGACACCGAGATGTGGCACCCATTCCATCTACACGGTCACACCTACCAGCATGAAGGTGGCGGCCCGCGGAAAGACACGTCGATCATCCTGCCCAAGCAGACCCTCACCGTCGACTTCGACGCTGACAACCCAGGTCTCTGGGTCGCCCACTGCCACAACATCTACCACGCCGAAACCGGCATGACCACTGTCATCGGCTATCGGGCGTGACCACGGCGCAACCTTCCGGAGGCCACGGAACTGGTCGTGTCGATGAACGCGTGACGGCGCCATTGATCGGACGGGATGCGGTCCCACCCCTGCGGGATCGTGACGATACCGGCCGCGGCTACGTTATTGGCCGGCCGGCCGGTCCGCCGTCGTCGGCGGTGGAGAGCGTGCGCGCCGAACGCATCCACCGCGCCGTGTTTGGGCACGCCAAGATCGTCCACGTCCTCGAGGGCGCCGCACACATTGAGACAGCCACAGGCATCCACGAGTTGACACCGGGCTACGCGATGGCTCTCGGGGCCGGCATGTGGTGCTCAGTGCGCCCAGACCCGACTGTGCGGCTATGGACGCTCTACTTCGACGAGTCCTTCCTCCGCTCCCACATGCGATGGGTGCTCGCCGACACCACGCGCGCGGCGCGGGGGTGGTGAAGTTCCGTATCTCCGGGACGAGCAGGTCGTCCTTCAGCTGCCGCGCCGAGGCGGGCGGGTCTTCGCGGTCCGATAGCCGCGGGAGGTAAGGAACCCTCGCACCACGTCCCTGAGGACACGGCAGATGAGCTCGACCCCGAACTGAGCCCGGTGCATGTCGATGAACCGGATCATCTCCTCGAGGGGCGGTCGAGCTCCTTCGCGAAAAACACGCTCGCAGCCCGCAGGATCTCGTTCGCCTTCCGCCGCTCCGCGTTCTCACGCTTGAGTCGCGCGTTCTCCTCCGCGACATCGGTCGGGACGCCGGGACGCTTCCCCGCGTCGACTTCGCGCCGGCGATGCCACACTCTGAGCGTCTCCGGGCTCATGCCGAGCATCCCGGCCACGTGCCGCACGGCGGCCATCAGGTTTGGATGCGAGGGCACTGCCTCCTCCACCATCCGCAACGCCTTCTCCCGCATCTCGGGCGAGTATCTCTGATTCATCGGTTCCATCCTTGCTTGGAGAACGGAACGAAACCCAGGGCGATTCACACCTCCGGAAACGGGGACCTCACCATCCCTCGCCCAGGCAGAACGCACCCGCCTCAAGTGACCACGTCAGATTCCTCAGTCTCCGAAGTCGCGTCAACGCGCATGCGAACCTGAAACCGAGCCTGCTCGCATCACCCGCCGAAGAGATACCGGCACCCTCAAGCTCAACGAACGATGTGGCGAAACGCGGTGTCGGCGGCGGGTGAATCCTGGTCACTTTCGGCGCTCGAAAAGTGAACGGTTGCGGGCAGTCTAGCCAGGGGTCTCGTCGGTGGTGGTGCGA